>CABTXD010000045.1:0-20373 GCA_902488665.1 uncultured Prevotella sp. | reverse complement strand
AGCAGTTCACCTTGCGGCTCTTGCTTCGTGGTGAGCGGACGGTCTGCGTAGAACATAGCCACCGATATATAGTCTACTGGAAAATCGTTATTCTGTCCACCATGTTCCATGCCATGATAGATTTCTTTCTCGAACGACATCTTGTCGCTGATGTGGAAACGGTATCCTCCTGTTCGAGCCATGGGCAGCGAATAGTCGAGCGAACCGTGAATTGGAAGGCTGATGCCACGATCCCACCTGTCGAGTAGTGCATACCAGCCACCGTTGAAATAGTCTTCAGAACCTGTTCCGTGCAAGCGCATCTTACCATCTACATGGGTGCTGTCGTCACCTTCGAAGAAGAGGGTCATGCCAGGTCTGAGTCCTTGTGACTGCAAGATGGTACCTACATAATGTCCCTTAGCCTTTGTATGCAAGAAAGTGTGATAGGTTCCAATCGGTGTCTTTTGGCGGCTCCAAACACTGTAGAATTTTCCTTCATCCTTGGCTCTGCCTTGTTGGTTGTAATGAATTTTGACCTTTGCGATGATGGTAGGTTGGTACTCGTTGCGTTTCTTGTATATCAAGTTCACCTTAGCCGAACGGTCAAAGGGCATGGGCAGGAAACAATAGTTGTTGTTGCCTTGCTTACCCATGAGTAAGCTGCGCATGGCACCTCGTCCAAAGGCGTAACCAAAGAAATCTTGCAAGGGGGAGTAGATGGCCTCGATAGATTCGCCATCCCATAAAGCTGAGAGAATAACATCTTTGTTATCACCTTCTAAGGCTGTTCCGCCATCAATCTCCATACCGACAATGCGGCCCGGCGTGTCGAGGGAGAAACAATTGACTGTTTCGCCTGGCTGGAGGGTAATTTCTTTCTCCATGGTCTTGATGTCAGACGATTTACCTTGTGTGAAAAGACTCATTTTGTATTCATTGGCATTCCATAGGTCGCAAACCTCTTGCAAGAGCTGTTTGTCCTGCTGTGTAAACTGACCGTTATAGGTTTCCACCTTCTTGGTTGTCAGGTTGCGGTAGCCTATCTGAATGAACTCCAGCTTGGGCCCGTCGTATACTATCTTGCACGATTTTTTGTATGTGATGGGTACGTAGCAATAATATCCACCCACCTCATTTCCGCAGACAGGCTTGACGAAGGGATAAACCTTGCCAGAGAAGAGATCTGAGAATTTTATTTGAAGTCCAGGTTTCTTGTTGCCGTCAAAATAGAAATAAAGCATGGTCTCATTGGGCGTGGGAGTCCAAATGCGGTCAATGACTCCTGGTCCTTTCATCTCTGCAATAACCAGCTTGTCGCCCTCTTTGCGAAGAAACGAATAGGTTCCTGCAAATCCATCATCGTTTCCGTGGGTACGGTCGTAGCTGGAGAAGGATTCAACGTAAGATCCTGTGCGATATTGCGGTAGCTTGTCAATGCTTTTTAACAAGGATAGTTCGTCCGCCCAGCGATATTTTTCCTGTGAGAAGACAGTCAATGGAGCGAACAATAGCCACGCAAGGCTGAATAGTTTGAATAATTTAGTCATGTTTTGAAATTATAAATCAATAATGTTATTTTGGAAAATAAAAACACCGTCGACATATATAAGCTTGTCGCTGTTACAAGAACGTAATCAGTGGCAAAATATTGCCGACGGTGCAACCAATCCTATCCAATCAATGAAGATTTAGTAGGAGCCTGAATAGCCTTCAGGAACAATAATCATAGCATTAACGCCGAAGAATCCTGCCCATTGTGTATTGAATGGAGCCATAGACAGTTCGATGTCTATCGTACCATCCTGTCTGGGCTGGATGTTCTCAATGATGGCCAGTTTATCCTTATTGTAGTCGTTAGACAAGTCCATCTGACCTTCATTGACGCCTTTCACTTTGAAGCGGGTACCTGTGTTCTTGTCATTGATGGCACCATAGAAAATAAAGGTATACTTCTTGGTGGTATTCAAGTTGCTTACTTTGAAAGAACCTATTCCCTGTCCGGCTTTTTTGCCGTCATGGAAGAACATGTCCTGACATACACTTTCAGGGAATCCCAGCGTGTTAGAGATTTCTCTTCTGTTCAACATTCCGAAAGAGGTTGTCGCCTCGATATTAAAGTAGGTGCTGTTACCTGCTTTATCAATTAAGTTGCTCACTGGCTTTTTCGGATCAATAAAACTATTGAACGGTAAAGGAGTAGCTACCTTACCAAAGTCAATATAGATAGGATTTTCCAAGATGAATGGGTTTGCCAACTTGAAGTCTACCATGTCTGTAACCTGCTTGTTGTGAGTGATTGCATTATGAGCAGACAACTTGTACAGGTTATTGACATATTCAGACATTTGGGGAATCATCAAAGGAGACGCACTCACGTCAATGCCAAATAACGCTTCTATCCATGTCATGGCCGCAATGTATTGTCCAGAGGTAGCATTTAACGCAATGTCGCCATTAATCACACTTTCTCCCAGATAGGTAGTTCGTGCGTTCTGGATAGCTGTTCCCACAGGAACAATCCGAGTGACTTGATTAGTTGCAGATTGGGTTGCTGTAACAATGCTGTTAAACATCTTCAATTGGTCATTATCAAACTGTCTGAATCCCGGAGTAGTGGCCGTAGAGCTGTAAGCCCAAGGTTGATGAATGAGAATCTTCAAATTTGGATTTGTTGACCACTCCTTGACCTGCTTGATCAACTCTGGCAAAGCCACATTGTAGCCCTTTTGGAAGCCTGCAGAATCGGCACATTCTTCAATAGCAATGTAATCCCAATTTTCATTGTTTACAACATCTCTTATTGATTGATTGCGTTGATTGTTGGCATTGAGCGTTTCGTCAATGCGTTTGTAGTCGTACGCATTGGCATTGTTGGCAATGTTTCTCAAGTGTTTGGATAAGGATGCTTTGTCTTCAAAGATATTGCATACCACCATTGGATGGCCTGCTGCTTTAGCCATCTGTACCAAGGCTTCGTTTGCAGATTGGTTGGCAAGGCCACTTCCAATGGTCAAGAGTTTTAAGGAGGGTGCACCTTCCAAGACTGTCAAATCTGCAAAATACATCAATTTGTGATCGTCAGTTTCCACCTTGATGGTTGTCGTTCCAGGCTGAAGGCCTTTGATCAGACCCATTTGCTGGTCGCTTTTTTCTATCGACGCCAAACTGCTGTTGCCCACAGACCATACGAGTTGATAGTTTTTTCCTGCTAATGTATCTACGGATGGTTTGAGCAAATATTCCTCTCCGACATTGATCGTTATCGATGTGTGTTGCAGTCGGAGAAATCTGTCTACATTTGGCCTTACGTCCTCGCTGTCAGAGCAAGAGCTGAAGACTGCTATCAATAGCAAACAGATTGTTGTCAAATGATTATATAAATGTCTCATAACTGTTTTTCTAAAGGATTAATAACCAGGGGCTTGAACTAAGTTAGTATTGATGTCCATTTGTGTCTGTGGAACAGGCATCATGTACATCTTCTTGGTGAAGATACGTGGTTTCCAATACCAACGTTTATAGTATGCCTTGGGATTGTTGGGGTCGTCACTTGCTACAGATCCCGTTCGGTTCATCCCGTAAACCGGTGCATTCAAATATTTTTCCGCTAATTTCCATCGACGCAAGTCTTCAATGCGTACGCCTTCACAGTTGAACTCTATACGGCGCTCGTGCTGGATGGCCTCTCGCATCTGCTCCTTAGAAAGTCCTTCTTTCAAGCCTGGCAAGCCAGCCCGTTCTCTGATGAGATTAACATACTTGTACACTTCTGCCGAAGGTTTGCCTTGGGTTTCGTTTAGGCATTCAGCGTAGCTGAGATAAGCATCAGCCATGCGATACAGAATTCCTGGCTGGTATCTGTGCTTGTTTTCTTGTGGGTAAATATCCAGAGGAATTTGTTTCCTGATATTATATCCTGTCCAAGGAGAGTCGAAACTATTCGCTGCATCCTGACCTGCGCCCATCAAGTTGTTTACCTGACGGTTGATCACTCCCATCCATTCGTGGTTGAAAATGACGGATACATAGAATCGAGGTTCACGGTTGCAGTACATATTGTAAGTACCAACCAAGGTCACAGGACTTTCGCCTGTATCAGCCTTGAACTTGTTTGCCGGCCCTCCACCTGGCCATTTGGTATGGCGCATCTCATCTTTAGCCGAGAAGCCCCTTTCGGTATATCCTGATTTCTCGTTAATCATGGGAGATCCGTCCTCATGGTAACCCAGTATGGGCTTTTCTCCATTCGCCATGAAGAAAGCATCGACCAGCTCTTGAGTAATATTCATGGCAGCATTGCCTCGAACGCCTTTGGGCAGATGGTGAGCCTGCCAACTGTAGAGGTCTTTATTCTCCGGGCGGCCA
The DNA here is from genome assembly GCA_902488665.1 of uncultured Prevotella sp. Taxonomy (GTDB): domain Bacteria; phylum Bacteroidota; class Bacteroidia; order Bacteroidales; family Bacteroidaceae; genus Prevotella. Next base: position 16,026 of record CABTXD010000045.1, on the reverse strand, counting down.
AATACAATCTCTTTGTTACCGTCCGAGAAACGTTTGAGTGACATATTGTAGTATGACATGAAAGGATCAATAGAGCCACCGGCGTTGTATTCGTAATACAAGCCATATCCGCTTGCTTCTGCTAAGTCAATCATTTCTTTGAAAGCCTGAGCCGCACGCTGCCATTTTTCGGAAGAGTAAGTTTGGTTAATTAAATTCTCACCACTCTTATTTTTCCAGTCAGCATAGTCAGTATTTCCATTGAAAAGAGGACTAGCTGCAAACAGTAAAGTCTTGGCGCGCATGGCCAGAGCCATCACAGACGTGGCGCGTCCCCAATCTTGGTCACTTTCGTAAACGGCGGGCAGATGTTTAGAAACCTCTAAAAGTTCTTTGTCTATCCAATCTACAATGACGTCAGCTGGGGTTTGTTCGGTCATCAATTCCTCAGAAGATGAGCCTATAGAATAGAGTTTGTCTGGATTGAAAGGGACAGCACCATAGGTCTCAACCATTAGAGAATAGTAGTAGGCAATGAGAAAACGCGCCTCATACTTCAATTGGTTGACATAGTTTTCTGTCAATCCATCTGAGGGGATGACACGTACATTTTCCAGGAACTGCAAAGCTGTTCTGATACGTTTTGGCAGTTCTACCCAATAATTGGCATTCCAACCTGAAGTAGGACTCCAGTTTCCTGTTGTAAATGCATACACATTGGCCCACCCATAGGGAGTCCATTCATTTGGAATCACAATGTCATCGCCCATGATGTTGTAGCCTTGATCTTTCATGTACCCCCATATAGGGCTTGGTATCGATGAGTAAACACTGGCCAGCCAATCTTCTGTGCGGATCTTGTCCGAGAAAATCATATCCATTGTTAATTGATCGTCAGGTTGTTTGTCAAGATAATCACAGCTTGACGTTGCCAACAGACAAACCAAAACAACAGAAGCCTTGAAAATATATTTCTTTATATTCATAGTAACTGTTCTGTTTGATTAATTGTTAAAGTTAAAGGTGATGCCCACAGATACGGCTTTCATCATTGGATACTTCAAGCCGTCGGTGGTTCCTACTTCTGGATCCCACATCTTAAAACTAGAGAAGGTAAGAAGGTTGCTTCCTCTTAAGAAGATGCGGCAATCCTTCATGGCAATCTTTTCACTCCATTGGCGTGGGAGAGTGTAACCCAATTCAACATTCTTTAGGCGGAGAAAACTCATATTTTTCAACCACCATGTTGATGCTTGCTTGTTGTTGTCTATGGTCAACTCGTTCATGCGCGGCCAGAATACATCCTGTCTGGGATTACTCTTGGTCCATCTGTTATCTATATTTGACCAGATGTTGCCCGCACCGATGGAAGAAGCCGGCAACCAGGTCTCTCCCCCCAAAATACGATATTGTTTACCAACGCCAGAAAAGAAGCATCCGAAATCGAATTGTTTATATCTGAGTGTAGCTCCAAAACCGTATACGATTTGTGGGTCAATGGTTCCGCCAATCGCAGTCTGATCAATGGCAGTAATCTCACCATCACCATTCTGGTCTACATATTTGATGTCTCCAGGTCCGAGCGAACTCTCGGCACTGAATTTCTGTGTAGGAATACCTTCTTTCAGCTTTCCGTTCTCATCAAAGTCGCTTTCTTCAAACAGACGTTCTGCCACAAGACCGAACAATTGGCCAACAGGTTTTCCTGTCCTGGCACGGTAAGTACCTTTCATTGCCTCTGGCTCGTCATATTCGGTAATTTTGTTGTGTGCATAGGTGAAGTTAGCCAGCGCCGTCAGTTGACAGTCTCGGTTAAACCGGTGGTTAATGTTCAGGGAACAATCAATACCACTGTTCTCTACCTTACCAAAGTTCGCCCACACCGCACGGTTGAATCCAGCAGATGCGGGGATGTTCTTTCGTTTCATGAAGATATCCTTGCGCCATTCCTTGAACACGTCGAAGCTTAAGGATATGCTGTTGTTGAAAAGACCGAGGTCTAGACCAAGATTGGTTTTTGTCACTTTTTCCCAAGTCAAATCCGGTACGCCAATGTCTCCTTCAGCTCTTCCCAAGCGATAGAACTGTCCATCCGTTCCATAGTAGTAATAGCCTGTGTTTTCTATTGTTGAGATGTAAGCGAAACGTCGGCCGCTGATATCGCTATTTCCTGCCTTACCCCAACTGGCTCTTAATTTCAAAAGGGATATCGTCTTGGAAAGAGATTCCATCCATGGTTCTTGTGAGACAATCCAGCCAGTTGCGAATGCCGGGAAGAATCCGAATCGCTTGCCGGGGGCAAAGTTCTCAGAGCCGTTGTATCCAAAGTTGAATTCGGCAATATAGCGATCTTCGAATGTATAAGATGCTCGTCCTGCAAAACCCTGCGTTCTGAATGGTAAAAAAGAACCATCATCGTAATTCTTTTGGTTGTACAGAGCCATGAGGTTGACAGCGTGTTTATTGTTGAATGTTCTGTTATAATTAAGCATGCCTTCCAAGTATGTACTTTGGTTGCCCCAGTCGGCCTTTTTTGAATAGCCTAAGAATTGCTCGCCATTTGATAAGATGTTTGTCACGATGTTTCCATTATAATCTCTACTGGAAGCAGGATTGTAGTAGTCGGGGTTCTTGGATCTGTCCACAGAGTTGCTTGCGAATTTGTCGAAAGAGAAGGTCAATCTTGCACTCAATCCTGGGGTGATGGCTTTCAAATCCTGTTCAACTGAGGTGAGTGCTTCAACTTTACTATGGTTCAGTTTCGCGAATCCTCTTTGTGTGGCCCAGGCCCAGGGATTCTGCTTGTATTGTACACGTGGAATTCGTCCGTCAGCATAGATGGCGGGGTGTACATACGGTGGAATTCGCATGGCCTGATAGAACATCTCAAAATCAGTGATGTCTCCAGGAGGTGCATTACGAGTTTGTAGGAATCCACCGATGTTGACCCGTACCACTGTTGTGTTCGTGACGTTGATGTCAACATTCGAGCGGACGGTGTATCGGTTTACTTTCAAAGAAGAGTCCCAGGCCTGTCTCTTGTCACGCTCCAGAATACCGTTTTCATTGAAGTAGCCTGCAACCAATGCATAGCGTAAAAGTTTGGATCCGCCCGAGATGTTCAATGTGGCACGTGTGTTGTCTGCGTAGTCTTTTGCAATGGTATCCCACCAATTAACGTCTGGATACAACTCTGGGTCCGTGCGATTTCTGTAGTTTTCCAAAACAGCTTCGGATACCATTGGATCCTTTCCTTCATCTCGATACATCTCGTTCATTAGTTCGAGGTATTTCACGCTCCCTACATATTCTGGTAGTTTGACGGGCTGTGTGAATGAGTGTTCAAATCGTAAGTTAACTTGCGGTTTGCCTATCTCACCGCGTTTGGTTTCAATCATAATCACACCATTGGCACCACGTACACCGTAAACAGCACTGGCAGCAGCGTCTTTCAAAATGGAGAACGACGCTACTTCATCAGGATCAATGTCATTGAGTGAGCGTTCGATACCATCAATAAGAACAAGAGGACGCGTGTTGCCAGCAAAACTACTGATACCTCTAATCCAGAAATCTGAGTTATTGTACCAAGGGTCACCGCTGCGCTGTACTGCTATTACGCCAGGACTTAAGCCGGCCAGACTGTTGCTGAGTGAACGGCTGGGCATCATGTTTAGTTTCTCGGGCTGAATGTTGGCAATGGAACCGACAACAGACGCTTTCTTCTGGGTACCATAGCCTACTACGACTACTTCTTCCAAAGAGGAAATGTCTTCTTCCAAGGCAACGTCAATGACGTTGTCTGCTCCCACATTGACGGTCTTCTCCTTGAAGCCAATGTAATTGAATTTCAAAATAGGTTTTGCTGTGGTGAGGCTGATACGGTAAGTACCTGTGACATCGGTCACGACAGAGTTGGTTGTATTTCCTTCTTCTGCTACAGTGACACCAATGAGGGTCTCTCCTTTTGTATCAAGGACTCGACCACTGACAAGTCGTGGCTTCTGTGCTAACGCTATTCCTTGCACCATGAAGAAGCAAAGGAGTAACACGGACAGCCGCTTGCAATAATGATTTAGATTTAAATGTCGCATATGACGGTTTAATTTATTGTAAATAGATTATTATCTCCACTTTCTCTTAGTTGTGGAGCGTGAATGTTAGCATTTGTAATTGCTTGTTGATAGGAGCTTCCGATTATAGTGGTCCTGCAATTTCGAGACGGCTAGTTGCGGGAAGCGTTGGAAACTTAGCATGAGGTTCAGCTTGGTACCAGAAGGCCACGGTCGATATGAACGACTTCTGATCGAGATAGGTACCGTCGTTGCGCCACCCCAGGTCTTGGATGGTTATCTTTAGGTCTTTCTCAAAACGTATGGGGTCAAGGATGTGCCATCGGTATAAGCCGTAGCGTTGTTGCGAGATGTACACGCCGTTGGGACGAATCACCTGGTGCATGCCCGCGTAGGGTGTGCAGAACTCTTCAAACTGGTGTGTCTTCTGGTTCTCGAAGTTGTACGAGCCGCAGAAATAGTCTTCTGTTCCGGTTCCGCAAATGGTGGGGTAGGTCTTGTCCCCGTCCATGAAGAACTTGATTTCTCCTTCTCCCCACCAGCCGTTGTTAGTGGGCTGTATGGCCATGTAGGTACCTACATATTGTCCACGTCCTTTGACGCCATCGAGGATTGTATGCTCTGCTTTAACTGTTGGGTCAGACAGACGATACTGTGCATGGAAGTAAGCCGCATCTTCAGGTACCTCTGTCAGCGTGTAGTTGATTTGATAGTAAAGGCGCATAGGCTTCTTATCCCGATTCTCCATTGTTATCTTGCAATGCTTTCTGAATGGCATCTGCCAATAACAGTTGAAAGCACTGCCTGGATTGACACAAACAGCCATAGAAGACAGTGGCGCATACACTCCCCAACCAGCGCAGAAGAAATCACCAACTGGCACCTCTACAGAAGGGTTGTTCTCACCATCCCAATACATACGGATAATGGTTTTACGCCATTCACCAGTGGGTGTCATCCATATCTGTTGGATAGCTCCTGGACCGTCGATATCGGCAATAACCATGGTCTCACCAGTATCAATGTCAATGCATGGGTTTACCTTCCAGCCTTTTCCCAATGTTGATGCAGCATGGGCACTAACAGCCTTGTTGCGTACATCTCTGTCTTTAACGGGGTCAGCCATGCCACCAGCACCTTTTGCGCCATTAAAGTTCTCAGGACTCAGTGAGCGAGTTTTTGCCTTCGACATACGGAAGAGGTTGCCCATTCCCATGTTGAGGCCATTAAAATCTTGTGCACCAGCACTTATACAAAAAAGTAATGTGAAAAGCAATGCTTTTGTTCTTGTGATGTTGGTTTTCATTTTGATTTGGTCTTTTATTATTGATAATATAATTCTAAATTAATTGTTCTGCTGTATGACCTAATTCTAAGTATTTTTGGTAGAGCTGGTCATAGATTGGTTTCAACATGGGATTCGGAGTATACTCATTCTCAACTTCAGACCTCATGTGTTTCTCTGCCTCTTCAATCGTTGGGTAGATGCCAGATACGACAGCTGCAAACATGGCAGAGCCAAGGGCACAGGCATTTTCTGACTTAATAATCTTGATGGGCATTTCTGTGACATCGGAGAGGATTTGCATGACAAATGGTGACTTCTTACTTATACCCCCGACAGCATTCATGGATTTGATATCAAGTCCTTGCTCGCGCATGTGTTCTATGATACGTTTCAGACCAAAAGCAGTAGATTCTACCAATGCGCGATAGATTTCAGGAGCCGATGTTCCTAAGGTAATGTTTGCTATAGCACCTTTGAGATTTTGGTCTGCGTTAGGTGTACGGCGTCCATTCATCCAGTCGAGTGCCACTAGTCCTGCAGCATGTGGTTTTATCTTAGCTGCTTCCTGGGTCAACCGAGTCAGAATCTGTCTTTTCATGCTTTCGGCTTCATTCTTATTAGATGCGGCTGAGAGTGTCCACGACATTATCGTCTTGAACCAAGCAAATATGTCACCGAAAGCTGCTTGTCCCGCTTCAATACCAATATATCCTGGTAGCACGGAACCGTCTACCTGACCACTAATGCCTTGAATGTAGGGATTTTTAAGTGATTCTTTCGGTGATACCATAATGTCGCATGTGGAAGTGCCAATGATGCTCACAAGCACTCCTGGTGCAACAGAAGCTCCAACTGCTCCCATGTGTGCATCAATAGCACCTACACCAATTGCAATACCAGGAGTTAGTCCTAAGCGGGTAGCCCATTCTTCTGTTAGTTTGCCTGCTATTTGCGCGCAAGTGTAGGTGTTCTGATAAAGATGTTCACGCATCTCACCTAATTGAGGATGTAACTTCTTTAGATATTCTTTCGACGGTAGTCCCCAATCTTCATGCCACATGGCTTTGTGCCCCGCTGCACATCGGCTTCTAAGCATCGTTTCTGGTTTTATGTGACCAGCAAGCAGTCCCGATATCCAATCACAATGTTCCACCCATGAGTAGGCGTCCTGGCAAAGTGGCGTTTCTTTTTTTAAAATATGTAGAACCTTGGCCCATACCCATTCAGATGAATAGGTACCACCAGAGTATTGATTGAAGTTTAGATTCAGCTTAGCAATTAGTTCATTAATTTGTTCCGCTTCCTTGACAGCAGTGTGGTCTTTCCATAGAATAAACATTGCATCAGGATTCTCGGCATACTGTTTTGATAGTGCCAGTGGCTGTCCTTGCTCATCGGTAATGGCAGGCGTACTGCCGGTAGTGTCGACGGTGATGCCAACGATAGCCTGACGTTCAGTCTCTGACAATCCTGCCGTGGCTTCATGAACAGCAGTTTCTAAGGATTCAATATAATCGAGCGGGTGCTGTCTGTATTGATTAAGTTTAGGCTGACAGTATAATCCCTGCTTCCATCTGGGATATTCTGCTACGCCTACAGCTATTTCCTTTCCATTGCTGGCATCTACCACGAGTGCCCTGCATGAGTCGGTACCAAAGTCGATACCTAGTACATATTGATATTTTTTGTGTTCCATCATCTTTGTGATATTTCTTGTTTGCGTGCAATAAAGTAACTATAATAAGCTATTACGGAAAAGGCTACAGCTGGTACAATATAGGCAGTCATAATGCTTCCTGTCTCATCAGAAATGATGCCCTGTATCTGTGTTAGTATGGCAGCACCTGCGATAGACATCACCATGCCAGATCCTCCAATTTTGGTATCTTCACCCAGACCTTTCAATCCATATCCATAGATAGTTGGGAACATGAGTGATAGACATCCAGATATCCCCATGAGACAATAGACACCAAAACGACCTGTTCCTAAAATAGCTCCGAAACAGCATACAACCGCTGTGAGTGACATGAACAAAAGTATCTTGTAGGCCTTGAAATAACGCATGAGCCATGTGCAAACAAAGCGCATACATACAAATAGAATGAGAGACATAATATAATAGGTAGCCGCAGCCTGTTCAGCGGTATGTGGCAACAATCCGTCAAGTCCAACTGTTTCACAAATATTGTAGAAGCCTGCAGCGATAGGTTCTAATTCGCGTAATGCTTGACAAACCATATCAGCAGAAGGATTATTACCTAATGCCGCAATTACACCATCAAAATCGAGCTGCTGCATGGCATATCTAATAATGAAAGACCACACAGCGATTTGGGCACCAATATCAAAAAATTGTGCAACGACACCCCACACATAATTTTTGTTGTGAGACAACCGTTTAAGGGTTGCTTTAAGATCAACCTTTCCGTTGCCTTCAGATAGTTGGGGCATTTTTGTGAAATAAATAGCCAAGAAAAAAGCAATCATGACGAAGCCAAGAACAACGTATGCCATAGTTACAGCGTTCAGCTCACTATCTTGAATAGCTTGAAGACTTTCTGCAGGTAGCTGAGCACGTTCTGAGGCAGTGAGTCCATTCAGTTGAGACAAAATGAATATCTGACTAAGAACTACGCCCGTAATTGCACCAAAGGGATTGAACGACTGTGAAAGATTGAGCCTTCGTGTGGCCGTACTTTCTGGACCAAGTGCCAAGACGTACGAGTTGGTAGATGTTTCCAGTATCGAAAGACCAGCAAATAATACAAAAATGGCAAGTAGGTACATGTAGAAGCTAAACTCCATGTTGACAACGGAGGTAATTTTAGCAGGGTAGAACATTAGTGCACCAAATGCATACAGTCCCAGTCCGAGTAATACGCCTGACTTGTAGGTAAATCTCTTGATGAATAATGCGCCAGGAAGTGCGCAACAGCCATAGCCAAGTAGATAACAAACTACTTGAATCCACGCAGTTTTAGAATCAGAAAGACTCATGATGCGCTTAAAAGCTGCAAGCATGGTATCTGTCAAGTTGTTAGGAATGGCCCATGCGAAAAAGAGCGTGGTCAGTAGTATATAGGGAAAGAGTATCCCTTTTCCCAATACTTTTTCTTTTTTTTGATTAGGTTGGTTCATTTTATTAGTGGTTGTTGTTATGTTCTATCTGATAGTTTTTCACATCTATTTGTCCGTAAACTACATGTAATAAGGGTTGGTTGTTTTTCAGTTCTATGGTTCCAAAACCAGTATCAGTACTGATAAATGATTTGAAATCACCAATTTGTGAGTTAATGTACATGGTCTTAGTAACCGCATCGTACCTTACACCTGTTAAGGCTTGAAGTATGCTGTAGCTCGACATGGCGCGTGCATACCAGTGTCCACATTCTATTTCATCAAATGGGTTGCGACGTCTGCCATCGTATCTGTTGCGGCACAGCCTGACTATTTCGAGTCCTTTTTCCACTTCACCTTTCATGATCAGATGTGAAGCAACCTGATATTCAATGCCCGTCCACACTTCGTTGCTGTATACGAAAGGTAATGTGGGTTTTGCGCCCTTGGGCCATGTGCAGAGCAGTAAGCCTCCGTCACCCCCCATGGCATAAGAGGGTCGTTGAGTATTATAGTGGTTGTACATGTTTTTGCGCAGGTTGTATTTGTATACGGCGTTCAAATGGCTTTTCACATGTGTTTGGTCCAGCGGTTCTGGCAATCCGCATACCGATGCCATCCACATGCCGATGATGCCGTCAGAGAGGCAACCGGTACCATATTGATATTTAGGTCCTTCAGTTTTCAACAACTCCTGGGCTTCTGCATGGCGATAGTTGCTTCCAAATGATGGAATCTCGGTGGGACTTTTAGTCTCCAACCCTGTCCATTGTGTTTTTTGGAAATAATATTCACCATTGAAAAGCTCTTTATCCATGCAAGAAATGCTTCTCTTCAAGAGCTTCTTGTACTTTCCTGCTTGTTTGTTAAGATGTTCACTCATTTGTACAAATGCCTTCAAAGCTCCTGTATAAAAACTGGTGCACATGCCGTCAGCTCCCCAGAACTCTATGTCGTAAGTATTGTGATGAGGTTCAGTGAGGCTTCCCTTTTCATGAGGATCCCATGTCCGAATACAATAGTCTAAACTGGCTTTTACAGCTGGGTACAAACTCTTGAGCCATTCATCATTGCCAGAGATGCGCCAATCACGATATACTTTCATGATACCTCCCAGTTGACCGTCTGCAGCAGCATGGAAGTCGTGTGACGGACGTGAAATAGGCATGTTAGTCCTGAAGTTCTGGTGTCCCTCCGCATTCTGGTTGACCAGGAATTCGGTTTCGCGCATGGTTCGTTCCATTGCAGGGAACAAGTGGGGCAGTGCCTGTGCATAATTCCATACATGTGTACAGCTGCCGTGACATGATCCTATCTCATCTTCAGATCCTTCCCAGGCCCAGAAGCGTCCGTCGTGCTGTCTCAACACGGTGGTAGACTTGAGGATCGACAGGTTACTCGATATAGCTTCGAGAACCTCAGCGGGTAGGGTGGAATCGAAGAAGGCATCACGGAAAATCTCGGTCGAAGTCCTTAGCTGTGCTTTGTGTTGATTCCAGTAATGGATAACTGCCTGTAAATCCTTGAATTTGCTGGCGTACCATGGGCGGTAGGTGTAGATACCATCCGTTATTCCAGAGTCTTCAATAGGTTTGTTTAGCTTTTGAAAGGTCCAACCCTCTAGAGTTGGTTTCTCAAAATTTTCTAAGACGAGTGCTTGACTTGAGGGTGACGAAAGGTTTTCATCCTTATTGTCTGTCAAGACAAATTGATCGACCATGATGTGTCCCCATGGGTAGGCGCTTAAGTCGCTAACCTTGATTTTTGCCGTCTTTCCTTGATAAGGCTGCAAATCCCATATCCTCTCAGACATAGCTTCAGAGTTGATACCCGCCGCTGTTTCAACCGTTTTTCCATCAATAATCAAGTTGACGGATGTTTTTTCGGGTTGATTTCCACCTCCTACCAGAAATTTTAGAAAGCGTCTGTTGATTTTGAATTCGTCTGATACGAGTTCTCCAACAACAGCATCACCGCCGCCACGGAAAGAGTTGAGCAGTTGTCGGCCCATAAAACCTGTCACGTCGTTCTGATAGGGTTCGGTACCCTGAGAAGGCCCTTTTACAAAAGCCTCGCCAGTAACAGTTGCGACGCCTCGTGTCAGGTTAGAATTTGGAAAGAACCAGCAGAAGTTGAGACTGATGTTTTTTGTTTCTCCTGGTTGAAGCACCATGGGAACAAAGATGGATGCACCTGGAGATACTCCTTCGATAGGCATGTTCGTCGTGATGTGGTCAGAAGAAACTCTGTCCCATGCAATCGACTGTGCGTCAAACCAATCGCCTCTGAACCAGCAATAGTCAACTTGTGCATTCGCATCGTCTACATAGATGGCCATTCCATGATCTTCGTTGATGTCTCGGGGGACTAATTTAAAACCTCCTTTTGCTGCCTTGATGTTACCTTTGGAATCAATAAAGTTTTTTGCGTTATACGAAAAGGTTGTTTCTAATATATTGGTAGATGTGTTGGTAAATTGATATTCTATCAGTCCCAGCGGTAAACTTGAGTTGTCTTCATCTGTTGGGATGAAAGGGCTCCAACCTGTAATCTTGACAGCAAGAGGTATTTCATTGTCTTTCAATTGGATGGTAGAGAAAGGAAATCTTGCTTGAAAGGATGCGTGTTGGAACCTTGGCAAGCCGTATGTCTTATCTCCTTGTCCCATACCACTCTGTGTAGGTCCAAAAACTTTCCAAAAAGGAACTTGGCCCTCCAGCACCTTTGTCCCATGCTTCACTCCTTTGACGTGAATGGCTGCATAGGTATAAGGTGTGTTGTGAAAGTCGGGATGATTTTGAACAGATAGATGTGAAATAGAGCCTGTTCCATCCAGGCAAAACATTCCTGCCCCCATTCCCCCAATGGGAAATGCGATGTAATTGAGTGCTTCTCCTGTATATACGCCATTGTATTCTTTCTCCTCCCACCCCGGATGTATAGCATATGTTGGGCCACTTTGAATGGCCAGAATGAACACAAAAGTGATGGAGTATAGATATTTTAATATCTTTAGCATTTTCCTTCCTGTCCTATAAATTATATTTCTAGTTGCCCATGCCTCCCAGTTCCACCTTCATGAGGAAGGTGTTGTACGGTAGCCACATAGACATGGTAAAATATAGATTGCGCCCTTTTGAAGAAAGAGGGTGAAAGAATGAACCATAGAGTTGAGCATAGTCTCTGCCGCTAGCTATTTCGATAGGCTCTGTCCAAGGACCTGTGATATTGTCAGCAGATCTTAATGTAATGTTATAGAGTGCCTCATTGAAATATGCAATGATCCATTTCTTGAATGATTCGTTATAGATGAGTGAAGCTTCACCAACGGTTCCTGGAATCAATACGGTGGCACTACCCTCGTCACCACGGACCCATTGTTTGGTTTTACCATTCCAATATTCATATGCAGCCTGTGTTTCTATGTCAGTTTCTTTGAACCTGGCAAGATAAGCAGCATGATTCCTTCCTGTTTGAGTTCCAACCATGTACACATAACCGTCTTTTTTGAAATAGGCAGCTTGTCCAAAGTTACTGTTTCCTGAAAATCGTACGCTATTACACCTATGCCATGTTTGCCCGTTGTCGTTAGATTTGTAGAGACTGGAGTAATTGGTTATCCAACCAGCCCAGTTCTTAATATTCATGTAATGTACGTAGTCGGTACCATTTGCCCTGATGGCAGCAGTAGGAATAGAGGTCCAGTCACCAAATCCGGACCCATCTTTACCTCCATATACAATTTCCCGGGCTCTACCGTTTCGATCGGCTGCCATACTACTGATTGTCAGCCCATCGTCGAGTTGAGTATCTTCAGAGAAAGCTAGAACGTTGCTTCGCCAAGATGTGCCATTCGGACCGGGAGCGGTTGGGTTCGGCTTAAAATCTGCACCGAAGGTGTCTCCAAAGAAAAGTCCGTATTTACCAGGCGACATTTCCCAAATAATACCAAGGTCTGTCCCTCCTACATTCCACCTAGAAGAGGTCTTGTTGGGTGAAGGGAACGTCTCTCCAGACATGGGAGTACCTGTCACACGTGCGATACGAGTGACGCTGTTGATAAACATTCCTTTCCTGTTGTCTATTTTTAGGAAAAGGGGATGTGTCCTACTCCCATCCTTAGAATAAGCTACTACAGCAAGAGTAAACTGTTCAGGGTCATTTTCTGTTAATTCGTACGTATACCGGAAAGGAGAAGTCAACTTGTGCCCCTCTATTCGATCTGTGTATGCGTCTGCACCCACTTTAGATATTTCCAGATAATCGATAGCGTCTGTTGGTTCAATCTGTATAGTAGCGGTAACTTCTTTTGTTTCGATGGAGGGTATAAGGGTGGGCTCTACCGTTGATACTTTCACCTCAGACCATTTCAAGGTGTCAAATTCTGAATTTCCGCACGAAACTAGAAAGAGGGCGATACCAAATGTAAGGTGTATGATTTTTTTCATATTCGTATAATCGTTTATATTTTAGTAAAAAAGATTCGGACAAATGTTTTTCTCTATAGTGGATAGCCTATCTCACGTCTAGGCTATCCACCTAACTCTGCACACGGCAATATTCGGTGATTATCTCGATACAATGACACCTTTTGAATAGATTTGATCTGATTCTCCTTTCACTCTATTTTCATTTTTGATAGAACTGGTCATTTTAATGATGAAGCGGTATGACTTTCCGGCTTCAACTTTGATGTCAGCATGGCTCGGATCCGTTTCGCTCAAAGTGACCTTTTGTCTATAGATACCATTTTCAACAACTTGTATTTCAATTCTTGCTGGCCTTACAATGTCTTCTGGAATATCTGCAGGGATCATCCATGAGAGCGTTACACTGTTTTCTGCATTTTGAAGAGTTACATTTTCAACAGGTGGCATGAAGTGATTAAATTCTTTACTGTCAATGATATCCCTGTCATAGCAACTTGCCATCAGTAAGATTGCAAACAAGGCACACAGATATTTTATTATTTTATCTTTCATAATTTTACCTTTTAAATTAATAACCAGGATTTTGAACATAGTTCCCTTTTGCCCATTTCATTTGTGGTTGAGGGATAGGGAAGTATTCATCCCGACCAGCGGTGAATCTTGCATTTTGCATCCAAGAGAATCTGTTCTTCTCAATGGCAAAATATTTATTCATTGTACTTTCTAAGATTCCCCAACGCTGTAAGTCGAAAAATCTGCGTCCTTCACAAGCCATTTCTAGACGGTTTTCCCATTGTAAAGCTTTCCACGCAAAGTCTTTGTCCCAAGTGCAGTTCACCCCGGGCTTATATGTCTCACATTTGTAATTAAGAATGTATCTTCCATTTGCATCTTTCAAATGACTTGTACTGTTGGCTGCACGTGTTCTGATTTTGTTAATCAGGGGGAGTGCTTCATCCCATCTGTCTAGTTGAATCAGCACTTCTGCTTTCCATAGGATAATCTCGTCATATCTAATCATACGTTTGTTCATGGAATTGAACTGCCAGCCATCATACAGCAAGCATTCACATTTAGGATTTGGCAACTCTTTCAGTGATTTCAAATAGCCATATTCAGCTCCGTTTCTGATACCTTGGCTCTTAAAGATTAAGTTAGGGTCATATTTCCAAGGCTGCCCTGGTGCACAGATTGTATGACTAAACCGAGGGTCGAAGGTATACTTGTCAAAGTAGGCTTTATTGCCTCGGTCTATCTTAGTCTTGTCATCTTCACCGTTTGTTCCCTTGATGTAGTCACCATACGAGTCATTGTTGTAGGTATCAAACATGGGCAGACCATCAGACCCTGTCTTAAATGCATTGCCCATGGTATAGCTCACATGATGGAAATCACAACATTGAAATCCGCCCCATTGCCATGGATGGTTCAATCCTTCGCTGCGGTTAATCTTGCCTCCAGTTCTACTGTCATCATTGATGGAATATTGAATTTCCCAAATAGATTCTTTGGTTAAATTGTCAGATTCTGAAACAAAATTTGTTCCGAAGTCATTGCACAAGTCCAATGCCCCTCCTTCTTGGTCTGTCAATTTATTCAGATAGGTGAGTGCTTCTTGCAAACGTTCCTTGTTGATGTTAACGACCTGGTGTCTGTCGTCTTGCTCATAGGCCATAAACATCAAGATTCTAGCCACCATTGCCGTAGCCGCATTTTTGGTGATGCGCCCTTTGTCTTCTTGTGTCATTGGGAGCAGTTCTTCTGCTTTTTTGAAGTCCGTCAAGATATGTTCCCACAGGTATTGATCGTTTCCTTTTGCTTTGTCTCTGTTGGAAATGGCCTCAAAGTCTGCAGTGGTTCCTTTCACACTCTCATCGATATAAGGTATATACTTGAAGAATTCTTTTAGTCTGAAATAGACAAATGAGCGTAAGAATAACATTTCACCCCTACGGCTGTCTACAGCAGGAAAGACATCGGCAGTAACTCCTTCCAACTTCTGTAAAGCGGTATTGCATCGCTGGATAATTTGATATGAAACATACCATGGATAATCGAGTGGCCACCCGTTGGGAGTGAGGTTTACAAAGGTTTCCATGTATCCCCAGCCGTCTCCTCCATCCCAAGTGCCGCCACCACCTTTGTAGGAGTCGTCAGAGCGCATGGAGCCAGACCACCATGGGGCAAAAGGAGAGTCCCAAGAAGGAATATCCGTTATTCTGGCGTAGGCAGCGGTTACAAACCCATCGACATCTTCGGGCTTGTTTAGCAGGTTGTCGTCCAATACCTGTTTGGGATTGACATCCAGATAATCGGTACAACTACAGAGTCCAATTATGCAGGGTATCATTGCTATCATGAAGATTATTTTTTTCATATTGCTATATTAGAATTTTAAGTTAATGCCAAATGTTAGAGAAAATGGCTGTAGATAGCCATAGCCAGGCATCTCTGGGTCAAAGCTGGTATAACGATCATTTCCCCAAGATTTCTTCAATGTAAAGACATTCCGTGCATTGGCATAAAGTCTCAGTTCATTGATGAATAATTTTTGTAATGCATGGCGAGGTATTGTATATCCCAGTTCTATATTCCTTAGTTTGAGATACGACCCGTTTTCAACGTAATAGGTAGAAAATCTGTTCTCGTTGTTTACCGTTTGGTTGGTGATGGCTGGTATATCTGAGTCTGGATTGTCGAATGACCATGCGTCCAGTAACCTTACAGGATGGTTCTTTCCCTTAGGTACTGAGATATTCCAAAGGTCGCTCTCTCGTTTCCAAACATTGTCTACCATGTTACCGAATACGCCTTGGAAGAACACATTCAGGTCAAAGTTGTGGTAACGCAGGTCAACATTCAGGCCACCGAAGAAGTCTGGATCTGCAATGCCGATATAGGTTCTGTCATAGAGTTCGTTGATGACGCCATCACCATCTAAATCCTTGTATCTAATTCTGCCAATGGCTTTTCCTGGTTGTTCGGCATGTCTGTCAACTTCTTCCTGTGTCTTGAATATACCATCGGCTACCATACCGTAGAAGATGTTGGGAGTCTTGTCCAATACAAAATCTCTCATTCCGTCACCAGGATATTTGTTGATAACATTTGATGGAAGGCTTGTCAGCTTTGTTTT
>CABTXD010000044.1:0-22066 GCA_902488665.1 uncultured Prevotella sp. | reverse complement strand
CTTGTTGTTTTGGAAGCGAACCACATCGCACTCCAGCACCTTCGGTCTCACTTCTATCACCTCGGGCTGCTTGCAGGGAGGCAGTGCGTTCTGGTCAACGCTGTTGTCCTTGGTTTGTTCCTTACCTTTCTGTTTCTTCTCACTCTTAGAAACAGAAATCATAACGCCTGCCCTGGACCCGTCTCGATAGATGGTGCAGCCCTTGCATCCGCTCTTCCAAGCCTCTACATACAAGCGATTAACCAAGGCCTCATCTACGTCGTTGGGCAGGTTAACGGTCACACTGATGCTATGGTCTACCCATTTTTGAATGGCACCTTGCATCTTTACCTTCTCCAACCAGTCAACATCATTGGCCGTTGCCTTGTAATAAGGCGACTGCGCCACCAATTTATCAATCTCTTCTTGGGTATATTTCTTAGTAGAATCGATGCCGTTAACGTTCATCCACTCCAGGAATTTCTTGTGGTACACGATGTATTCTTCAAAGCTATCACCTACTTCGTCCACAAAGTCTACATGCACGTCGGCATCACCTGGGTTTACCTTTCGGCGACGCTTATACACCGGCATGAACACGGGTTCGATGCCACTGGTGGTTTGTGTCATCAGTGAAGTGGTTCCTGTAGGCGCTATTGTCAGACAAGCAATGTTGCGACGGCCATACTTCTGCAGGTCGGCATACAACTGTTCGTCAGCCTCCTTGATGCGAAGCAAGAAAGGATTATTCTTCTCGCGACTGGCATCAAACACGGCGAAAGCACCGCGTTCTTGCGCCATGGTTACTGAAGAGCGGTAGGCACTCAACGCCAAATTCTTGTGAACGTTGACAGAAAACTCGGTTGCTTCTGGCGTTCCATAGCGCAAGCCCATGGCTGCAATCATGTCACCCTCGGCCGTAATGCCGACACCTGTACGGCGTCCCTGGCTGCTCTTGTGCTTGATTTTCTCCCAAAGGTGATATTCTGATCCCTTGACCTCATCACTCTGCGGATCTTGTTGTATCTTCTGCATGATACGATCAATCTTCTCCAGCTCCAAATCCACGATGTCATCCATGATGCGCTGTGCTATTTGAACATGCTTTCTGAATTTGTCCATATCAAAATAGGCATCCTTGGTAAATGGATGAACCACGTAAGAATAAAGGTTGATGCTCAACAAGCGGCACGAATCATAAGGACACAAAGGTATTTCGCCACATGGATTGGTGCTCACGGTGCGGAAACCCAGGTCGGCATAACAGTCGGGGATGCTTTCACGAGTGATGGTATCCCAGAACAGTACGCCAGGTTCTGCACTCTTCCAAGCATTGTGAACAATCTTCTCCCACAGAGCCTTGGCGGAGATTTCCCGTTTCACAAGCGGCTCATCACCATCCACTGGGAACTGCTGCACATAAGGTTTGTCATTGGTAGCGGCCTCCATGAAAGCATCGTCTATCTTGACCGATACGTTGGCTCCGGTGACCTTTCCCTCGGTCATCTTAGCGTCAATGAACGCTTCGCTGTCGGGATGCTTGATGCTCACACTCAACATCAGCGCGCCACGACGGCCATCCTGTGCTACCTCGCGGGTGGAATTGCTGTAACGCTCCATGAAAGGCACCAAGCCAGTGCTGGTGAGTGCCGAGTTGTTAACTGGTGAACCCTTTGGCCGGATGTGGCTCAGGTCGTGTCCAACGCCTCCCCTACGCTTCATCAGCTGCACCTGCTCTTCGTCAATGCGCATGATGGCGCCGTATGAGTCGGCATCTCCATCCAGCCCAATCACAAAGCAGTTGCTCAAACTGGCCACCTGGTAGTTGTTGCCGATGCCAGTCATCGGACTGCCTGCAGGGATGATATATTTGAAATGATCCAACAGGTCGAAGATTTCGCGCGCACTCATCGGGTTCTTGTACTTTTTCTCAATGCGCGCTATTTCATTGGCGATGCGCCAATGCATGTCCTCTGGTGACTTTTCGTAGATATTCCCGAAACTGTCTTTCATGGAATATTTATTCACCCATACTCGTGCGGCCAACTCGTCACCCGCAAAGTATTTCAACGCCTCCTCGTAAGCTTCTTCGAAAGCGTAGCTTTTTGATTGTTCCATTTTTTAGTCTAAAAAAATGTTATATGGTTACGATTTTATATTCAGTATTATTTGCACAATTATCAGTGAATGATGATTGTTTTGCAAATCTACAACTTATTTTCGATATAAGAAAAATATTTTTGGGTTATTTATTTGAAAAACTTGTTGCATAAAATGTTTCTTTTTGAAAATATTTATATCTTTGTCAAACAATAAATTTCCAAGATGAAAACAATCACAACGCGCAGGAGTATTCGCAAATACCAATGCAAGGAGGTAGACAACGAGTTGATAAACAAGCTATTGAGCCAATCTGAACGCACGCAGACCATGGGAAATTTGCAACTTTACTCGGTCGTTATCACGCACAGCGATGAACAAAAAAGAAAACTGGCACCAGCACATTTCCACCAACCCATGGTGACGCAAGCGCCTGTAGTACTGACCTTTTGTGCCGATTTTAGGCGAACCAGCTCATGGGCGGCGTGCAGAAAAGCGCAACCTGGCTATGACAATTTCTTGAGTTTCATCAACGCTGCCACTGACACCTTATTATATTGTCAAACCTTTTGCAACCTCGCCGAAGAAGCTGGGTTGGGTTTGTGCTTCCTCGGCACCACGCTGTACAACCCCAAAAGCATCATCAACACGCTACAACTGCCTCGACTGGTGATGCCCGTAGCCACCATCACCTTGGGATGGCCCGACGAAACACCCGAGCTTACAGACCGCCTTCCTCTCTCGGCCATCATACATGACGAAACTTACCACGATTACACGCCAGAGCAAATAGACCAAATTTACCACGAAAAAGAAAGTCTGCCCGAGAATATTCAGTTCTGCCAAGTGAACGACAAAGAAACCTTGGCACAAGTTTTCACAGACATACGATACACCAAAAAGGACAACGAAGCCATGTCTAAAAACCTGTTAGACGCACTCAAACAACAAGGTTTTTGTAGGATACGATATCGACGAGTCGCTGGATCAGTCTGCAAGGAAAGGGAAAATAATAAAACAGCTCGCTCGAACATTATGCCCAAGCTGGCCAAAGACTGCGATTTTTCTTGACAACACATTGCTTCATATTTGGCGTATTTCCAAACAGCAACGCTGCTGGCTGCAAATACGCCAAGCATGCATGATTTTCGTATACCATTGTCACACAACCCATTACCTCATTACACATGCTGTTATGCGTCTGTTTCTCGAACTTATCTGGCCAATAGCTATGCTTTTAGCTGCTAATTTACATGCTTTTGCCTATCAATCTCTTATGCATTGCCCCCAAAAGTGATGCATCTAAGCGCGTAAAAGCATCGCTTTGAGGAAAAAATTTGCTTTTTACGTCATCTTTATCTCAAATTTGCTCCCTGCGAGCCTATCGTTTTTTTCCAGATTAAAAGTTTTGAAGTGCCATTTTAGGGGCCAAAATCAATCAAAATATCAGACAATTCAGGGATTAGCGTTCCTTCATCATAGCACCTATGTCATCCGTCGTTACGCCACACAAGTCGAAAGCACTCACTCTTGGATTGAAATAGGTTAATTTGCGCTCCTACACCATTTATTAAATGCAATTAATGAAGAATATCAAATTTATTGTAAATAATACAGAAAAATATTTCTATCCTTTAAAAAAAATTATTATCTTTGTAAAGAATTTATAAGATTCTTAAAAGTTTCTAAGTTTTACTGAGTCAGAAGCTAAACGTTAAACAACATCAAGACGAGCATGACCAGAGAGCGAAGCACATTCTTACGTAAATTCTTTTTATTAACATAATAAACGATTCAGCAATGAAAAAAAACATGACGAGAACACTTTCCATGGTCGGCTTAATGCTGCTGGGAAGTTTAAAGTCGACGGCACAGGTACATGACGTGTCGTTCATCGCATCACCTGCCGCAGAGTACATCTGGTGGGACAAAGATCTTTCCATAGACAACATGCCACTGTACGGTGGAAAGTTGGGATTCGGCTTTGGTCCACTCTTCGAACTGCACGCATTCTACTTGCGCGGTGACAATGTGAACGCAAAAGTACGCGGCCAGAACTGGCTTACAGATGAGGGATGGGCCAGTCACATAAGAGACACCAAAATGGATCTGACCAAATATGGTGGTGAGATGAGACTTAACTTAGGAAAGAACAGTTACTTCGCTCCTTTCCTCACAGCTGGTGCCGGTGTACAGCAAATGAAGTACAACAGCTTCACCGGAGATGCTGAGATCACGGAGGTTCCGTTGAAAGACGAACAACTCTTTGTATCACTCGGTGTGGGCGCCAAGATTAATTTGAGCAGCCGCGCCGTACTCTCACTCGAAGCTAAGAACACCATGTTCAATGCCAGCAAGGGCAGCTACCTGATGAGACCGGAATACAACAAGGAGGATGGTGGCAATCATCTATACAATTGGGGAGCAGCCGCCACACTCGACTTCTATCTGGGTGGCAGGGCTGAAAATAGCGACAATGCTGTCAGTCGCGAATACCGCAAGCTGTTCTCCAGCGGTTTCAAAGGTATGAAGTTTGTGGTAGAACCTGCCATGGCCTATATGGATTTTGACAAGGACATGGCCGTGACCGATACCTATCTAGCCGGTGGAAGCGCTGGGTTTGACTTCTCATCACTTGTAGGTATACGCGGATTCTACTACCAGGCAACCAAAGATGCCGACAAGCTTTCACTATCGTTCAACAAGAATCTGGCTCTGTATGGTGGTAACATCATCACCCGTCTGAACTTCCCAAGAGGCATCAATCCTTACCTGCAACTCGGTGGAGGTTACATGGACATAGGCGATAAATATGCTGACAAGCATGGAAACGTCGATGCTGAGAGCACAGCTTTCGTATTCGGAGGTGCCGGTGTTGAGATTCCTTTGTCGAGATATGTCGCACTCTTCGGTTCGGCAAACGCAGTATTCACCGCACAAAAGGGTATTGAAGAAGAAGATATCCAGAATCCTGACCACATCAACACCAGTGTGATGTACAATGCAGGCTTAAGATTCAACCTGGGTCTGGCTGCAGACGGTGAAAGGAAATACAAGAGGGATCTCAATCGCCGATTGGATGACGAACGTGAAGCCTCCAACGAAAGACTCAACGAGCTGAGATCAAAATACGACGAACGGATTTCTGATTACGACGATCAAATCGCAAGTTATGACGAGAAGATTGCCGATTACGATGATCAAATCGCAAAATACGATGAGCGAGTTAACAAGCTCAAAGCTGAATACGAGGCACGCATCGACAAGCTGGACAAAGATTTAGACAAGGCTCTCAAGGCAAACGACACCATTCGCGTAGCTGAGATTGCACGATTGAAGGATCGTCATCAGCAAGAACTCGAAACGATAGAGAACGACGAGATGGCCATGAAGCGCAAGTTGGTGAACGAACTGGGTGAGAACAGTAGTAGCAAGGTAAAGATGACTCGCAGTCAACTCAACGATTTGGTGAGCCGTATCACAAGAGAAGCTCGCCAGAGTGCACGCAGCTATGATGATGGCTATGACTACGACTATAACTACAACAACTACAACTACGAAGTGCCACAACAGCCAACTCGTACCGTTGTACCGATGCAAAGAATGCAACCAGCTCAGAACAATGCTGAAACTGAGCAGTTGAGAAAAGAGCTCCGCATCATGAATGAGAAGCTGAACAAGGTTATCAGCCAACGCAATGCAGGCGAAACAACAGTTGTTTACGAAGGTAATGGTGCCATGGGCAACCAATATGTTCCAGGAACTGTAGATGATGAGACTGCTGGTTACCATCCTACAACAGGCAAACGTCTGAAGCTGAACCGCCTTGGTATCATCACAGGTGTGGGATTCGGCGACCTGACTGCATGGAACTTCGGCGTTCGTGGATACATGCAGATTGGTTCCACCAACCTCGACTTCGTACCAGAGCTGTACGCAGCAATGGCTAACGACAGCGGAATGGGTATCTCTGGAAATGTTATCTACAACTTCAAGACCGACGCACTAGGTAAGTTTGTACCTTATGCAGGCCTTGGCCTTGGCGTATTCCATGGCGATGACACCCACTTTGGCTCTAACATCATCCTTGGTGTCAGCGTAGATATGCTCAACGGAAAAGTATTCTTAGACTACTCCGCACGCAGCCTTACCAAGCAGAACCAGATTGCTTTAGGCTATTCGTTCACATTCTAATCTAAAAAATATGTTGAAAAAGTACGGTCTGGCAACACTTGCCTTTCTAACACTACCTATCTCCTACACAGGTGCAGCGCCCATCTTGGGTGCGGCACCTGCAGCGGATGACACCATTGTAGTTGACAGAAACGAACTGATGGAGGTGCTAAGAGGCGTGGCTGCCAGCGAAATGAGAAAACAATACAGACCTACCAGAAATGCCAGGCCACAGCGGAGAGGATACAACTACCGCCCATCTCAGCCGGGACAGACGGTTCCTGTATACAACTCGTCAGCCAGAAGAGTGGAGTACATTCCAATGTATGCGCCACAGAATGGCACACAACCCATCTATCCGCCATATCCACCGGTACAAAATCTGATGCCGGAGAACGCAGAATCGGAGAACTCAACACAAACTGAGCAATTGCAAGAACAGATCAATCAATTGCAAAAGCAAATTGAAACTTTGAGCTCTACTGTTCAAGATCCTGCCGTTAAGCAACAGATAGACTCCATGGCACGGCAGCTCAACAACTTCCGTGTTCAAAAAGACTCAGTGATTATGGCTGCTCCTCTTGAGGAGACTGCTACAGAGAGTGCTCAGAATCATGAACTGGTTCAGCCGGCACAGCCAGCGAAGGTTGCACCGTTTGACACCAATATCAGACAGGTATTCTTTGAAATATCGTCGGATGCATTGTCAAAAGAGGCGAAGCACACGCTCGATGACTTGGCAAACACACTGAAAAGCAACCGCAAGTTGAAAGCCGAACTGACAGGTTTTTCCAGTCAAGATGGTCCGAAAGCGTTCAATCGTGACCTTGCCAAGCGCAGGATGAACAGCGTAAGAACCTACTTATTGAGGAAGGGTGTTCACGCCAATCAAGTGTCTGCACTCTCGCACGGCATTGACAAACATTCTGAAATGAACACGTATGCGCGCAGAGTTGAGGTGTGCGTATCACTCTAAAAGGTAAAGAAAATAAAATAGATAGTGTGAAGTGAATCAGACATGGCTTGTTCACAAAATTGAAACAAACACCTGATTCAAACCGCACAAATCTCACATAAACCAACAACCATTCGTGGTTTTGCAAATATCGACAGTTAGGATGGATGAATCCAACTAACGTCGACAACTAAAAAAAGGCAAAACTATGAGTGGTTGTTTTATTTGGATGTCACGCACGCACATGGCAACTCCCACATAGGTAATCATCAAGTGGCGTGTTCATAAAACCCACTCAATCATTCAAGAAGCTACATGTTCCAGCTATGTCACATAAGAAATCAAATCCATAAAATCAGCACTCTCCCCTCTTGAGATGGAACAGATGCGATAAAGTTGTACTGCGATGCAACGGCAACCACCTACGGTTGTTTCTCCATAAGCATGCCGTTGCCGGCATCAATCTGCTGACGTTCGGTGTCAAGTCGGTAAACTGTGATGTTATTGGGATCGCCAAAGTCGCAAACCAACCGTCGGTTTTCATAATAAAACGTTCCACTGACGGTTTCATCGCCAATGCTCTCCGTGATTTTCTTATCGTTGATGGTCAACTTGATGACCCCATAATCTGTTCCGTATGTCCATGTTCCTTGAATCCAGCTGGGGGCTTTTCCAGGATGAACCTCTTCGAATGGGTCAACCTCTGCATGTGAAGATGGCACGTCATGCTCCTGATCAAGGCGATATTCGGTATTATCATCGGCCAAGGAAGAGCTGTCCAACCGATCGGTGCGAGCTGATTTCCAACAACTTCTGACAGTCAAGACCAGTACCAAAAGAATGACAAAGAACAGAAAGAAACATGAACGGAAGAAACCACCACGCTTTTGATTCTGTTCGTTGGCAATGCCTGTCATGGGCGAATGATTCTTTCTTACAGCATTGTCACGAGGTGTATTCATTCGCTGCCAACTCAGATTTTCGGAACTACCGGCAGGTCTTTTTGTTGTAGTGCGCGTTGCCCCTACCGCAGAAGTGTCGGTTGGCGTGTCCGTCTGCGCAGCGGGAACATCGCTTACCGCACCCTCTTCAGCAGCATCTTGATCGGATGTCAAAGGTTCAGCCTGCTCATCGGCAGCGTCTTCCATGAGATAAGTAAAGGGCTGTCCGCATCTGGGACACACACAGGCTATCTCTGACATACCGCTTGGGGCTGTGATGTCATAACGAAATCTACACTTGGGACATTTTACTTGCATATCAATGGGTTTACTTTCAAAAAGAGTTTTCTAACTAATTGTGCATCAAGGAGTAAACAATTGCTGTTGAATTGGCATCCAATAGCTATGAGTTTGGCGTCCAATAGCAATGAGTTTGGCATCCAATAGCAATGAGTTTGGCATCCAATAGCAATGAGTTTGGTGTCCAATAGCAAAGAGTTTGAAAAAGCGAGTCAATCACTAATCAAATTTCACCACTGCCTTGTTCACCACACGCCATATTCCATTCTCGAACACAGCCGACCCTTCGTCAACCGTTTCGATGGTTCGAGGATAGACACTGGCGTTGCCAACAACCTTGCACACCGGCTTGACAAACTGCGAAACGCTGATCATGGCCGTGGCAATGGCATCCGGACTGTTCAACATGATGAACGTGCCGTTCACACCGTCTGTGGTTGTGAGCTGGTAGATGCTTTTGCCAATCTGCTCGGTAGGCGATGCGCTGTTGAAACAGCCGTCGCTGCTTGGCGCCGGTAAATAACAGACACGACTGTTTGAGGACGAAGATGTGTCCGTCCTGCGAGGCTGTTCGCGCTGAAGCTCTACGCTCGTCTGCGACTCCAACGAATCAGCGGTGTCACGCTTCGTCGTGGACTTTTGCTCCTGTTGTTCCTGCATTTGTTGCAGCGCAGCGGTCAGTTGTTTTACCTGATCTCGCAGCACAACAAGGTGCTTCTCCAACTTTGCGATGCGCTCCTCATAGGGTTCGAGCTGCTGTTGTATCTGCCGTTCAATCTGTCCTTCAAACATAAGTCTTTACCTTCCCACGTTTTTATAGGTTCTCAATCAAATTATCCCGAATGCTGCCAATAATCGGATAGAAGAACAAAGTGTCCTCAATGGGGTCACTGCCGTTCTTATCGTCTTGATTCTTGTTAACGAAGTTCCAGCCATTCACCAAGTGATGCATCAAGTCTTTGTTAACCAATTGCTTAAACAGTTGCAGACTATGGTTGTCAACCAACAACCTATCTACCACATGAATGTCTTCGCAGAGCTGGCAGAAGAAGTCATTGAACTGGCGCACCTGCTCAACAATGGCGGCGCAAACCTCCTCGTTGTCCATGTCTTCGTAGCGCAGCGTTTCCTGACTGAGCATGGTATAGTTGTACTTCACGGAGCTGTCAAAGCTGTCCAACAGTCGGTTCAATTGGTGAACATGTTCGCAACCTGTACTGTCAGCCACTTGCATCAAGGCACCCCGGCAGGTAATTTGTTTCGGTTCTTTCTTCTCCATGACGATGTTGAAGCCATCCTCATCGTACCGTTGGCCGTACACTCGCTCAATAACCGTCTGTGCAATGAGGTCCAGGTCGCGCTGCGTGCCAACGATGTCCAGCACCTTCGAACCCGTACCAGAGAACATGATGCTGCGAGGCATGTCGAGATTGCGGTGCTTCATCATCTTGGCCACATAGTAAATGAGCGTCACGAAGAAGTAAATGAAGATGATTTTGCGCTGTCCGTCTTCGTTAAGTCGCATGTTGTAAGAGAAGACATCGTTGTCGCCAACCACCTTATTATTAATCACCGAGAACAAGAAAGCGTTAATATCTTCAGACTTACGCTTGGCAGTGATGTCGTCCAAGATGCCGTTCAACTCGCCATATTTGTCATCGTCGGCATCAAACAAGCGTTTGAAATAATCGACATATTTCACGAGCATGGGGTTGGTATCGCCATGAGGAACGTCGGAGAAGCCGTCTCCGAAGAGTACGTTGGCGGCAAACCTGAACGACGTGAGGATGGTGGGTTGCTGTGCATTGCTCGCATAGACCACCACATCACTGGATCCACCACCGATATCAATGCTGGCAACGGTGCTGGCTGCGCCCTTGAACTGACTTGAACTTTTGTAGAAATAATATGGAGCCACGCTCTCGGGCATCTGTATCAGATTGTCCTCTGTCACGGGGATGCCAAAAACTTCACTGAAGGTCTTGGCCCACATCTCGCCCAATTTGCGCACGTTGCCCACCTTCATGGAAAGCGGATAGAACCAAACCAGGCGCGTCTTAGCCATGTCGCCGTTCTCTAAGAACACCTTGGTGCGCATCAATAAGGCCAACTCCATCAGGTAAGCGCGCACCCGCTTGCTATTCGCCACCTCGGTAGACCATTTCAGGTTGGGCACAATTCGGTTACCATAGCCAATAGACTCCATCTCATAGATAAAGGGAATGTTGGCGTCGCCCAATGCCACGATTCGGTCGACATTGATGGCATCAAGGCGTTCACACTCGGACAAGACGGTGCGTTGTGGGAATCCATAGTTCTCACCGATGACCTTAGGCAGGAACTCCTGCTTCATAATCACGTCGTACAGAATGCTCTCTCCGTTATACGAGGTGGCCAACAACCGTTCGCGTGCAGAAGCACTGACACCCAAAGGCTCGGGCATGTCGCCGTTTTTCATCGACTCTACATGCGTGTTGGTCGTACCAAAATCGACTGAGAACGTAAAGGCCTCGTTGCCTTGGACGTGAGCCGGCCATCGAGGACACAGCACTCCTTCGGCCGCCAGGTTGCCATGATCGTCGGTAAGGGTGACGTTGAGGTAGTCGAAATCATCCTGCAAGCGATAATATTTGGAACCAACTCGCTTCTCGGCCTTTAGGGAACGGTCGCGCACGACCACGTCATCAGGGCTCATCCCATTGCGATAGCCATCGTGATAGAATGACAAATCGATGCGGAAGTTCTCCAACATGCCCAGCGCACGGTCAACCAACTGCACGTTATATTGTTTCAATCCCGGCGTTCGCATGAACGGAAAAATGCTCAATGCGAACGGAACGGTGACGAAATAGCCATGGTCGTTTGTCCTATCATAAGCCAAATCGACGTTTCTACTCGCCACATAGGTGCGCTGCAGCGTGATGTAATGGCGCTCTTTCTGCACGGGAATACGCAGCGTGGCGGTCAATGTTTCGACATTTCCCCTCATGCCATGCGTCATTTCAAAACGCGGTCTGCCATTGATGGTGCCCCACAAGTCGCTGACGTTGAAATACTTGAAGTAAAGAGGTTTCAAGGGTAAGATGAAATTGTGGTCATCGGCATCGCGCGTTGCACTGGTGAGATTGCCGTCAAAGAAGCAATCACGGTCGAGAGTATAATCGAGTTTGATCAACGCAGGTTGGAAAAAATCATCGTCAGTCAGCCACGGATACTGATGCGTGGTGGCTGGTAAGATGCGCTTTTCCGGCTCTACAGCATAATCTTCTGGTTTGATCACGGTGTTGTCATCCCATGTTCCTGTGATGTAAGTGAAGGTGTCTGTCTGTGTCGCACTGAGATGATTCTGCAACACTAGCGGCACGATGCCATCCACAGGTCGTGAGGGTTTCATTCTGAAGTCACTGGCAGCAATGGCCGCCTGAACGTCTTCAGGGCGGGCACCGTAGAATGGAACGCCCAACGCTTGCACGCCTTCTTCCATCTGCATGAAGTTGGTTTCGAGGAAAGCGCGTGCCCGGTCGGCATTAGCCAGGTCCATGGCGGCAGGGTTGCCTATCTCTTTCAGGATGTCATTCTGCAGCGCAGCGGGCAACAAAGGCAGATTGGCGATAAGGTAACTATTCACCTCACCGCAACGACGCTTCAGCTCTGGATAAGCCGTAAACAAGGCATAGATGTACTTGACGAAGCGTTCGCTGCGCATATACAGCGGGCGCCACAGGCTAAAGAGCTGCACATTCTGCTCAACGGGGATGTCGCAGAGCCCTTCTTGCGCATTGGGTGAAGCCATAAAGAGCGTGATTGGCGAGGTTGAACCAATGACCTGGTTGCCATAAACCAAGAAATACAAGCGATCCAACTGGTCGAAGTTGAAGGCCTCTTGGTCTTGATGCAAGAACATCTCGATGGTTTCGCCCAACAAACGATGCTGTGGTGAGTCTTTCAACTTCTCCAACTCGGTGGCTCGGTTCCATTCCACAATCTGCAATTGATTGCGCAATTCAGAGTAATTGAAGAACAATTGGGCGATATCCAACGCATTGGAAACCAGCTTCTCGTCCATCGCTTCGCCTTGCAGACGTGCATTCATGGACAGTCGTTTGAAAGCGTTCTTCACCAAATCCATCTGCGCGAACGGAGAAGGAATGGCCGTACGAGGCTGTTGTGACAACCCTGCATTGGGATCGGCGATCATCTCTATCTCGTCAGCATTATACTGACTGCTCAGCGGAATCCAATCTTCGCCGGATGTTTTCTTATTATAGGATAATATCTTTGACATGAATTCACTTTGTATTTACGTTCAACGATGCTAAACCACCGAGTTGTATTTCTCTTCAACCAGCTTGTCCAGCGTCTCATCCAGCAGGTTCATCAACTTGTAAGCCACACGGTCTGTGCCGTATTTCTGCGTCTTGACAGCCTGCTGACTCATTTTGTTGAGGGAAGAAAGCAAAGACTTATAATCGATGGTTGACTTAAACAAGCCGCTCTTGGGCGCAATGCCGTTCAACGCATCAGATAGCTTGTCGGTTGTCAGATGGAAGGGTTCAAAACTGCGCTGATTGAGTTTTAGTTCCTTCAACCAAGTAAGATAAGCCACATAAAAATCGCTTGTCAGCGTGTGGAAGAAACTCGTGGAGAGGAAACCGCTGGATATTTCCGGTTTGTCCTCGGTGTAACCGCGTCCCACGTCGCTCTTCAATTGATTGGTGATGTATAGGTATGCCAAGTGAAACTTCGCCAGTTGTTTGTTCACATGCAGGCGCGTTGACGTACCAAAGTCTTTCAGTGACAGGGTCATCATGTCGTTGGCCAACCCATATTCTTTATAGATGGGGTTCACGGCATTGCCGTTATCCGTGATCAACTGGTCATCTGGAATCTGAAGAAAATCAAGAACTGCCAGCGCACCCACATATTCCACGACATGTGCGTCATTGCGCTGTCCGTTGCCACCTGGGTCATTGAAGTAAGGATTACTGGGTATTTCGTCGCCCAGATAATAGCAAGCGTTTACTTTCGACATGGGCAAGTCTACCCCATTCTGCCGGATTCCCGTAAGGTTGTCATGATAATAGAACAAGGCCGACTTGGTTTTTGAAATGAAATCGGCCCGCGAAATCGGACTGTTCTCATCCTGTTGGATGTTGAAATAAGGCAACACGGTGAGCGCACCAATCCTGGCATCGCGCAAATCGCCACGGTTGTTGATTTGAATGTTGTTGCCGGCATTGCGAATGTTCTTCACAATAATGGGATAACCGGCAGCACCCGTTCCGCCAAATATACTGCTGACGACAAAGATGCGGTCGTTCTTTTGAAACACGTTGGAGAACTGCTTGAACTCTTCCGAATCCTTAAACTGGTTCAATGCAACCGACCCTATGTTGGGTGATCCCACAAAACCGATGTCCATCTTGGTATCAAGTTGATCCTTGGAAAACATCATTGAGCACAAGGCTTGATTGCCCGTATCCAACGTGGAATAAGAGATGAAATCGCTGAACTTCTTCGATGCGATGGAACCCATGTTGAAGAGGAACGTATCACTCAGGTTACTGCCATTGGGCAAGATGTCACTCAGGGTAGATATCTTGACCGAAAAGAATCCTTTGGTCACGTCCACGCGGTCGCCGTACAGTGCCTGTCGTATCTGCTTATACCACCGCAACAGGTTGCTGGTGCGCTTCAGGTCTTCGTTGGCCTTGTGGGGATCCACGATGATAGGCACCACTTCGAGCGGCATGGGCTGTCCCGCTTCGTCCAAAGGATGAATGCCAGCAGCAAACTGCATGATGAGTGGCCGCATGACACGCGAACCTGTTCCGCCCACTAAAAATAAAAATAGTCTCACTATGGTAATGTTCTGATGATTCTTGATAATGCAATGTTCACCACCCTACTCTGGGATTGGCGTGTGTCGGCAGTTGGATGACCACCAACGAATGGAGAAACTGGCAATGACAAACAGCACGGCCGTCACCGCAACGTCAACCAAACAGAAGCTGAAGAGCTGCGCGCTGAAGTCGAGTCCATCGGCCGAAAAGACACCACTGGGATAGGTGTAGTTGATGACAGGTGCCACAATCATGGCAGCGATCAGCACGATGAGCCAATGGTACCACCGGGAGAAGCTCACCGAGTTGATGACATAATAGTAAATACCGGCAAATGCCCAGGCTATCAGGGCTGTCACAATGGCTACAATGAAATAAAGGTTGGCCGAATACATCTCATTAGAGAACTCTCTTTCATAGAACAGTGACTCAAACAAAGATGTGGCAAAAATGATGAACAGCAGGGTAATCACGACGCCTGCCAGCAACAATATCGTATTTTTTTTCATAACGTGGTTCTATCGTCATGCCGCACAAAGGCTGCAACCAAGCCGGTTAGCACTCGTGCGAGGCATGCTACTTGCTAAATTTCAATTCCATTTCAAAATAATAAGGCTCTCCATCCGAATTCTTCCGGTAGCTGTTGTAGATGCCTTGCAGCAGATATTTCAACCCGAAGGTAGTGCTGCCGTCCACCTTGGTGTCGTTGTCATTCGACGAAGCCTCAATCCATTGAGGCAGCCTGTTGAGCAACTTGATTTCAACTTCCTGATCGTGTTTCAGCTCATTCGCAGACAACACGAACAGATGGGTGGCCGATTGGATGTATTTTCTTTCAGCCGGCGTGACGTCCGACTTGGTGATAGGGCGAATCTCTTTGATGGTAACTGCATCGTCAGCGTCAACCACATAGTTGTTCACATCCGTGAGATATTCGTCCGCAATGAGCATCTTGCTCAGGTCTACCGCCAATACCAGTCTGATATCTCCACTGTTTCGATCCTGCTTAAGGCCTTCCAACTTCGTCACCTGCGTACCCTGTCCGCGTTCAGGCTGGAACCGTCCGCGTATCTGGGGATGACTCAACAGCAAAGAATAATAAGGTTCGTACACATCATCTGTCTCGAAGAGATACATGTTCTCATAGCCCCGCAGCTGTGACAGGTGGGCAAATGCCTCATAATTCTCGTCTTGTGTCAGTCGGGCAATGTTCTCATTGTTGCCCACTATCACGATGTAATAGGGTCGCTTGCCATTGTAAGCCACCCCTTTGCTGGGTGAATTGTACGGATAATACAGACCATTGTACGAACCCATCATCTTCACGATGAGCATCGACTTCTTCTTCACCTCACTCTTGAAAACCGAGTTGGTCATGCCTTGCGCTTCGGCAAACACCTTTTGCGGATTGACACCCGACATGTCCTTGGTAGAATAAATCATGTCGGTCACCAAGATACTCAACTCATCATCCTTAGTATTGTTCAGGATTTTGTCAAAGATGGCTCCGAAATCAGTAAAGCTTGGATCACCAATTCCTTTGGTAGCCTCGAAGATGTTGCTGTCTTTCACAAACTGGTCGAACCCCTTAGGATAGGCGTTTATCGAACTGTTTACCACATAAATCTTATGATCCGCATTGTTTCCCGGCAAGTTGTTCAGCATCTGAACAATGGCTGCCTTGAACGAACCGTCACCGGCTGGCGAGTCGTAGGCAATCATCGAACCTGAACGCTCAAGGTAAAAATTCACTTTGAGCGGCTCAACCTCCATGCCCGAGAAGTCGATTTTCTTGGCATCACGGCGATGACTGAAGAATTCTTCGATGTATTCGCGCACCTCTTCTGCGTCAAGTTTTCCCCCATCATAGAACTCTGGGAAGTTTGCTTTCTGTCCATCCAAATAGTTTTCAAGGGTCATCCAGTCATCGTGATCGATGGTGTGATCCGTTCCCGCCAGCTCCATGAGCAGGTGGTTTAAATCTTTTTTAGCCCTGTTGCCACAGCTGCTCACAAAGAAGGCGATGAGCATCAAAGCGATTAAAAAAGGGTTTCCAAATATTTTTTTCATTCCATTAAGACGTTTTATGGGCCGAGATAGTTGCAACGCTCGACCGTTGAGCCGATAAGCATGCAACATTTTTGATACATCAGATAGCCAACCACACAGCCAACCACGCAGTGAAGCCCATTGACTGTCTTTGTTTTCGTTTCGCTCTCTATCTTATGCAATGATAATGCAAGCCGAAGACAAAGGAAGTTTACTCACTTTGTTAAGGCGAAGCCTATCTTATGCAAAGATAATATAAAGCGGTGGGAACGACAAATAAATTAAGTCTTTTTTGCCGTTTACAAGCTACTGGTTGACTCGACATCTTCCTAACGCTCAAGAAAAACAACAAACATCTTCCGTTTATGCTTGCGCGTTTGATAAACTTTAACTATCTTTGCGTTTATAATACGAAATTATCGGCAAATAGAAGATTTCACTTTTTATTCATATCTTAAACCCATTCTTATGAGCAAACAATTACTTTCCCATTCAAAATTATTTTTAATTTCGTGCTTCCTCATCCTGGGGACAATAGCTGGAATTGCCAAAACAGTGATTGTTGATGGTATCAAGTACAAATATTCCAAAAAAGGCACGTATTTAATTGTTATTAAAGCTCCCTACGCAGGAGACATTGTGATTCCAGAAACTGTCAAAGGTTTACCTGTGAAGGAAATCGGATCCAGCGCTTTCTCCGAGCTGGACCATTTGGTATCAGTAACATTGCCTAACAGCATCGTGAACATCAGTGATTACGCCTTTGACTCTTCCACCAATTTGAAAAAGGTGGTTTTAGGCAATTCTGTGAAGAAAATCGGTCACTGGTGCTTCCGAAACTGCTATGAATTGCAAGAAGTGGAATTCCCTAAAAGCCTGAAAACCATCGGCAATTATTGCTTTGACAAAAATTTAAAATTTACCAAAGTAACCATACCAGAGAATGTAACTCTTATCGGGGGATATGCATTTGAAGGGAATCCCCAACTTACTACCGTTTATTCTTTAAGTCAAACACCTCCTGAAATCAAAAAAGGATACCTTGACGGAGAAGAAGTATACACCTTATTTGATGACAATGACTATGGTGAAAGGGTTTTATATGTTCCTCAAGGAACTGTAGACGCCTATAAACTAACCTTCGGCTGGAATCATTTTAAATACATTAAGGAAATAACCCCCACCTCTATTCATAATCTTACAGCAGGCTTGAAGACTAATGCTTACAGTGATGCCAAGGGTCAACTGGTAGTTGTGAGTACTGAAAAAGCCGTTGTCAATGTTTGTGATCTTGCTGGAAAAAGGATAATCACTCAGCCAATGAATGCAGGAATCATGCGATTTAACGTGCCAAGTGGTGTTGTGATTGTCAATGGACAAAAAGTGTTGGTTAAATAAACACAAGCCACCGTTTACTTTCGTAGGTCATGTCATCATGCTATGCCATCCCGAATGTAGGTAAACTTTCATCAAAGCCTGTTTGAAAAGACACGGCGTACATTGAATTCATCATCATGACGCATGGGTAGAGATGAACACCTAATTACCGTCAATGATGATGAATTATCTTGACATCGAATCTCTTCATAGCTGGCGTATTTGCGAACAACGATGTATCTTGCGGCAAATACGCCAAGCATTTGACACTTTTATATACGACTGATAGACAACACATTACACTTTCCTCACACCGTTTTTAATCTATTTTCAACTTCTTTTTTCGTTAAAAGCATTGAGTTAAGGGCTCAATATGCATGCTTTAATGGTGCAATAGCTTGTTGATTGTCCACTAACTGGATACATCTACGCGCGTTATCTCCATGCTTTTGCGGAAAAATCCTTATTTTCTTGGCAAACCAAACTCCTGTTTGCTCCGCGTCTGCCTATTGATTTTTTCCAGATTGAAAGTTTTCATGTGCCGTTTTAAGGGCAAAAAACAGATAAAATATTTTACAAATACATAGTGACGTGATTCATCATATTACCTATCTTGAGCTAAAAATTCATATAGGTTTTGCCAGAATGGATATAATTTGTATTTTTGTATTTGGTAAAACCGAATAACAATTCACTTAGTATTAACATAAATAAGAAAAATTTCAAAGAAAAGATTATAATTTGAGTTAGGGCATCCTTGACTCGACTGAAATCTCAGAATTAGCACTTCAAAAACGTATCAGTTCGGCCAGGACAATGGATGTTTACGCTCTTTTATATGGGCGTGGGCAGGATGATTGTTGTCTGATACGGGCAGTGCTAAGCCCTGAGGTTAATCAACTTCCACGCCCTTTTTTCTCCGGAAAAGAGGGCTTTTTGCTCTCATAGTTCTTAAAAAGAAAAAGACTATGAGCGGAATGGAATACCATCCAAATTTTGACAAATATGTTGAGATGATTGTTCGTCATCCCAACTACAAAGACTTGTATTATGATCGAGGAAAAGACGGAAGGGTAAACTGGGTCGTAACGGGAAAATCGCAGAAAGGCCAGCTTAGACAAGCATGGTGGGATGCCAAGTGTAAAGAACTTGGTGTACCTATCCAAAAAGGATGCTATGCCAAAGTAGCAAGACTAATACATCCAACAGGTAAACATGTCTGTCAATGTTGCGGAAAAGAGCGTAGCATCTTTTACGAGTATCCCACGCTAAGAACTTTGTCGAAGATAAATGCACTCTTTGGTACACATTTTGGACAAGCAGACTATACGATTAAGGAAATAATAATACGCTTCTGTGAAAATCCAAAAGACTTAAATGACATAGCTGCGATATTACATTTGCCCAAGCCTAAAGACAAGACTGATTTAATAGAAGCTATATATAGAGAATTGGTTCGCAAGGAAAGTAAATATCTTTCTCCTGGAGTAATGTGTAATCCACCTGATCGGTTTAATGGCTTTCATTCCTATGCTTTATGCTGTAGAAAAGTGAAAGACAGAGGAAGGCATGATGATAACATGAAAACTTATACTCAAGATCGCAGGGCTTACGAAAACTGGTCTGACGGTGATTATAATCTTGCAAACCGTTTAATGGGCGAATTTCATAAGCAACCTGAAATGCAATGTCCACTGTGTGGGAAAGTTGAACGTATGACCGCTGACCATATAGGCCCTGTATCATTGGGGTTTTGTCATAGTAAATATTTAACTCCGTTATGTAGTGGCTGTAACAGTGCAAAAAACAATAGATTTACTAAATCTGATGTCGACAGATTGGTTGCATTGGAGAAACAAGGAGAAATTGTCATTAGTTGGCATTCTAAATATATTTGGGATTTATTGAAAACGAAAATCAATAATGACATAGATGCAAAAAAGGCAAGTTCTGTTATGGCAAAGTGTCATCAAAATGTGCTATATATACTTTCTTTAATCTATCAATATACAGGAAAAGATTTTTTATTGCGTTATTTGCATCCGGAATACTCGATGGTGGACTATCGTTTTGAGAATATTGACATAAGTCATCTTGACAGACTTAAAATCATAGCAAAACCTCTGGATAGTAAGAACAAACGGAAAAACCAAGAAAGATATTTAAGAATTGCTTTTGATAGCCTATCTGATTTTGGAGTAAAAGAAAACAGAAAAAACTATTTCCTGATAGATAAAAATTCACAAGACTTAATGGATGTTGTTAAATCAATCAAAGAAAAAAGATATGAAGAAGCACACAACAAACTATATATCCTCATAAATGTTGTGTCACAAGAGATATATGAGATAGAATATGAACAAAAAAGATATTCTACAAAACTCAATTTCGATTCTCAAATGGCAGCTGAGCCAAATGATATTTAAACAGCCCAAGAGGAGGGAATAACGATAGTCGTTATTCTCTCCACTTTTTTTTATTACACATCATGTTATAAAACTCATCAAATCTTATTTTTCTTTGCATAAGCAAATCATATGGAGTTGGGTTCAACAATTCCCATTCCATTTCAACATGGCCTCCACCGTCAGAAATCTTAGGCAGACTACCAATGGCATCACGTACGGTTACAGGCTCTGGTAAAAACATATCATGATAATCAAATAATGGTTCAGGTTGTCCTATTTTTATATTTTCGTCTAATGATCCAATGATAAAGACTCGTTTGCGTTTCTGGGGGACGCCAAACCACATGGCATTGAGTTTTAATGGCGCTCCTATATTATATCCTTCATCTTTAAAAGCATGAATAATGTCTTTAATTGCCTCACCATCTCTCATTGTTAAGATTCCCAGTACATTCTCCATGACAAAGAATTTCGGTTTTAAGACTCTAACAATAGAAACAAATTCTCTAAAAAGTTGATTGCGCTTATCTTTTGGATCACGCCATCCTGCGTACGAGAACCCCTGACATGGAGGACCACCCAATATAACATCAATTTGCTTCCCCTTACAAGCATCTATTATGTTGTCTTTGGTTTCTTGTTGAGTGATGTCTCCAAGAATGAATTTATCGGCACTTGCATACTTTGAATGATTCAATATATTTGTTTGTATGATGTTTTTATCTAATTCATTAGCTGCAACAAGCTTATAGCCATTCATTAAAAAACCTTCCGACAAGCCTCCACATCCAGCAAATAAATCAACAAAATTGCAACTGTTTAAATGAGGTTTAATTAGCGTTGACACCATTCTTGCAAGCAAAGGAGGAACTGCATTTCCTATTTGCTTGTATTGAGATGCCTTTGAGCCAACAAATATAAAATCATCTGGGAAAGACTGTAATCTTGCAGCCTCTCTAGTTGACATTACTCGCAATTGGCTTGGGTGGAGATTACATCCATTTCCTACACGGTTGAAGTATGTCGCAATCGTGTAGCTCGGGGCATTCCATTTTAATCTTCCATAGTAGGTTGTGCGTCCACCAGTCGCTCGTATTCCTTCCAATCTTTTGTCTGTAACAGACAAGGGAATGTCCTTCCAGTTACCGCCCTCTGGAATATAACTTGCGACTTCTTTTTCGTGCTGTCCTAATTTATAGGCTACATGATTATATAGTATCATAATATTTGTTCACAATGTAATTCGTTTCGTTCATATCTAAACCGTATAATCTGCAAATAGCTTTATCACGACTAATAGGATCACTTTCCATGATTGACGTGGATAACTTATCAATATCAATGATGGGAAGTTCACCTAATTCATAATTATTGATATGGTTATTTGTGCTTGTTATCTTGAATCTCCAATTCAGCAGGGCACTATTTAGTAATACATAAACCTTGTTGAGTAACGCATCTGGTACTGTAATGTAATTGCAAGAATTCCCTAAGATGTCGTTTTTCTGGCATATTACAAACTTCAACCGAACTTTCTGAGCTTGATTGGATATTTGTTGGCATATCAACCTTCGATGTCCATAGTCATGTTTCAAGTAGTCAGGAGATTTCTTAGACAAAAACTCCCTGGAAACATACTCGTGATTTTTATCAACTATACCATCGGCAGTTATCATATTTCCTCGAACTAAACGTAAACCAGTTTGGGATAATGTAATATACTCTTTATAAAGCGTCAAATCTAGTTCACCTCTTTTATTACGTATATATGAACATTCTTTCAACTTGCTTAAAGATGCAATTTTTGATAAAATATCCCATTCTATTTTATCGATAGCGGGAATCTCCCAATTGTCAGGAAACAACTTTTTTACAGAAGAAAATGAAATATTATATTTCTTTCCATTCTGCTCAATTGCAATTGTATTTGTTTTTCCGTTT
>CABTXD010000043.1:0-22966 GCA_902488665.1 uncultured Prevotella sp. | reverse complement strand
CGCTTCCGCCTCCGTGTACCCTACTGCCAACAGGTCAGCCAACACGACTGCTTGCGGTTCTATATTATAGTCTTTCGCTTCCTTTGTAATTCTTTTACTGAAATCCATATTTTATAGTTTTATTATTCATTTACTCATCCTTTCGCATGGGTACGGCTATACATGCGCAGTGAGCATGATATTGAGGTAACAAGTCGCTATCCGTGGCGGGGTGAAACCCAACCATGCTATCGCACAGGGCGCATGGGTACGAGCTTCCTCTCATGACAAAGAACCCCTCGATGCCATCATCCTGTTCAAAGTCCATTTCCAAGTTTTTCATCCACGCCATATTCATGGTGTTTTTCGCCATGTTTATGACATTGTTCGCATTGCTGTTGCTCACGCCCGCTGTGCTTAGTCCTGTGTTGTCCCTATGCACCCCCATCAGTCTGATATATTGCGCTTTCATCGTAGGCATATATTTTGCGCTCATCGCCATTTTCACCTCTGGTGTTGTGTACACCGTGTGTTGTGCCATTTTCACCTTAGCGATGATGCTTGCGTCCGACAGAGCCTTTTCTTTGCCTTGCTCCCTTGCCAATAACAGCGATGCCATGAGTGCCTCCATGTCATACATATATCGAAACAGGTAAGCATCTAACGTTTCCCGCATATCCATGTCATTCTTTCCGAGAGATGCAAGGTAGGCTATTAACCCCTCTTTTCTCTCATCGTTGTCAGAGATATGTAAGGAATACGTCATGATAAGTTGGAAGATACGTTCTTCCAATTCATCCATTACCGCTGTGATGCGTTCAAACATCTGTTTATTGGCTTTGAATAAGAAGTCTTTTGCAGGAATATGATATTGCAAGCAAATCTTTGCGATGCGCTCCGCCCCATCCATCAATATGTCATCCACCTTACCTCCAAGTTCGTCAGCAAACGCAATTCTTCTTTTGATGAAATTCTGAGCAGCGATGATTTCCTTTATGCTCGGTCTTTTCCGCTCTTCTTTCTTGTCAAACTCCATCCTTTATGTGTTAGTTTTGAATATTATAATTGTCCCACTTTGAATACGCCTTGCCTGTCACAGGGTCAACTTTATTTCTATTCTTGTCCCACACGAACTTTCCATTCCCGTGCGGTGTCATGTCGCCATTGTCAGTAGGTTCGTCTTTTTGTTTCTTTTCTATAATGATTTTCTTTTCATCGAACAACAAGTCATTCTCCTGTTCGCTTTTCTTTTCAGCCAGAATTCTATCCCATTCCTGCGGGGTGGCATATACCGATTTTTCCGAAGCCGTTTGCTTGGACAAAAATCCGTTTTGCACCTGCATAGACAAGTTAGTTGTCAGTTCCGTTTCATTCAAGTGAACATACGGTTTGATGTAATGTGCAATAGGTGTGCTTTTGAATTTCAGTTGTTTTCCTGTTTCTACACCATATCCGTGAGAGAAAATCTCCACCATCTTGTCGATAGCCCCATCAAACTCATTGGCGTCGCTCATCGCCTTTTCATAGGCAGGTGAGTATAAGATTTTCAGTGCAGCCGCAGGTAAGTCGCCCGATTTCAATTCAGGAGGCGTGACTGCGAACGACTGCGTGTATATTTGTTTCTCCAAGACACTCAATTCCTTTTCGTATCCATTGCTTGCATCCTGCCTGTTTAGAAATCCCATTTCCCCGTCAGATGGTAGGAAAAATATCTTTGAAGCATGGCTCATATCCTGTGTTGCCACCTCTTCCGACCCTTCGCCCTTGACATACATGATAGGCAGTCCGAAGTCGTGGTTACTCTGTGCCATGCGTGAGAATGCCATCTCATAGTTATCAATAGACTCTTGCGAGAGTGTCCAGCACGCCCCCATATCATTTCTTTGATAAGCGACTGGTATTTGTTCAAATCCGTGTGGTTCTTTATGTATTAAGCTATATCCGCTCATGTTAAACAAACTAAGTGTTGCCTGTTTGAATTTCTCTACCGCAGTAGTTGCATCTCCACTACTCTTCAGGCAGTAATAGAACTCCTTATCCCATACATCAACAAATCTGTTGACCACTTTCCCTGTCTCGTCAAAATTACAATACGTTCTTGCCAACAAGTTGAGTTCTCCTGTCTTGATGTCATAATGTGGGAACAGTTTATCCCCCTTTAAGAATGACAGCACCTTCCATGCGAATTTTGTTCCGTTCATAAAACCAACGAATGCTCCGTCACCCGTTGCCTTTACCGACTTAGCCAGTTGATACCAAGCCGTTTCCATGTTCCGTTCCTGCCATCCACGCTTGAATGCGTTGTATATATGCCTTGCGTTCACGTCATCCTTTTTGTCCGCCAGTTCAAACTGTATATCATTCCCAGTGAGGTGTGTGAGGTGCTTGTACAAAATCACACTTTGGAAAGCGAACGCATACCTTGGCACCTCTTCGAGGTACCACTTTCCGTCTTCTGGGTTTCTTCTGTAAATATCAGGGTAATATTCCCTATCGTTAATCAGATGCCCATAAGGGTCTAATTCCCTTAGGAAGTCCTCCTGCGTTACAATCTTTCGATGAAGGAAATCTGATGTTTCCGTTTCCTCCATGACATTTCCAAACCTCTCTCCATGGTTATAATGTCCATCTGGTTTCACTCTCGTGAAAGGCTTTTTCGTGAGCAGTTCCCTCAGCTCATTGTCTTTCAGTTTTTTATCCCCCTTTGCTAAAACACTCAAATCCATGTTACTATGCTATATTATTGTTGTTATTACTGTTATCCATGAATACGAATATGGCAAAACAAGTCACGATTACTATCGTTAATCTCAAAGTAGTCCACACCACCATGTGTTTGTTCTTTTTATTAAAAATGTCTTGCCCATTCGGGTACTTTCACTTTTTTGTGCTTTATCTCCGGATACGCTCTCATGATGAGAGCTTCAAAGAAGTCAGGTGAATGCTTTACGAGCGTTTTCATTTGCGCTTTCTTAATCAGACACCATCCTTTGTCCAATTTTGACATATCCTGTCGGATACATTTTCTCTCTGTTTGCAAGATGTCACTCAACTTTCTTCCGTCAAACCCTTTCCCAGAAAACTTCTCTTCCAACATCACCTCGTCGAAACTAATTTCAGCGTTGTGTATTTTTTGTGCGAGCAGATAAGCGCATTGACTTTTCACGTTGTCATACACATTTCTGAACTTTTCGTCTACCGCCTCCACGTTATTGAACGGAATAGCCTTTGGGAATACTCCTTTGAATGTCTGCCCAAGTCCATTTAAGTCATAAGTAAAGTTTTGCTCTGTGACCCCCCATTCAGCGATTTTCGCTGCCACCGCTGCGCACGTCTTCACTGCATCCATCTTACATACGAACACATCAGCCACATGCCATCCGATCCAATGGAATGTCACACAGTTATCCCCACCCGTGAAAGCAATGTCACAGGTCGCCCTATGAATGCCATCCCCTATCATTTGGTCGTTTCTGAAACATCTTTCGAGGTGCGACATTTTAATCAAGTCATCCCCCATTTCCATGAAATTCCAGTTTCCGTCCAGTTCCCGTGCTTTAATCTCCTCAGTTTGGTTGTGCAATCCAGCGAGATAGCTGGGGTCAGACTTCAACAACCGCTTGTTGAATTTCAAGTCAGCCTTGATAAATGTCACCGACTTAACGAAGAACGAAGTTTTGTCGTAACCCAATTCTTCGTAAGAGCTATCCCACCTACTATCAATCTCCTCTCTGC
The DNA here is from genome assembly GCA_902488665.1 of uncultured Prevotella sp. Classification (GTDB taxonomy): domain Bacteria; phylum Bacteroidota; class Bacteroidia; order Bacteroidales; family Bacteroidaceae; genus Prevotella. Next base: position 19,252 of record CABTXD010000043.1, on the reverse strand, counting down.
ATTGTAGATACACCTCCTCTGGTGTGTTTCCCCACACCGTCTGTTCCACCGAGTCACCCCTCATGTAACAGTATCTGATAACCCCATTTCTTTCTGGTATAGGCAGTCCATCCTCCCCGATATACCAATCGATGAAAATGCGAAGCCATGACAGAGGGTCAGGGTTACACGTACCTAAGATACGCGACCGGATACCTGCTCCATTACGATTACTTGTTAGTAAGAATTTGAACATTCTAAACGACATCTGCGGCAACTCATCAATTCCGATGTATGCGAACTGCTGTCCTCTGTATTTGTCATCAAACTCCTCATAAGGCAAATCATAGATGCCGAATTTCAGTTGTGCGTTCGAGTGGAAATTCCACGTCATGTCATCCTTAGACTTGTTATATCTTCCAAACCGCCCATACAACAAGTTGCTATCTCTGACGATGTTGTTAAAGTCATCCTTATTTTTTCGTAAGATGATGCCATTAAATAGTGGGTTCATGATGTCATACATCGGCTCCATGAGAAGCGTGAACGTATTATGGTTGATGGTATATCCATCTGTGAGATAGAGATGGTGCTTTCCAGACACCGTGATGCACCTACATTCCTCTTTCTCTTTGTTTTTTTTAATCTCAACGATTTTCTTAGACAGTGCGTTGATGTTGTTTGGTGATTTAGATACCGTACCGTTGACGTGCGCCCTTGCGAGGTAATTCGTTTTGAAATAAATATCCCTGTCATCCACGCAAATGAAGACGATACCCCACCATCCATAGTGTTCAGGCGTTTCGTTCACGCTATATACTTTCGCCCATATACCCAGCGACCTTGCCAGTTGTGCCACGTCCTCAATTAACGCCTTGTTCGGAAGCTCAAGATGAGGGTGCTTTCTTTTTGAGTAGCCGTGTATATAGAATACCCCTTTCAGAAAAGCCCACCTTGCCGATATACTTGCCGTCATATATTCCTTTGGAATCCTCGCCAGTCTTCTTCCCCTATTTGAGGTTATCTTCCTTACCATTTCCTGTGATATACCCTTGACGAGATAATGATTGTATTTATCCACCAGCACCCTATATCCCACGCCAGTAAGAAACCTTGACAGATTATATGATTTATCCACGACCACCCCTTTTTTAGGAAATTCCATGAACCCCGTCCCACATATATATCCGAGCAAGAACGGGTGTATAGGAAGGTCGAACTCCGTTCTATTCTCGTTCATCTCCACATCGTTCGGCAGAGGAATTTCCACGAAATCAGTAACGTTTCTTCTTAGAGAGTTTGGTATTTTCGCATCCATCCTATAGTTGCTGAAAATCTCTTCCGCTGTCCATTCCCTGTATTCATCGAACTCCCCCTGTTTTGCCCAGAACCGATGGTTGTTCATACATTTCATAGAAGTGCCATCATCGAAATACAAGGTGTACACCGTGTTTTTCCCCTGCTCAAAGATACGTTCCACCCTTTGAATGCCCTCGAAAGGTGTGCATACGCAGTCACCAACCTCCAATTCACCCATTTTTACGAACCCATTAGGCGTAGCGACAGGAGTAGAGTAAGGATTAGCCTTCCCTCCTCCACGGTTCCCACCCGTGATGAGAATATCCACATTCGCATGCAAGTCATCCTCTTGCGGACCCTTTTGTGCGATAAAAACATTGTTTGCTTTTTTATGGTCAATTTCTCTTCTAAGATTTTGAATAAAATTTACGGAATATACCTTTTTACCTAATGTAGTTTTCATATTTATGTAAATATATTTTACTACAAAAATACCATATAAAGCCTTTACTAACAGGAAATAACGCTAAAAAGTTCAACATTTTAGTAAAAATACTTTACAACGAATATAAAAAGATATATTTTTGTAAAAATATTTTACAAAACTATGGAGAAAGAAGCTCTTATTCAACAATTAAAAGAAAAAGTCGGAGAGACCGATTTCAGTGTATTATCAGAAAAGACGGTAGACGCCTTAGTAACCCCTTTGTTACCCTCGTTTGCGGATGATGAGAAAGTAACAGAAGATAGTTGGACGATGCCTGTAAACTTGTTCAAGAATTTTGTCGGTCAGTATCGGCACGAATTAGCACAAGGTTCAGAAGCAGAGAAACAACGTATTACTAAGGAGAACGAGAGCAAGGTTAAGCATCTTGCAGAAGGCCTTTTTTCGCAATTCAAGAAAGATTGGGAAGAGAAGCACTCTGTCCCATCGAAAGAAGACGATAAAAAAGGAGACGTTGAGAAGCCGTCAGAAACGGAAGACCTTTTGAAAAAATTAGAGGGTCGTCTGTTTGGTGAAGATGGAAAAGGCGGTTTGATTGGTGGTAAATTGACCGCAGTAGAAGCCTTCATTGATGATACCAAGAAGAAAGAAGAAGCAAAGAACGTAGAAGAAATCAAGCATCAGCTGAAAGATTACCTTATGAAAGAGCGTAAGGCTGGTCGTGAGGCTGTTGTAGACCTTGCGATAGCGTTGTCAGATATTCAGTCAGATGGCAATATCAGCGAGCAGAAAGCCCAAGTAGAAAAAATCTACGAAGAGCAGTACAGACGATTCTATGGAGACGGTGGAAAGCCCTATGGTGGAGACTCTACTGGTGGCAGCAATGAAGCAGACCCTGATGAGGATGTGAAAGCCTACTTAGAAAAGCGTAAAAAAGCCGACGAGGAACGTGCCATTAAGCTTTCAGAAGTCAAGAATAGTTTTGTTTAACATTATCAACCCCCTAAAACGAAAGACCAAATGTCAACAATAGGAACATTCAATCAGTCGGTACGCTATTCTACCAAGATAGGTGGCTACCGTAGAGTATTTGAGGGACACTTATCCCTTCTTGTCGGAGGTTTTTCCTTTGACTTAAACGATTTGCCAGAGGCGGGCAATGTTCTTCCGGCAGGTACCCCAGTTTATGTAGACGAGGTAGCACGTACCATCAAGCCCCTCTATGGCTTCAAAGTATTGAAGAATGATGGTACCGCCCTTACTGTGGAAAAAGGACTGTCTGGCACCCGTGCCAAGGTAGGCATGACCATAGAAGGTCAGAAGGTAGCCAGCATAGACAAGAGTGACCCTACCTGTGATGTCCTCACAATGGCGGCTGCCGTTACTACCGCCAAAGTAGGTGGTGTAGTCTATGGTGTGATGGATGGTAAAGACATCAAGACGAAAGTCAATGCCTTGACCCCTTACGACACCTGTCTTGACCCCCATGCGGTATCAGCCGATGGTGATGGTGCTTGGGCAAGTGATTTTCCTGTATTGGAGACTCGTATGCCCCCTATCACGGATGAAGTTAAGAAAGCATTGAACAGCAACGGCTGTTTCTTCCGATTCAGTAACCGTCATTAAAAGAAAGGAAAAGAACGATGAGAGATACATCACTGTATAACGTAGGCGACCTGCGTCGCTACATCAGTCCGAACAACTTTGGCGTGATATTAAACGACTCCAACGCCAAGTACAACGCAGCCATTTGGCGCAGATACGCATCATGGGGAACCCCGAGTGATGACAAAGAGTGGAGTCAAGGTCATAAAGAAACTCCAATATTGGTACGTGCATCCATTCTTGGTACTCACTCCAACAAGCCACAGAGGAATGGTGGTGGTTGGACAGCATATACTGGTTCAGTGCCAAAGATAGGTCATGGTTACTCTATTGACGAGGATGACTTGTTTATGATTAGGAAGAACAAGAACATGCAAGGTGTTCCTGCTTCCATTCTTATGACCGACCTGGTTACAGACCGCAGTACCGCTATGATTGGTGGTGTTCATGCAGAGTTGAACTACCTTACCTTACAAGCCCTCTCTACGGGAACCATCAAGGATGTGGCAGTTGACGGTGCTGCTTTTGACTATAAATTCCCGATTGCCGACAGTCATTATTTGAAGTTGGCGAAGGCGAAAGAATGGTTCAAGAAAGCGAGTGGTAAGATAACTGCCAACGAGACAGCCGACCCCATCAACGACATCTTGGATGCTCAAAATGTTTTGACCAACGAACTTAATCTTTCAGTTGACCACTGGAAGATCAGCAAGGAGTTGTTCGACCGCCTTGTTAAACACAAGAGCGTTGTAGACAAATGCGTTGCGAGAGCCAACTACTTCGATAAGGAGAATGTCCACTTAACCGATAAGGAAGTTGCTACATTCATGCACGACATGGGTGTATGGATGTTTGATGTGGTGGACTACAAGTCCCGTCATGAGGTGGATGGAGTCAGCACGGCTGATGCACCTGCTTTTGATGAGCATAACCTTGTGGCATGCAGTTCACAAATCATCCCGTTCGAGATGAAATGTACCAACAGCATCTTGATAGACCGTCAGCGGTTAGGACAGGTAGGCAGCAATCACAACTACTATCTTGTAGAAGGTCGCATTGCCGTGCTGTCCACTACAGAAGAGCGTCCATTCAAGAATATTGTAGACTGTGAGCTTTATGCTGCACCTGTCTTCAATAACATTAGAGAGATTGGTTTCTTAACCGCTTGGTCAGAATAGGCAACCAATAGCAAGAAGTCGTATGGATTGTTGTCGATACACTATCTCGAAATACCTCAGGGGTAAAGTCAGGAACATCAGTGTTCCTGACGAAACCCTTTTATCTATCTTGGTAGATAAAGGTTTGACACCCGACCTTGACTATTCGGAAGTATCCCAACAATTAAGGGATTTGTGCATTGCCGATTTGTACACATGGGTTGCCTTATCCCCTACTACCTCCAACCGAGTGACCGACAAGGATGCCCATTGGGAGCATAGTGAGGGCGGAGAGTCAATATCCGCAGCCGTATTAAATCATTATATACGCATGGCGAACAGCATCTACAAGCGGTACGGTCTACCCACGGTAGGTGTTGGTCGTTGGGGCATGGTAGGAAGAGGTATCCACAACATTAACAACGGTAGAGAAAGAAACTTGTAGTCATGGTAAACAATCCAAGATTTCCCCATAAGTGTCAGATTATCAGACCCACCAAGTCGGACAATCCCATGTCAGACGAGGAAGAAGGAGTGGTTTTGTATGATGGCATTTGCAGAGGTTTCGACAAGCTCACCACGTCAGTCAGCGGAGAAGTCATATCCTCATATCGAGGTCTTGCGCTGCCTTTGAAGCAGGACGAGTGGACGAAAGAAACTATCCCACAGGAGGGAGATAAGATTGTTTTGGACAAAGGTTCTTTCACAGAATATGGTGAGGTGATGGACAGAATGCCTGGTAATTTAGGAACCCATTTACTTTGGAAGTATGTCAGGAATTAGCACCATAGTAAATTCGGCTGTCTCTGATTTCAAGAAAGAGATAGAGGATAAGGTTGAACAGAATTGCAGGACGTTCTGTAGAAATATCCTGAAACAAGCGATACAAAACCGCGAGAATGCTCCCAAAAAACATAATTTCACAGGAAACTTCCTTAATGGAATTGTTGTTTGCCTGTATAAAAGTGGTAATCCTATTGCCGGATATTTCTCTTCCGACGAAACAAGGTCTGCAACTGTTGCTAAGATGACTTTCCCGAAGAAATATAGTTTCAAGAAAGATTACGAAGGAGTAAAAAGCCATTACAATCCTACGATTGAGACAGACGAAGGTTTTGGAGCTTACGATGCAAAAATGTTCTTTGCTTCACATAAGCCTGACGGAAACAATATGTTTGATATAGTTGTCGCATATACGGCTGAATACTCTGAATTTATAGAGCAAAAGAGAAAGACTGCCGGTTTTATGCGAACACTTCAATATGCTGAACGAACAGGTATAAAATTCTTAAAGATTTAGCATTATGCCGAAACCAACGATGTACAACATATTCAACTCTCTCGTTACCGCAGCCAAGACCACAGGCGTGGCAAACATTTTCCTCTCCAACCGTCCAGATGTGACCAAGGAAATGACCGAGTTTGTTGTTATAGACCTTCCGACCGTGCAATACAGGGCTGTGAAGGGCAACGACGACTTTATAGTTAGGACAGAAGGCGTGTTCTATATCGGCATGAAAGCCAAGTCGGACAACACCCCCAATATAGGTAAGCAAACTGCGCTTGTGCAGAAATTCTTAGACCTCTTCCCGATTACGGATGACCGCATTGTCGCAACAGAGCCTACGGTATTGCTGAAAGGCAGCGACAAGAGCGGTTTTCAATTGACCACCATCACATTTCATATCCGCACAAAAATCAATTCGTTTAACCATTAAAAAGAAAAAACATGGCATTTAAGAGAAAGATAGACATGCAAGGCGATGTGTTCAACGGCATATCGTGTGTGTTTGCAGTAAAAGACGGTATCGCCACCAGTGGCAATACAGCCACCTTGAAAGACACCGACATGATAGAGTTTCCTGTGTCCGATGAGTCAGGTTTCAGCTTTGACACTGGCGCGCCAAGCATAGACCACTTCAAGATTAAAGGTCTGCAAGCCGACTGGGTATCGAAATTCAAACCCGGCGATGGTGAGGTAAAGTTGGAAATCCCCTGTAACCACACAGAGATTTTGGATTTCTGTGGTTTCAAGGGACAGAAGACCACTTTGACTCTCCCATCAGGTTTAACCGTTGGTGGCAAGGGTAAAGTATCAGGTCAGAGTTATTCATCCACCCAAAAAGCCATCTACTTAGGTGTGTTGGTTTTGAATGACAGTGAGGATAAAATCCTGTACATCAAGAAAGTCAAGTTCATGGCTCAATTGATGTTCGATAGTAGCAACAAGCCCCTCTGTGTCGTTTTGACAGGAAGCGTAGCTGCTGGTGCTGATGCAGACGCCTTTGGTATCTTTGAGCCAGACGCAACTGCTTAAAAGATTGTTTCATTGATAACAGAACTCAACCGATGGGGCGGTGGTAGTGATGCTACCGCTGCCCCTATTTAATTAAAAGAAACAGGAATGAAAGAAGAACCTATCGTTAATCAGCCCACCGAAGAAGAACAGCGCGTCTACCAATCTGCTCGTGACAACACCCCCACTATAGTAACCATTCCAGGAACCCGTAAGCGGTATAAGATACGTTGGTTGAAATATTGTCAGACACGGAAACTTGGAAGAGTACTTCTGAGCAAACAAAATAGTGATGAAAAAGATAAAGCGCAACAAAATTTAAGCAAGGTTGACATTGTCATTGCTGACAGTAAGATAGCCTGCAAAGCCGCTGCGATATTCGTGTTAGACGGTATGTTCAAGCTACACTTTCTTTATTGGTTTTTGTGGCGATGGTTCTATTATGTGAAAGAATACCGTTACGACCAGCTATTGCCCATCCTTACCGAAGGTAAAAAAAAAGTACCTCTCATGCAGTACTTCGGAGCTACCACATCCTTGATAGGGGTGAAGGATACGCTACTCCAGATGACGACGAAGGAAGTAGAACGTATCCTTCAAGAACTGGGTACGGAACAGCCCACTCAGCAGCCAAGCACCGAGAGTGGCTCGTCAGAACAAGATACTTCTTCTTTGGACTAATACCTGTAAAGATGTATGAGTACTACTACGTTTACACCATTGCACAGATAGAACTGATGAACATAGACGTTCCAATGACCTGCTACCGCCACAAGCGTGACAAAGACGCACCTCCTACCCGTGCAGAAATGGATGAGACCGTACGAAAGTGGGAAGAGCGCAAGAAACGTAGAAAATGGAAGATAGAAGACCTATTAAACAGTAAGAAAGAAATCACCACAACCCCATAAAATCAAGCAGCCATGGCATCCAACAACATCTTGAAATTCACCGTAGCGATAGAGGACAAAGCCACTAATGGCTTAGACGCCATCTCCAATCGTCTGAAACAATTGGAAGGTCAATTCATTAAGTCTATTGGCAACATCAATCAGTCTTTAGGAAATATAGGAGGCAAACAGCCGCTTCCTAACTTGGATGTGCTTTTGAAGCAGGTAGCCAGTGCCAAAGAATCCTTGAAAAAGGATGTGAACGACGTTCCTATGTTTAAGAATGTCATGGAACAGATGCGCCAGTTGCAAAGTTTTGTTGGTAGCTCTGCGCTTCCGCAAGAAATCAAGAAGATGGAAGATAGTCTATCCAATCTTTTTAAGGAAGCAGGTCGTGTCAATCCTAACAGTTTTACCACCTATTTTAATCAGTTAAGCAAAGCCTACGAAAGTTTCCAAAGCAAATTGAGTGGCAGTGGCTCAACCGTAGGTCTAAAGGCGTTGGATGAAAAGATGAGCAGTTTAGGCGGCTTGCGAGGTGGTGGCATTACGCAAGATGTACAGTCGCAAGCCGAGCAAATCAAGATAGTGTTGCTCAAATCCATTCAAGACATCAACGAGGCTGTCCTCACCACCAAGAAATTGTTAAGCAACAGTGGTGGTATAGATTTTGGGGCCGTTAGCGAAAAGGTGGACAGCCTTTCCGCCTCTATCGGAAAGTTGACCGAAGCCTTCAGGAGCATGAACGGTGTCATAGGTCAGGACAAGGGGCTGTTGAACTTAGCCGCAGGGATGGGAACGATGCTCAACGAGGTGAAATCCGCTGTAGGGACGCTCAAGATGGGAGATGCCAATCTCAACGTAAAATCAAGTTTTGAGACAACCGTCAAGAGCATTTATCAAGCCCGCACGGAATTGGAGCGGCTTTCCCCGCTGTTAGAAAAGTTACAGCATCAACGCTTCCTTGCTAAATCATTTGGTTTTGATACCAACGAGATAGACAATGCTATTTATAAGCTCAACCTATTGCGTGGAAAGCTCAATAATATCGCCAATGGTAACACAGGCTTATTGGTCAGCAATGCCTATCCTGGCGGTGCTGAGGGTCTTCTAACCTCCCAGTTGATGCAAGCCGAGCGTTCCAACATGCAAGCTATCAGGAACACCCTTGCTGTTCAAACCGAAGCCAACAGTCAGGCTGCCAAGAATGAGCAAGCGAAAGATGCTGTATCCCGAGCCAACGCACGGCTGACCGAAGAAGAACAGCGTGTTGCCAATGCTATCCGTAACAGCTCTGGTGCCATGAGCGGTCAATCCCAAGTAGTGTCCGATCTGAAAAGCATGGCTCTACAATATTTGAGTGTGTGGGGAACGCAACAGTTTGTTACCGACATGGCTAATATCACGGGGGAGTTGGAGTTACAGCGTAAGTCCCTTGAGGTCATCTTAGACAATGCCAGTGCTGCTCAGAAGATGTACAGTGAGATACGCGACCTATCGCAGATGTCACCCTACACCTTTGAAGACCTATTGAAGAGCCATAGGCAGTTAGCCGCATTTGGTATTGAATCCAAAGACATCTTCAGCACGTTGAAATCGTTGTCAGACATTGGCGCAGGCTTGGATGTAGATGTATCCCGCTTGATTTTGGCGTTTGGTCATACCAAATCATACGGCTATCTTTCAGGTATCCAGAACAGGCAGTTTGAAACGGCAGGTATTGACTTAGTAGGAGCTTTGTCAGCCATGTACAACAGGCGTGCCAACGAGCGTAAACGTGAAGGCAAACAGTATGAGTTTGTCAACAGGAAAGACATTTTCCAACGCATGCGCGCCCGCAGCATTCCCTTTGAGGACGTGCAAGAAGTAATATTGGACTTGGACAAACCTGGTGGTAAGTTCTACAACATGCAGATCCGTCAGTTTGAGACACTTGGTGGTAAATTAAGAAACCTTCGCAACAACTACCGTATCATGATGAGCGAGTTGGGAGGGGCGAACAAAGGCTTCTTGATGGGCAGTGTCGGCATGATTAATGAATTGACAGAGCATTGGCAGCGATACCTGGGGGTGTTAAAAGGTGTTGCTTTTGGTTACGGAGCCATTAAGCTCGCTTCTCTATTTGCAGGCAGACAAGCCCTATCCGCCAGCAAAGAACTCGTTTCCGCCTCCGTGTTGCGTAACCGCCTATCAGGAACGACATCCTATCTGAACGGTAATATCAACATGTGGGGAGCCATGGGCAGCAGCAGGAAAATTTTTGGTAATGAAGCATCCTTAGCGTTAGATAAGAATGACAACATTGTCAGGAGCATCGCCACAGACACCAAGCTCAACTCACTGACCAAGCAGCGCATTGCCCTTACCAGTGCGTTGACTAAGGAGCAGCGGATACTCCTTTTGACAGAAACAGGCATCAACCAAGCCCGCGCCACACAGATAGCGAGTATGAGTGCATGGCGTCGTGGTCTACTCTCTTTGCGTTTAGGCATTATTGGTGTAGCACAAAGTTTCAAGGCTATGGCACTTGCCATGCTCACCAACCCTATGACATGGATATTCGCTGCCGTTGGTGCCATTACATGGCTTTTTAACAAGATGGGGCAAGCCGCAGATGAAGCAGAGAATTTCAAGAAGAGCCTATCCGAAGCAGCAGAAACCGACGTCAAGGGTATGAGTGAGTTTCTTGACCCTTACAAGCAAAGCGGCATGATTAAGACCGTAGGTAAGACCTCCGTACGAGGAGATGGAAGGACTGCTATTCACGAGACAGTTGCTATCAACCAAGCAGAGTTGGAAGCCGAAGGTATAGACACCGTTTTTGAAGAATTGAAACATCGCTTGCAGACTGCATCCCCCGTATATGAGGGTGATTATTTTGATGTGATGAAAGCAGGCAGCCAAGCTGAACAAGTAGAGGGCATGTTCCAAAAGATGGAAGACATCAAGTTTGCCAAGCAGATAGAGCAACAGACAAGTGATGAGTTGGGGGCGGCAGTGAAAGGAACTGGTGGTTGGTATGATTGGTTCACGGAGGGCGTGATAACCAATATGGGTGACTATGCGAAAGGTCGTGCTGACTTGGTGAACAGCATCCGTGTGTCTGATGACCAATGGAATAGTTTTTCGCAAGAAGACAGAGCCTCCATTGAAAAATATATGAGAGACTTGGGTATGGCAAGAAATGAAGCCATAGCCAAATACTTATTACAGAGCAATAATAAGCGTTTGGCTGGTCAAATATCAGGTGTTACCCAAGATGCGCTCTCTGCCTCTATTAGTTCATTAGCTACAGCCAAGGAAGACATTGCTCCTGTGGCTGAAAGTATGGCGACCATCCTTGTCAATAAATTTGGCGACAATATCAGTGCTGGCAGTGCCTATGTTACAGACGCCTTTGACAAAATGCTCTCTGACGCCAAAGTTGGAAGTCCTGAGACGCAGGCAGAGTTGGCAGCCGAACTCAACCGAAGTATCTATGATAATTTGGCTTCTATGGGTAAGAGTTCACTTGCCAACATGGTGTTAGAGCGTTCCTACCAAAACGAGATAGGTAAGATGGCACTTTCAGGGTTAGAAGGTAATCTTCGTCAAGATATGTCGGAAGATGAGGTTATCAAAGTAGCAAAAGGAACCGCCAAGAAAGCATTAGAAGCCCTCAAGTTGAAAGACCCAAAATTTAATGAGTGGTGGAAGAGCCAAGGTAAGACCGCCCTATCCTCCTTTTTGAGTGGTATCACTGAAAAGACAGAACATGCAGCGAAAAACATAGTTAGCAATATTGGTTGGGTTAATTTCTACCAGAAATTTGGTTTAGCAGTAACTGCCGAGGATTCTAATGATTACATCGGTTATATCAAAAACAAGCGAAAAGAGATAGCAGACAATATGCAACGCATACTATCTGTCAAAAGTAAATTGAAGACCCAATTTAAGATAGATGTTGGTGTAGACCTTAATTCAAGTGATGCTGTCAAGCAGATAGCTCGCTTAGTAGGTGCTATGAACAGAGCCATATCAGATGCTTGGAAGACCCACAATGCTTCAAGTGGAGAAGCAAGAAAAGAGTCAATGCGCAATATCGAATTTTTAAGAACCACCCGAGATAATGCGCTTACCGCCTATAAAGTTGCTCATGCTTTACAAGCCGACCATCAGTCATTGACCGATGACGACGGCAAGAATAAAGGTGGAAGAGGAAGTCGTAGCAGTCATAGTGGGGGCGGTAGTTATAAAGACCCATTTGTAAACCGCTGGGATGAGCGCATCCGTGTGATGAAAGAAGCCAACAACGTGTATGAAGACTGGGAGAAGCGTGTTGGCAGAGGAGCCGCCATTGAAAGAGTTAATAAGCAATTTGGTGATATTTTTGAATCGTGGAAGAAAGACAAAACACTTCCTTTTGATTTCAATATAGAAGATGTTGGCGACATCCGCAAGTATGTAGAGAGCATCAAGCAACAAGCCGTTGAGAGGTATAAGAAGCAAAAAGGCAGCAAGCGTTACAACCATGGAGAAGAATCGTTGCGGGTGTATAGGCAATCCCAAGAAGTGCTGAACAGCATAGACGCAAAGATGTTCGACCGAGCTACCGAGTTGTGGGCGAGCAAGACCAATCTTTGGTTAGACCGTTTGACGAAAAAATGGGAGCTGTACCAAAAAGTTCTTAAGGCAACAGGTGACATGCAACTATCCATGTCGCTGTCGGGCTTTAATACAGAGAAATACCAATCTGTTGCCGATGCTATCAAAGAGAAGATAAGCAAAGACTTACAAGATATGGGTGTAAAAAAAGGGTTTGTTTTTGACAAAGATGCCAGCGACAAGCAGATAGAAGAAAGTGTCAAGGCTTCGTTGGGCGGCAAATCCAATGATGAGCGCATCAAAGGCATTGTAGAAGAGTTAAAGAAATGGCGAGACCTGCAACGGCAGATAGAAGACGAGGGTAAGGAAGCATACGCATCCATTGTAGGTGGTATAGACAACTACCTCAACCGCATACAAAAAGCCAATTCCGAGTATGAAGATCTCCTACGAAAGATGGAGAAAGCCAAGAATGCGGGGGCGCTGTCAGAGGAGCAGTTTCAGCGAGGAGTGCAGATAGCTGCTGACAAACGAAACAGAGCCACCTATGAAGCGAGTGCGCCTTACAAACAGCTCATTGGTTCAACACTCACCAACAGTAGTCAGTTTGCCCATGCTGAGGGCAACCGAGCTATACAGCTTTTAATGGAGCAATTTAACAGAGGTAGCATTTCCGCTGATGAATACACCAAGAAGATAAAAGAAATCAATGATGCGTTAGACAAGACCGACAAGAGTAAGGTGAGCGACATTATTCGTTTCTTTAATGAGACCCCAGAGCAACGTCATACTCGCAAAGCCAATGAAGCCATGGAGCGGTTTACTAATGCGACGAATAAGTACGAGCAATATAAAGGCATCAGAGACAAAGCCCTTGCGAATGGGGACAAGCGCACCGCTATCAATGCAGAGGTAGCGATGGGGCGAGCGCAAGCCAAGCAAAAAACCGCATTGGCAGAGGCGACAAAAGAGCAAGAGAAAGCCATCAAGTCCAAGAAATTCGCTGATGCCGTAGATACTGCCACGAAAGCTCTGCGCGATTTTCAAAGTGGCATGGATTTACTTAGCAAAACGTTATCTGCTCTTGGCATGGAAGGAGTTGCTAATGTGGTAGAGGATGCCGCAGGGCTTGCTGGAGGTATGTTGCAAGGAGCCAGTTCCCTATCCGCTCTCGGTCCATGGGGAGCAGCAGCAGGAGCCGCCTTAGGATTGATAGGTGGTGTATCCCAATTACATGACAAGAATTTAGAGCGTCAGATAGGTAGGATAAAAGATGATGTTGCGAGCATAGAAGCCTATACAGAGGTCATCAGCAGGGCGCAGGAGCGCACATTGGGCTATGATAGAGGTAACGAGTTACGCAGTTTTGCACAGCAGTATACCAAAAAGGAGTTTATCTTTGGACCCTTTAATTTTAACAAAGATGGAGCTGCTGGTCATGCCATGAAAGAATTTTATGGCGCAACCGCTGGTGCAAACAATGGCTATCAACAACAGTTTGAGTTATTGAAGCGAGAGCGTCAAGACTATGTTGACATGTACAACAAAGAGGATGATAAGAAGAAGAGTTCCCAAAAAGACCTTTTGGAGTACAAGAAGAAGATAGCCGAGTTGGATGACAAGACGATGCACTTCGTTGAAGACGCTGCAAAAAATCTGTGGGGCATAGACATTAAGGGTTGGGCAGACCAAGTGAGTGATGCTCTGTGTAATGCCTTTGAGAATGGTGAGGATGCTGCCAAAGCATTTAAGGATACCACAGAGGATATTCTTCGTGGTGTTGCCAACAACATCATCAAGATGGGCATTATTCAACCTATGTTTGAAGAGTTGAGGACAAAACTTCTTGGGTATAATGATAAAGCGGGCAACTACCACGCAGGGCTTATAGACATTCACGACAAAAACAGTTTCAAAGACCCTGACAAAACCGCTAAGGTGATTGTTGGCGGTGTTGGTCAATTTATGAAGGAAAGGGGTAATGATATGATAACGACCGCTCAGCAAGGACTTATTGGTATGGAGCGAATGTTTGAAAGTATGGGTTATAGCCTAAAGAAATCAAAGGATGGCGGTAGCGGCACGTTGAGTAGTGGCATACAAGGTATGAGCGAGGACACGGCGGGACTTCTTGCAGGGTATGTGAACGCCTTGCGCCAAGACGTGTCTTATATTCGACTGATACAAACCACCTTTGCCAATGAGATGTGGAAAGACTATATCCAACAGGTAACAGGCATGGGAGGTGCGCTGACGAGGATAGACGAGAATGTTGCCGCCATCAGGTCGGTTATCAGCGAGAATGGAGCATTGTACCAGAAAGTTGAGCAGATGGCAGGTGATTTGCATAACGTTATCTTTGGAAATGAGAGGGTGAGGATAGAATAAGGAGAGGGACAGCCCCACCCGACCTCCCCAAAGGGGAGGAGAACAAATAAGCGGAGGGCTATCAACTTGTAAACTCGTCAACTATCAACTTGTGAACTGAAAAGCTTAAAAAACTATCAACTTGTGAACTTGTCAACTCTCTACTTGTGAACTGAAACTTTTACTTCAGATAGTCGAGGTCGTCTTCTGTAGTGGCTTTTCCACAAACCACGATGTTTGCAGAATTACTATTTCTGAATACCGCCAATCTTGAGGAGTCGAAACCTTCTGCATGAACGGTGGCGTTATCCATCGCATGCACGATAACAAAGGCATTGTTTTTAGCGACAACCTTGACAGAAGCATTATCACGGACATGAATGACAGCATGGTTTCTTGCGTTTACACGAATGGTGGACTTTGATGAACCAAGGAGGATTGCGTTGGATGGGTTTAACAAACTGTAATTGTCATCCACGAGGATGCCGTTTTTCCTTAGCAAATCTCTTTCAAAATGAGAGGTGATATATTCATTGGATGGGTAATGATGTATCAAGCAAAAGTCAAGCCCTTTGAAATATTTGTCTATCAATGTTTGCTCATCCGTATCATCCTTCCATTCTCCGAACCATTTATCACAAAGGTTCAGTTTTCTTGCCATGTTGCGCAACTCTATGCTTAAAGAAAGGTCATGAGACATTGAACTTTGAACATTGAACTTTGAACTTTGAACATTGAACTTTGAATTTTGAACATTGAACTTTGAACATTGAACATTGAGGTTTGAACTTTGAGCTAAATTTTTCATGTTTTTTCTTTTTTATTCTGTAAAGGTACACATAAAAGTAACATATTAGTTTGCAAACTATTAAAAAGGTAGTGTGAAGTATAAGAATTAAGTAGTATTCTGTATTTTTGTAAATATTCTTTACTATTTTTGTTCACAATAAACGACCTTGGTATGGGAATAAAGAAATTATACATCCAACAATCATTTTACGATGGTTCAACCTATCAAAAGGGAACTGTTGTAGATACCTTTGCTACCTATCATGTAGCCATTCGTGACATACCCTATAAGCATTTACCAGAGATAAAAGATCTCCCAAAGCGAGATTGGAATGGCACTGACGGAGAAGATGTGTACATCCCCAAGCATATCCCAATGAGCGGTTATGAGTTGGAAGTGAATATGCTCTATAAGGGTAGTGAAGATCATATTAAGGATGACATACGGTCGTTTGTGGACTATCTCTATGGTAGGAACGCAGAAGCGACAGGCGGTAGATTGTTTATTTATGATGAATATACTCAAACAGGTCGTAAGGATGTGTATGTGAAATCCATTTCATCCTCTGACTACTATGTAGAAGAGAACGATACTGATGCCATTTGTGCTTTCAGTGTTAAGTTTTACGTCAGCGACCCAGTAACCAACGTAAGCCCTACCTACACCGAAGGTAAGATAACCGATTTAAGCTATTAAGACGATGCGAACAGAGCCACTCATTATCTATCATAACACCAAACCACTTTGCCGAGCTGAAAAGTGGACTTTTTACGACAAGGTACAATCCGTTGGTGGTCAGTATATCTCCACGACCATTAAGAGTCCTGTACCTATTGCCTTTAGTATTGGCGACTATTGTGAGTATCGTGGTGAGCGTTATTACATGAACAACCTCCCGAGTGTTACACAGCAAGCCAAGCCCAAGGAGTACGGTGAGGGTTTTGTTTACGACAATGTTCGTTTTGATGGAGCAGGGTTTGAGTTATGTCGCATTTTAATGCTCGACATCACCCCTACGACAGGGCTTTACATCCCAAAGAAAGGCACCAATTACACAGGCAGCAGTAATTTTCAGTTGTACTGTGCAGAAACTCGCCTTACAGTAGATGGTATTGAGCGTATCTATCCTGCTGTCTGTACCCTTGCAGGTAAGATACAAGCCAACTTAGACAGAGCCTACCCCACATCAGGGTGGAAAATATTAGTAGACATCACTACTACACATGAGGTAAAAGGTAATACCGAGTTGCGCACGCATACCGATGACAAAATTCTAAGTTTTAATAATACCACTGTCGCCAATGCCCTTGCGGAAGTAAACAACACCTTTAAGTTGAATTTTCATATCAAAGGAAGAACTATCTATATCGGCTACACATTAGGGGCTGTTACAGGTAACTTTATGGGAAATAGCGGTGTTGTTGGTGACAACGACTATTATTATTTAGGTTATGGTCGAGGCTATGCCGATAAAGAGCATCCAGGAAGAGGATTGTACGAAATAAAAAAGAGTTCGGACGCCAGTCAGCAAATCATCACCCGTCTCCGTGCTATGGGTTCGACGAAGAACATGCCGTTCAGATATTACAACAAGCGTTACAACCTGTCGCAAGACCTATATCCATCCAACCTGCAGCTACCCGACACGTTCAAGTCGCCCCAAGAGAAGCAAGCTGGGCATCAGCGTCGTAAGACCATCAACAAAAGTGTTTATGAGGTTCTTGGCGAGACCAATGATGCCTATCTTGACAAATATAACGACATCAAAAAGTGCAAGGAAGGACTGCGAGAAGGTGTTGCCATTTGGGACGGCAGCAATGGCTTACCAGAGATCTATCCTACGATAGAGAGAATGACCTATGGAGAGTTGCGTGGCAACAATTGTGCCGACATGTTGGGCAAAACAGAGAGCGGTGGTGGTGCGCAAGTCAATGGACATTCATCCTTTTATTATTACGACAACAACGAAAGGGTTGATGAAATATTGGCAGTAGGCAAGTTGACAGGCACCACGTTAAGTGATGATGCTCATCTTGGTAACGGGCTATTGCAACCAGACACTTTAGAGGAAAGTAGTAATATAGACTGTCCATGTAATGTCAAGAGTAGTTTCTCTATCTCGTATTTGCAGAATAAAGTAGACAGAGGTTATGACCTATTTCCACCCATACGCATGCAAACGGCAGGAAAGTATATTCTCTCTCCCGTAGCATCCTCTTTGCGTGCAGAGGTCAGCATCAACACAGGCAGACACGAGGCAGATGGCAATCACGCTTCTGGGCTTTGTTATTATGAAATAATCCTATCTTCTGTGTCCTTGAAAGATAATCAAAAGACGACTATTGGTAAATATGTGTCAGAAAAGAAAGCCATAAGCAGCGACCAACCCTGTCTGATAGAACTACCAAAATTACCAGACCTTTTTGATGACAAGAAAGAAGAAGGAACAAAATACGATGCGCAAATCAAAGCCATTCAATTGGATAGTGTCAGTGATGTTTATGCCTCAATCGTCTTTCATGTAGAAGACATCAAGAGAGATATCCAAGACGATGTATATCTCACCGTTTATGCAGGCAAGCCAAGTTTTGGTAGCGAGGATACTGTGATGAAAGACACCCCGAGTGTTTATGTATGGAGTCCATCTACAGAAGACAAAAAAGACATCAACAAACCATTTCATGTTATCATTAAAGACATCGGCATTTCACAGTTTGTATCCCAGTTCAACGGTGGTGAGCAACCCATGCTTAGCATGAAAGACGGAAACTGTTTTGGTCGTAATTTCTTGATAGGTAAAGACATCAAGAGAGTGACTTATACCAAGAATGGCAATACCTATAATGGATGGCAATTAGAGCTGACACGAGCCTCCGATGACAATATACACCGCTATTATCCAAACCAAACAGACCGTTTGCAAGCTGGTGATCATTATGTGTTGTTAGGTATTCCTATGCCCGATGCCTACGTTCAAGCTGCCGAGATGCGTCTTTTGGTAGCTGCCAGTCAGTACCTTAGAGACAATAGTAGGACGAAATACAACTATGAGCCAAAGGTAGACGAGTTGTTTTTGGCACGCAATTACGACAGATGCGAGAGCATGAATGCCAAAGAGCAATCTATCTATTGGAATTTGTACGCAGGACTGCGTTTACCATTCTTTGGTAGTCCGAATACAGACAATGCAGAGGAAGAACTCCCACTCGTCAATATACCGATAGAAAGTTTGACGATAAAAGAGGGTGACGGCATTATCCCAAAGGTAGAACTCCATTTGCGAGAAGGAAATAGCCAAAGCAGTATCCAACAGATAAGTGCGAGAATAGACGCCCTCTATGACGGAATGAATAGAGGAAATGGTGGCATGACTCTTAGCGATACCAACACCGCTATCTTACGTACAGGTGTGAAATACTTTTTGCGCAAAGACATTGCAGACCAGGCTGAGCAGGTCATTGTTTTTTTGAAAGGCATCATCGCTAAGGCTATCTCCTACTTCAATGGCATTGTGAACAAGGGCGAAATCGTCAACGACGGTGATATCACCAATTCGGGGAACATCCACACCAATAACCTCACGGTGACGGGTAAGGCGACTTTCTTTGAACTTGAGATACAAAAGGCAAAGGCAGCTGGGGGTATGTCGGTGAACTCTGCTGGTTCTTTCCACATTGATGCGGTGAAGGAAACGAAATATGGATTTGAATGTTACCAACGTGCGGAGAAGGATGGTGTGAAGCTGTCGCAAACGTGCGAGGTGTCCGACCAGATGATGTGCTCCAACGGTATGAACATTCTCGAGGGTGGGAATGGAAATCACTTCTACTGGCGCAAGGT
>CABTXD010000042.1:0-24099 GCA_902488665.1 uncultured Prevotella sp. | reverse complement strand
ACAATAATAATAAAAAAAGAAGCTATCTACGATCAGCCTCTCCCCGAAAGGGAGGGGAGTGATTAGACTTTTTGCTGAAAGCATCATTGCTTACCAATAGAGGAAAAGAATGAATGACAGTTCATTTAATCAACAGTGAGAAATAACATACTAAACAATAATAATAAAAAAAGAAGCTATCTACGGCCTGCCCCGCCCGAAAGGGAGGGGAGTGATTAGACTTTCTGCTGAAAGCATAATTGCTTACCAATAAAGATAAACAATAAATGACAGTTCATTTAATCAACAGTGAGAGATAACATTACTAAACAATAATAATAAAAAAAGAAGCTATCTACGCCCATCCCCTTCGGGGAGGGGGTCGGGGGTGAGGCTTCCATTTAATTATGGCAAAAGAACAAACAAACAATCCTACATCCGGCGAGGGAAAATTGAAAGCCCTACAAGCTGCGATGGCTAAAATAGAAAAAGACTTTGGTAAAGGCGCCATCATGCGCATGGGCGACGAACAGATCGCCGATGTGGAAGTAATTCCCACTGGCAGCATTGCCTTAGACGTGGCATTGGGCGTAGGTGGATATCCACGAGGAAGAATCATAGAGATATTCGGACCAGAGTCGTCAGGTAAAACAACATTGGCCATCCATGCCATTGCCGAAGCACAAAAAGCTGGTGGCATTGCTGCTTTCATCGATGCCGAACACGCTTTCGACCGTTTTTATGCGGCTAAGTTGGGCGTGGATGTCGACAATCTGTGGATTTCACAACCCGACAATGGTGAACAGGCGTTAGAAATAGCCGACCAACTCATCCGCTCGTCGGCCATAGACATTTTGGTTGTCGACTCTGTGGCTGCGCTTACACCCAAGAAAGAAATAGAAGGTGACATGGGCGATAGCAACGTTGGTCTGCAAGCCCGATTGATGAGTCAGGCTTTGCGAAAACTAACTTCTACCATCAGCAAAACCAATACCACGTGCATCTTCATCAACCAACTGCGCGAAAAGATAGGTGTGCTGTTCGGAAGTCCTGAAACAACGACAGGTGGTAATGCGCTGAAGTTTTACGCTTCGGTGCGTCTTGACATCCGCAAGAAATCGAGTGTGAAGGATGGCGACGAGGTTCTTGGAAACCAGGTTCGCGTAAAAGTGGTTAAAAACAAGGTGGCACCTCCCTTTCGCAAGGCTGAATTTGAAATAACCTTCGGCGAAGGTATCTCAAAAATTGGCGAGATTGTTGACCTTGGTGTTGAATATGACATTATCAAGAAAAGCGGTTCGTGGTATTCGTATCAAGACTCTAAATTGGCACAGGGACGGGATGCAACCAAAAACTTACTCAAAGATAATCCTGAACTTTGCGAAGAGTTGGAAGCAAAGATCAAACAGGCGATCGCTGATAAGATGGAATAAAAAAAACATAATAAAAAAAAAGATGATACATTCATCCTTAAATAATAAACATTTTCTATCTTTGTAACAACATATTCTTAACCCATAAGTCAAGGCTGGTGGTACCGGTCAAAGTTGGTTCTCACTAAGCATCAATGACTAAGGAATTGAATACATTATTCATTTAATCATCATAATTATGAGGAAATTATTTTTAACAGCAGTCATTGCATTGCTCAGTATTGGCGCTTATGCACAAAAGGGACAAACCTACTTAGGTGGGCAACTGGCGTATCCAACAGACATCGAATCGTTAGGTATTGGTGTAAAGGGTGGCTATGGAATCACTGACGCTATCCGCGCACAGGCTACATTCGACTACTTCCTAAAAAAGAACAACGCTTCTTGGTGGGATCTCAATCTGGATGTACATTATCTCTTCCCACTTGGAAACAATATCAAGGTATACCCTCTGGCAGGACTTACCTATCTACGCGGTTCTGTTGATGGCTTCACTCAAACAGTCAACACGCCAGATGGTAATGTCACAGTAGGAAGTAACGAATCATACAGTGACGGCAACCTTGGTCTTAACCTTGGTGGTGGTTTCCAATATGACCTCACGGACAAGCTTGCCCTGAATGCAGAGGTTAAATTCCAGATTATTAAAAACACCAACCAAGGTGTCATCTCTGCAGGTCTTGCCTATAAATTCTGATAAGACCGAGCTGCATGACCTTGTCGAGATACGAACAGCCTTAGCTGGCTGAAGTTATTTCATATCATTTAACCATATCAACCCGTCTTGAGGCGGAATGATATGGTTTTCTTGTTTATCATTCGCTTGACATACAGCTGAACTTCCATTCATCAAACCTGTCTACTGTTAATCTGATGAAATTGAACGCATTTTGGCAAATACTTTTCGAATGTCCATTTCGTATTGAACACCACCGTGCGTGGGAAACAACTCTGTCAATTCCTCTTCTACCTCACTGAAATGTCCGGCAATGCCCTCATCCACCAGCCCGGTATCATACAGGTTCTTCAGTTCTGGCAACAACTCTCGGGCTTGTAAGTCGATCACGTCACAAGTCATCAGTCCGGCCATAGCAGGACTGAAGGTGGTATTTTCGGCCAAATGCTCTGTGGCAAACACAAGAAGCTCTCTAAACAAGCCTACTATTTCGTCCCGCCTATCAGGCTGTAGAACACCAATGCTTGCCAAAGCTGTTATTGCCTGACACTTGGCGTAGGTATACAGACCCGCTTCCTTGCAATAATTCAGCAATTTGTCGGTTCGATGTTGCCCAAGTTTATTCAGCGTCGGAACCAAGATATCGGGACCAAAATCACCGAAATGATACTCGTAGAAATCGGGCGACTGCCTCATCATCTCCAATACCAAATCCAAACTACTGTCACTGTTCCCTACTTCTCCCAGTAACAGAACGCACGAGCTGACAATGCCAATAAAGTCTTCATCATCAGCATCAGTAAAATCCTCATCGCAGGTTAACCCCAGGTTGAACGCCAAAATTTGCTCTAAGTCTTGCCGTGCCTCCTCCTTGGGCAGTGCCAGAATCCGGTCGGTCAGTTCGTCTTCCAGTCCAAAGGCATTCTCCTTTTTACCCAGTTCCTGCAACAGCCACTCGTGTTTGATGGTACAGGTTGATGGATAAGGCGGGTGCTTGTAGGTATAAGGCATGTCCACGAGCGCAGCTGTCCCGCTGCGTGGCATGTCCCAGTCATCGTCCTCCATGTCGTCAAACTCATCTTCGTAGTCCTCATCGAAGTCATCCAAGTCGTCATTAATCATGAAGTCAAAATCGTCGCCCAGCGTCTTCCGCAGCGTAGGGAGGTACTTGCTTGCCTCCAGTTCACTATCCACAGCCAGAAAATGCTGGCCGTCTTTTCCGAACTCATATTCTATCAGCGGCACGTCGTCGGTGTCTTCCTCCAATATATACTTCGTCAGAGCAAAGCTCTTGTCGGGCTTTATGCCGCCTTCCTCTGCAAAGTCAATGGCACCATATATCCAATTGTGAGCCTCCTCGTAGCTGCATTCCTCAACACCCTCCCGTTCCAGCGGCTTCATGAAGAAGGAAAATTCGTACGGAGTCATCCGCAGGCGGTAGAACGAGTCTTTCACACCCAGGCAGAAGGTATCCACAAAATAACACCCCACACTGACATTACCTCCAGTATGCCTACGGGTAACCACGACATGCCCCAATCCTAGTTCATGAATGGATGGTGAAATATAGCATGTCCCTATTTCAACCGACCGCATACGCTGTTTCAGATAGTCGGTATCTGACAAGAACTGTTGTCCGCCTTGCGTTTTATGTTTCTTCTTTGCCATCAGGTTGTTTCTATTATTCATTTCCAAAGATACAGCGTTTTTTTGAACCACAAAAGCATTACTGTCAATATTACACACGTCCGCCAACAATAAACATCCTCCTTTACCCAAGGTGGTTGAACGAAAATCACCCCCACATTCCCACCCCATCAATGTAATGCGTCTGGCATGAATTGTTCGGTTTTTTCTGAATTTTCACCCCAAAAAAAGGGTCATAAAAACTTTCAAAATAGAAAAAAACAATAGGCAAACAGGAGGCAAGCATGACCATTTTTTCTTTTGAAAAATCACTTTTTGCCACAATAGCTATGGGATAATGCTCACAAAAGCATCCTCTTGCGGTTCAACCAACAGGCAATTACCCGCCAAAAGCATGCATCTTACTTGCTTAAAGCTATGCTTTTGGCCAATCAACACTTGCATACGGAGGCATAATAACAGAAAAGAAACCGTAACACACTGGCTCATAACAAAATAGAAAAATCGCTCATATTTGGCGTATTTGCAAGCCAAAGTAGAGTTTGTTGTGAATACGCGAAGGAGAGAGAGCATCGCTGTCAATAAAATTCACAGTCAACTATCCGCATGACCACGAGTTATCCAACGGCTCATCCACTCAGCATTTTGTTTTTTCCAGATAAGTATTTACCTTTGCAAACAGCATGATGATAGACATAATACAAACAATCATGCTGGATAGTTGGCCATCGAAAAAGGATGGCCCTCACCCCATTCAACCTCAACGAATAAAAACATGATGCACCCAAGCGACAAATCACAAACACAGGAAGCCATTTTTAAGCATGACCTGCACACCTACCTTCGTGGGCTGGACAAGGTTGATGAACATCTGCCAGACGCTCCTGACATCAAAGGAAAATGGTACGACATAGCCAACGCCTACATGCCCGACGCCGTACGAGAGTTTAATCAATATCCTACCGTCGTTTTCGGTTGGATGATGTATGTGGGCATGGCCGTGGCTAAATACTGGGACGAGGATTGGGAACTATATAATAAGGTGGAAAACCTGTACACCTACCTGCGCGACCGCATTGATTTTGACCACATGGACGACTATATACGCGAGAAAGTTCTGCTTCTGAACCCCGAACAAGCCCAGCAATTGCAAGACACGGTTGGCGAATGTGCCGCCCGAACCAACAACTTGTTGCACCATCTGGCCATCACGCCTGGATCGGAAGATGCCTATCGGGCCGTGATTGCGGCACTGCACCAGCTGTATTTGATGGGTGCCGCCATGCAACTGAAGTCCATGGGCTATCACATGACAAAAATAGGATGACAGCGTAGGCGCATCCCCCTACCCCAGCACTTTGTTAACATGACAGCAATGATGTCAAAGTGACAGGTTGGCATATTTCTTGTCAGCCCGAGCCAATATGTTGTGTTTTGGCATGACATTTGTTTTTATATGAGCGTATCGAATCAGCAGTATTACTTGTGAACTATCAATTAGTAAACTCGTAAACTCATTAACTCGTAAACTAAAAAACAACATATTATGGGAAAAATTATTGGAATCGACTTAGGAACAACAAACTCATGTGTTTCTGTATTTGAAGGCAATGAACCAGTGGTTATTGCCAATAGTGAAGGAAAACGTACAACACCTTCGGTCGTTGGTTTTGTAAAAGACGGCGAGCGCAAGGTGGGTGACCCTGCCAAGCGACAGGCCATCACCAATCCGACGAACACGGTGTACTCGATTAAGCGCTTCATGGGTGAAACGTATGCACAGAGCCAGAAAGAAGCCGAGCGTGTACCTTTCAAGGTGGTTGACGAAAATGGCTATCCAAGAATAGACATCGACGGACGCAAATATACCCCACAGGAGATTTCAGCGATGACACTTCAGAAAATGAAGAAAACCGCTGAAGACTACTTAGGACAAGAGGTGACCGATGCGGTGATCACCGTTCCGGCTTACTTCTCCGACTCACAGCGCCAAGCCACCAAAGAGGCAGGCGAGATTGCCGGACTGAAAGTGCAGCGTATCGTGAACGAGCCTACCGCCGCAGCTTTGGCATACGGTGTGGACAAGGCCCACAAGGATTTGAAGATTGCCGTATTCGATCTCGGTGGCGGTACCTTCGATATCTCCATCTTGGAATTTGGTGGCGGCGTGTTTGAAGTGCTTTCTACCAACGGTGACACCCACTTGGGTGGTGATGACTTCGACCAAGTGATTATCGACTGGCTGGCAAAGGATTTCAAGGCCGACCAAGGCATCGACCTCACCAAAGACCCAATGGCCATGCAACGCTTGAAAGAGGCTGCTGAGAAGGCGAAGATTGAACTCTCGAGCACCACATCTACCGAAATCAACCTGCCGTATATCTCTGCTGAGGGCGGTGTGCCCAAGCACTTGGTGAAGACCTTGACGCGCGCACAGTTTGAGCAATTGGCACACGATTTGATTCAGGCGTGTCTGGTTCCGTGCCAGAATGCCATCAAGGATGCCAAGATTTCAACCTCAGACATTGACGAGGTGATTCTCGTAGGTGGTTCGAGCCGTATCCCTGCCGTGCAGACTTTGGTGAAGAATTACTTTGGCAAGGAGCCTTCAAAGGGCGTGAATCCCGATGAGGTGGTTGCCGTAGGTGCTGCCATACAGGGTGCCATCTTGAACAAAGAGAGTGGCGTGGGCGACATCGTATTGCTCGACGTAACTCCACTGACACTGGGTATTGAGACCATGGGTGGTGTGATGACCAAACTGATTGATGCCAACACGACCATTCCTACCAAGAAGAGTGAGACGTTCTCTACCGCAGTAGATAATCAAACGGCTGTGACCATCCATGTGTTACAAGGCGAACGCCCCATGGCTGCACAGAACAAGAGCATCGGACAGTTCAATCTTGAAGGCATCGCTCCGGCACGTCGTGGCGTTCCACAGATTGAAGTTACCTTCGACATCGATGCCAACGGTATCTTGAATGTATCGGCTAAAGACAAGGCAACGGGTAAGGAACAGAAGATTCGTATCGAGGCTTCATCAGGTTTGAGCCAGGAGGAAATCGACCGCATGAAGGCCGAAGCAGAACAAAACGCAGCCGCCGACAAGGCAGAGCGCGAGAAGGTGGACAAAATGAATCAGGCAGACTCCATGATCTTCACCACCGAAAACTTCCTGAAAGACAACGGTGATAAGATTCCAGCCGACCAAAAGCCTAACATTGAAAGCGCTTTGCAACAGTTGAAGGACGCGCACAAGAATGCGGACGTGGCCGCCATTGACTCGGCCATCAACAACCTCAACACCGTAATGCAGGCTGCCAGCGCACAGATGTACAGTCAAGCAGGCGGCGCACAGCCCGGTGCAGACGCTGGTTTCAACGCTAGTGCACAGCAAGCAGGTGACGGTCAGCAAACCCAAAGCGGCTCATCTGATGACACCGTACAGGACGCAGACTTTGAGGAGGTGAAGTAAGACAGGGTAAGTAGTTAACAATATTTATTCAAAAAAGAGGTGTAAGCCAATGGTTTACGCCTCTTTTTTTATTTTTGAATCTTTGCTGCATCACTTGCTTCTTGTTGTATATTGTCTCCTACTAGCAGCATTGTTGATAAGAAGTTATAACGTGATAATGAAATCGGGAACTGTCTCTAATGGATAAACAGAAGGGATTAATAATCAAATCTGGATGCTAAAACGGTAGGTGCATGACTTCAGATGCGATGCGTTTTCAACTCTACAGTCCCAATTTGAGTGATTGAATGCTTAACAAAAAAAACAGCCAGAAAGATGAGATATACGCCTTTTTGTCACACGAGCCGGCATTGCCACTCAAACAAACCCGAAAGACTGTTAATTCTTACTTGTGGGTTTTCTGTAGATAGATGCCATCTGGCTCTATCGATATGAGGCGACGTTTGTACAAGTCACCAATGGCCTTCTTGTATGTTTTCTTACTCACTTCGAAGCGACGCTTTATTTCTTCAGCATCACTCTTGTCGCCTAAGTCGCAATAGCCGCCATGATCTTGCAGATATTGCAACAGCGTTTCAGCGAAATCCGCAACCACCTTCTGCCCCATAGGCTGCAACGTAACGTCTATTTTTCCGTCTTCGCGCACGTTGGCGATGTATCCTTTCATGCGGTCGCCCGTGTGAATGGCCTTGAATATTTGGTTATCGTACACCAAACCCGCATGCCGGTTGTTGATGATGACCTTGAAACCTAAGTCGGTTTTCTGCCAAATCAGCAGATTTACCTCTTCACCCTGTTGATAAGTTGGTTGGCTGTCAGATAAGAAATGTTCCACCTTGGCAGATGACACGATGCGGTAACTCTCCTCGTCGAGATAGACGTAAACGATGTAACGCTCGCCCATCTCCATGCGCTTTTTCTGTTCTCGGAACGGACAAAACAAGTCTTTCATCAGTCCCCAGTTTAAAAATGCGCCATACTTGTTCACCCACGAGCATTCCAAATAGGCGAACTCGCCAACCCGAGCCAACGGTGTTTGTGTGGTGGCGACCAACCGTTCGTCTTGATCGAGATAGACGAACACCTCCAGAGGCTCACCTATTTTGTAATCATGTGGCACATAACGATTAGGAAGGAGTATCTCACCCTCTTCCCCTCCGTCCAAATAAAGACCGAAATCCACCTCTTTGACAACTGTCAAATGGCTGTAGTCGCCCAACTTAATCATCGTGCGAGCCGATTCACTGCCCTGTTCTCGCTTCTCTTCCGACACATCCTTCTGCGGATGACCTGCATGTGTGTTTTCCATCTTATTATTCCTTGTTTTCCGCAGATTCAATGTCCGCTGCCTGCGGTTCAATCAGTCTGCCGTCTTTCATGTGAATGGTTCGATCGGTCAGGGCAGCCAGTCCCTCATCATGGGTCACGATGACGAATGTTTGACCGAACTCATCACGCAAATCGAAGAACAGCTGATGCAGTTCAGCTTTGTTTTTAGAGTCGAGGCTTCCACTCGGTTCGTCGGCCAAAATCACCGCCGGATGGTTGACCAGCGCACGCGCCACGGCTACCCGTTGCTTCTCTCCGCCCGACAGTTGATTGGGCTTGTGATGGGCACGGTCAGTGAGTCCCATGAACCCCAGCAACTCTTGCGCCCGCTTCTTGGCCTCTCCCTGACCCTTGCCGGCAATGTAAGCCGGAATCAGGACGTTCTCCAAAGCAGTGAACTCTGGCAGCAATTGATGGAACTGAAACACAAAACCGATGTGACGATTGCGGAAGTCGCTCAACTTATCCGATGACAATCCATTGAGCAAGATGTCATTCACCTTTACTTGTCCGTCATCAGGCTGGTCAAGTGTGCCGATGATTTGCAGCAACGTAGTCTTGCCAGCACCGCTTGGTCCCACGATGCTGACCACCTCTCCCTTGTCGATATGCAAATCGATGCCTTTCAACACCTGTAGGTTGCCGAACGACTTTGTAACACCTTGAATATCTATCATAAAAAACAATTCATTACTGTCTGCATCACCCTCATGATGCCTATCATTTACAAAGATAAATAATAATTTCTGAAAAGCCCCATCGGCCCTCACCATTTTCTCTTACCCAGCGCATTTTTAATCCAGCTACCCAACACCTCATAGGCCGAATGTTCCTCGGTATGTTGCGACTGCGAGAAGGTCATGTCTTCGTCCTGAGCACCATACTGATCAGGAAAAATAATGAGCAGGGTCTTTCCTGAGAAGTACTGCCTAATCTCCTCGGCAAGATTTTCCAACGCATTTTTATACGACACCGTTCCCTTTCGCGCCGCCACCACCACGAACATGTGGTCGGCCGCAATGGTAGCAGCCAGCTTAGGCACCTCGTTCCAGTGCGTCATTTCCACAAATTCGGCACGCACCTGATGATGCCTATTCTGCACAAATTGACGAATCAAAGCCAACGTGTCATCACGACCATGAAACTGTATGCGGCATTCCAACTGACCTGCCATACGCGACAAACGCTCCAACCAGCGGTAGAAGCCCGGCTCGAATTGCGCTCTCGACGGAACAGCCACCACGATGCGCCGCAAAGTGTTGAGGGGTTGCATCAACCTCGCCATGACGATTTGACAGTTCAGTCCGTTGACCAAACTCTGATGAAACTGCCCCCAGAATTTCTTAGACACCTCCGTGTGCGTGTGCATACCAATGATGATTTCGCTGGCACGAAACTCTTGAAAAGCGTGCTTGATACCATTGGCAATGTTCACCGCAATGCGTACCTGGGTCTGCACAGCCACATCCGACCCGGCTGCGTAGCGACTCACCTGCTCAAGCAAGCGTCGCCCTTTCTCCTGGTTGGCGCGCATGTTCTCATCCTCGTACACCACATTGAGCGCCGTCAGCGGTCTGTTCAGTTTCTTGTTCCGCATCAGGAGGGCCAGATTCACCAGATGGTCGGCATATTCGGGATATTTTACGGGAATCAGCATGTGTTCATCGTTCTTATTCGCAGTCTCCACGGGGGCCACGTCTTGGTCGCGAAGTGTGATTTTCTGCGCCGAATGTTCGGTTACCAGCGACGAGATGACACAGGTAAACAGAATCATGAGCACCACCCCATTGAGAAGATCGTCGTCGACGAGGTAGACACCGGGAGCTGTTTCAATCTTCATTCCCACCATCACCATGGCGATGGCGCCAGCCGCATGGGCAGAGGTGAGGCCGAACATCATCGTTCCAGACGACAGCGGCAGCCTGAAACCGATGCAGGAAACATAGGCAGCCAGCAGTTTGCCCAGCGTTCCCATCACCGTGATGACGAACAGGATGAGCAGGATGCTGCCACCACTGAACAAGCCACGCAGATTGATGAGCATGCCCACGCCGATGAGAAAATAAGGAATGAACAGCGCGTTGCCAATAAACTCGATGCGGTTCATCAATGGAGAAACGGCGGGAATGTAGCGATTCAGTATCAATCCGGCGAAAAATGCACCGAAGATACCTTCAAAACCAACGGCTGCGCTCAATGCGGCACTCATGAACATCATGAGCACGACAAAGACATACTGCATCACGGCATCGCTATAACTCCGTAGAAACCAGCGGGTAAGACGCGGGATGAGCATAATCATTGCGGCGCAATAGACGGCAAACTTAAGAGCGAAAAACAGCCAGAACGATAGGTTGGCGTCACTTTGATACGAGGCAACGATGCCGGCCAGCAGGGTAAGCGCCAACAACAACGAGAGCATGGTAGACCCTACGCTGAGCATCACACTGGGCTTTCGCTGTAAACCATAGCGGCTCACGATGGGATAAGCCACCAGCGTGTTGGAGGCCATGATGCAGCCTAACAGTAACGATGACATCACAGAATAGCGAAGGATGGAAACGCTGCTGACATAAACCAGCGCAAGTGGAATGGCAAAGGTGAGCAGACCAAACGTCAACATGCGGTACTTGTTTTTCTTCACACCTTCCACGTCCATCTCGAGCGCGGCCAGAAACATGATGTAGTAGAGCCCCACATTGCCGAAAAGCTCAAACGAGTTGTCACGATTCAGGATATCCAATCCGTGCTCACCCAGCAACACGCCTGCGAGTACCATACCGATGATGTGCGGAATGCGCAACTTACCCATGACGATGGGGGCCAGTAGGATGACCAGCAAGACGACAAGGAAAATCAATGTCGGATCGGAGATAGGAAAGTAGGCTGACAATTGCGACATCAAAGTGAGCTTTAGGCAACAAAGTTAATCAAAAAAAATGGATATCACAGTTGATTCCCGTTGAAATTGAAAAAGCAAGAACAATGAATTATCCACTATGCTACGCAAATCAGATGGATTCGGAAAAGACAATAAAAAATGTCACTCATTATAGGAAGAACAAATGAATAATTCGTAACTTTGTCGGCAAGAATATTTATAATCAACAGATAAGCAAATCATGAAAGTAGCAATTGTTGGCGCAAGTGGCGCAGTGGGTCAGGAGTTTTTACGCATTTTAGACCAACGGAAGTTCCCGTTGGACGAGCTCGTATTGTTCGGTTCTGAACGCAGTGCCGGTACAACTTACTCGTTTCGGGGCAAAGACCATGAGGTAAAGCTCTTGCAACATAATGACGACTTTAAAGACATAGACATCGCCTTTGTGTCAGCCGGCGGTGGCACCTCGAAAGAATTTGCCGACACCATCACCAAGCATGGCACCGTGATGATTGACAATTCCAGCGCATTCCGCATGGACGAGGACGTACCCTTGGTGGTGCCTGAAGTGAATGCGGAAGACGCTTTGAAACGTCCACGCAACATCATCGCCAATCCCAACTGCACTACCATTATGATGGTGGTGGTACTGAAACCCATCGACGACCTGAGTCGCATCAAGCGGGTACGCATCTCGTCCTACCAGAGTGCCAGCGGAGCCGGTGCTGCAGCCATGGCCGAGCTGCAACAGCAATACAAAGAACTGGTGGAAACAGGCAGCGTGAAGACCGTCAGCAAGTTTCCACATCAGCTGGCATACAACGTGATACCGCAAATAGACGTATTCACGGACAACGGATACACCAAGGAAGAAATGAAGATGTTCAACGAGACACGCAAAATCATGCACTCGGATGTCAAGACCAGCGCAACGTGCGTGCGTGTATCATCGTTGCGTTCGCACTCCGAATCGGTATGGCTGGAGACCGAACGCCCACTATCCGTTGAAGAGGTGCGACAGGCCATTGCCGCTGCACCCGGATGCGTGGTGAAGGACGACCCAACCCAAGCATCGTACCCCATGCCATTGGAATCGGCTGGACACGATGACATCTATGTGGGCAGGATTCGCAAAGATTTGGCCGACGACAACGGCATGACGCTATGGTTGACTGGTGACCAAATCAGAAAAGGAGCGGCTCTCAATGCCGTGCAGATTGCCGAATACCTCATCAAGGTGGGCAATGTGAAATGAAAAGCTAAAGCGTATCATCGCAGACAGACGCGCACCCCCTATACATCACATTATCAGGCGGTTAAAAGAGCATTGCCTTTGGCAGACAAACCCAATGGGTTTGACCGCCAAAGGCAATGACTTTATGCCCTAATCCCATTGACATTGGAAATGAATGTTATACCCAAAGGAAAACTGGGGTATCTTAGCCTTGTCATTTTCTCAAAACAAGTGAGCAAACTATCGAAGAGCTCAATGAAAAAGCTAATCACTCCCCTCCCCTGACTTCGTCATTGCGTCACCCAAGAAATATAAATCATCCAATACTTCTCGGCAAGATTGCAAAAAATCAGGTTATTTCTCGTATAGGGGGCGAGCTTGCTATTTTACCCGCCTTTTTGCGCGTCACCCTATGCAACAAAGATGGTTGTTGATTATCAAGTACTTATAGATATGTCTTGAAAAAGTGACGAAGTCAGGAAAAAGCTAATCACTCCCCTCCCTTTCGGGGAGGGGTTGGGGGAGAGGCTTTTTACTCTTTCACCGCAACACACTCCACCTCTACCAAAGCCTCTTTGGGCAGCGTGCGAACGGCAACAGCAGAGCGAGCTGGATAAGGTTCTGTGAAGAATTGTGCATACACCTCGTTCATAGCACCAAAGTTGGCCATATCGGATAGATACACCGTGGTCTTGATGACTTTGGACAAATCCAAGCCAGCAGCCTTCAATACCGCTTGTGCATTAAGTATGGATTGGCGGGTTTGCTCCTTGATGCCGCCCTCAGGGAATCTTCCTGTAGAAGGATCAATTGGTAATTGACCAGATGCAAAAACAAAGCCATTGGCCTCGATGGCCTGGCTGTACGGTCCTACAGCGGCAGGTGCCTTTTCAGAATGGATAGATTTCATGATTCATAGTTTTGAGGGCGGTTCTATCAATTACCACCGTAAAGTTTTTTATGTTGGGCGGTTTACGTTTTGTCATCTTGCGGTCTCTTTTGGGTTCAATTTGCTTGTTCGTTCTGTCGTATAGCTCGCTAAACTCCTTCACTCACAAACAAATTGACCACCAAAACAGCCTCGCAAACTGACAAAGCTAATTGATAGAGCCGCCCTTGAGTAATTACTACGCAAATTTACACATAATTATTGAAAACAAAAAGGGAGAGCCTTGAAAAAGACTCTCCCAATGTGTTTACGACTAATATGACTGCTTTACTCGGCAATACAGATGGTCACACGGTTCTTATTGTTCTGTGCGAATGGCTGTACGCGAGCACCCTTTGAATCAGAGATGATTCGGTCGGCTGCAATGTTATATTTCTCTTTCAAGGTCTTTACAACAATCTGAGCACGCAGACGACCTAAACGATCGTTGATGCGATTGTTACCAGTACCGGCATCAGCATAACCCGTAACAGATACCTTTGTATTGGGGTTGGCATTGAGGTAGTCTACCATCTCCTTAATCTTGTTTGCTTCTGTAGCACGAATCTTGGCAGAATTGATCAAGAAGAACACATCACGACGGAAAGGCTCTACTTTCTCTTCCACGACCTCTTCCTTTACCTCAGGAGCTGGAGCTGGGGCAGGCGCTGGAGCAACATGCTCTTCTACAACAGGAGCGGGTTCTGGCATGGGCTCTGTCTTCTTATAAGTCTTGCCCAAGTTGATGCGGAATCCAGCCAAGGCATTGAAGTACCAGTCAGGATTGTCGGCTTTCTTCGAGTTGTACTTATCGCTGAGGATATTGGCATTACCCTCTACCAGGAAGCTGATAGCATCACCCAAACGGAAAGCCAACTCAACGCCACCACGACCAAAAGGACGAACTTTAGTTCCATCCCACAGGTTCTGCAACTGATAGTCATCAAGTTTCTTTAAAGTAGCTGCGATGGCATTCACCTCATCGTTTTTCCATGCAACATTGGCACCGCCACCCAAGTAGGCTGTTACGTTGAAGACACGATTAGGATTCCAACCGCAGAACAAATTGGACAGATTGAACATCAAATCCAATCCAGGAGCTACATAATTAAATTTATAGTCAGCAGTGTATGGATTACCAGTACGAGCCAACTCATAACCGTTCCATCCACCTTTGCTTTGCCAGCCATTGGCTTGCAAACGTAAAGCAAAGACAGGGGAGAACTGATACCCAAGACCAAACTGTACATTAGGCGAAATCAATTTGTCGAATTTAGCTTCACCAAGTGTGTACTGTGCACCTCCCTGAAGATTCAGGAATGCATGTTTCTTAAATTGATACTCGTTGTTTTCAGCATCTGTGTAAGTTGCTTGCGCAAATGCGGTGGCTACGCTCATAGACAACAGAGCAACAGCCATGAAAGTTTTCTTAAACTTCTTCATAATTACTGTATTTAGATAAAATTAATAATTCATCACAGGCCTGATCAAGGCTCCGTATTCCCTAGCCATTTTGTCGGAGTAGAAACTGCTTTTAGCCAAAGACAGGGCATAAGCTTTGGCCTTGGTGTCATCTTTGTAGGTGTAGAGACGGTCTGTCCAGTACTTTGCGAACGATCCGTCGCCAGCAACAGAAGTTCCATTGTTAAAGCCAGCAGCAGGCAGGAAGATTTGGTTCTTTGCATTTTTCTCACTCGTAACTAGATAACCGGGAACTCCATTCTGGAAAGTCCACTCCAACTTGCAATTGTTCCTCAACTCATCCACTTCGTCATCGGTAGGCAATCGCCATGTTCCGCCCCACAACACACGGGCAGCATCAAACTTGCTCCCAGCAATGTGGTTCACGGAAACGGAGTCGGTAAACATTCCGGTCGAAGTATCGTATCCGGAGGTATAACTTTGCTTGGTATACTCGGCCTTATCTTTGATTTCGGCCCAAGCGAAATACTGACCAGCATCTGATGCCTTGCTGGCACCTATATTGCGGTCGGCCCACATGACAGACAGACCCAAATCAACCGCCTTTCCAGCCGTAGATGATGGTGGCTCAGGTTTAGGGTCAGGATCAGTACCAGGATCAGGTGTCGGATCGGTACCAGGATCAGGCGTCGGATCAGGTGTGTAGTTTTCGCCCGGTTCGTCATAAATGGCACGGACAGGAATGAGGATAGTCTTCAAACTCACCTCTATTTCTACAAAATTCTTTCCTAACAGCTGAGCATACTTGGCTGCGTTTGGGTTGTTGTCAGCTAACTCTGACGACCAATAATAGGCATCTTTACTGATGCCGTGAGATGAATTATCAGACCGTCTCCAGCCTGCACGTGGGAAGAATAATTGTTTGCCATTATTAGAAACAATCCAACCCGCAATGCCCTTATCGTTGTAATTTGAAGTGAACGACCAAGTACACTTCTCTAATTCCTTCAACTCCTTAGTTGTAGGCAGTCGCCACTTGCCACCCCACTGCGCACGGGCAATGTCATACTTGGTTCCACCAATATCTTTTGTGGTCAATCCTTTGGCATAGTCGGTAACATCATTCGAGAACAACTCGCCCGTTGGATCGCCCCAGCCAAAGTAACCTCCATAATCGGCCTCGGTCTTGGCGCCCATGTTCCACTTTGCCCACTTGACCGACAACCCCAAGTCTACAATCTCAGGCTCTGGGAATTTGGGCTGTGTGGTAAATTGCATCTTCTCACCATAAACATAATCGCTGCCCACCAAGGCATAAGCCTGATAGTAGTAAGTGGTACGTTGCGTCAAATCAGTAAGCAAAAAAGTCTTGGTGTTGCTTTTCGGAAGTGTTGTTTCAGAAACTTTAGGACCTTTTATCGGGTCTAGGTCAACAGGGTTCTTGGCATAGCACACGCCATATTCTGTTACCTGATCTAGCCCGCCAGAAAGCGAGATGTTGACATTGGCCGTGTTGTCAGTAACCTGAGTGGCAGGTGATGTAACCGCATATACTGCTTGTACATACTTGCCATAAACAGGTCGAATACTACAGCCGATGAAACGCTTCATGGCTATTTGCAGCTTGTCAGCATCTGTAAATTTCAAAGCAACGGCGTTAGTCTTATCGGTGTCCAAGATACCCGACCAATAGTAACCAGCCACGCCTTCCTCAGCCATAATGGCTCCAGTACGAGAACCCGTGACAGGGATAAAAATGGAATTAGTATTTCCTGGCTTCTGGCTGGCAACTTGGTAGCCAGAAACGCCATTCTTTGTGGTCCACGTCCAGGTACAATGGTCAACCAGCTCTTGTATTTCGTCTGTTGATGGTAATCGCCATAAATCGCCCCACTTCTGCTTGGCAATGTCATACTTGCTCTTGATAATATTGCCCAGCGGATGCTCGACGGGGAAGTATTTCAGATTGACAGACCTGTTGGTACCTGTCACGTCACCCCATCCTACCAAAAGACCGGGTTCGGTGTCGGTAGTGGCACCCAGATTGAAGTCGGCCCACTTTACGGAAAGACCTAAGTCAACAGGCTGTGCGGTTGCGGGAAGTTCAAGAGGTTCAGCTTCTTTAAATGTGATGCTATCCACCTCCCAGGTAAACCATTCAAAGATCTTATCAAGTGTGTGTACATAAACCTTCTGCTGGGCCTGCACCTGAAAGAATGTGGCGAAAAGCAATAATATAGTTAGTATTCTTTGTTTCATCGTTTGGTTACTTTGAATGAATGTTTGTTACAACGGATAATATAGATGCCTTTGGGATAAGCTGCCAAGCTCAGTTTAACACAATTGGATTGCTGATCCACGTGAAGTGGCATACTCTTGCCGTCCAAAGCATACACGCGAATGGTCGCATGGTCTTTGAGTCCGCCTATTTGTACCGTCTGCCCATCAAGATAGGTAAAAGATACTGTTTTTGCTTGATTATCGATTGGTAAGGAAACGTCGGTCGTATGTTCTTCAAAATATATTTCTTGCACATCATTGTACTCGGCACTAAAGTCAGACGAAACAATCTTAATACCAAACGGCCCGAAAGTAACGACTGGACGTTCCGACAGATGAAACTTATACAAATCGCCCGACTTCATCTGAACCATCAGTACATCACCTTCGTTGCTTGCCATGGAAGTTGTATAAAACATACACAACAACAGTGATAAAATGACTATAATTCTTGATCGTCTCATCAATATTTCATTTATCAGTTACTCCGTTCATATTACATTTCCCTTGATGGTAATGACAACCGGTTTAGGCTGGTCATTTACATAGACTGCAACCTTTTTCAAAATCGGTCCGGGAAAGAACGGAGTTAAATCAACTCTAATTTTAATTTTGTCACCCATGTGACGTTTATATGCACCTTTAGGATATTGCACCGTGGTGCAGTCGCAATCAGTCTTTACATCGGTAATCACCAACTCACCGCTACCTTGATTAGTGAAATCAGCGAAGATGGTCTGCACACGATGTTTAGCATCAAGATTGCCCAAATTATATTGCAGCGTTGCCAGTTTCAGCTTTGGTGCTTCTTTCGCACACGACAGTGTTGCGCAGCTAACCATGAGCAACACCCACAGCAACAGGTTACTGGTTTTCCTTATATTTATCATAAACGCTTTCGACACCCTCAGCATATTCGTCAAGTAATGTAAGATACCATTTGCCATCCTTTAAAACCGGGTTCAAACAAAATGTAGTAATACCTTTTTCGGCATCGATATTTCCATCCGGGCTAATTTGTACAGCTACTTGCACCTCGTTGTTCTTGTCACTACGCAAAATCATGCCTTTGACTGCACAATCATAAATCGGCATGTGCGAATAGACATCAATATATTTTTGCTTGTTTTCTTCTGACAAAGGCAGAACGCTGTCGTTACGTAGGGTATACAGCATGCTAGATGTTACGCGGAAATTCTTGTTTTTGAAATTTTCCACATAGTTGTCTACAAGGCTTTTGATCTCAGACGAGTCTTTGCTAGAATAATCAATCGAAGCCGGTTTGAGATACTCGGAACGCAATGGATCCTTCTTCTTACCAGACTTACATCCTGCAAACGTCAATGTCATGCAAAGCATGCATATTGTAAATATTTTGATCTTCATAAAGTCAAATTAAGAAAAAAAGGGAAGGAGTAAATTACCCCTCCCCTTCAAGTATGTTAATCTAATCTAGGATTAGAACTTTTTAGCGTTACTAGCAGTCTTCTTCACAGTAACAGTTACGTTCTCTGTGATATAACCCCAGATGTACTTCACGGTTACAGGAATCTTAATCTGGAATTCCTGAACAGTAGTACTCAAGTTCTTATAGGTCAATGTACCACCGTCTGCTGAAGTATAAACGAAGTCAATATTCTTAGTAACATCACCCAGAGCAACGAACGTCTTAGGATTGCTTTGACCCAAGTTGGTCATTACATTAGGATTGAGACTAATAGACTCACCGTCCTTAATACCCTCGATTGTTACGCCTTGAACTCCATAGTACTTCTCATATTCACCACCGATACCAGCAGCTTGGTTTTTGTTCCAAGCATCACGCCAGTCGGTGAACTTCAAGAGGTCTGTTGCCTTGATCTTCTGCATGGCTACATAACTTGCATCTTCAATAGTCTTATTCGCATTCACAGCATTAATTGGACGGAGGAAGCGAACGTCAAACGTATTGTTCGTCAGAGGTAATTCCTTAGCACATTCATTCTGAGCAATAATACCGATGATAGCCTTCACTACGTCGTTTGCCAATGAGTTGTGATCCTTGTAGTTCAGCAAAGCATGAGCATACTCACCATGCTGGTAAGCAATCTTGGTCTCACTTGGATCCTCAGGACTAGTAAGTTTAGCAACAGCTTGCTTAGCCTGATTACCCTTAATCTGAGCATTCAAGGTCTTACCCTTATCAGCAACTGACATAACATAAGTCTTGCCGTCGATACCCTTGTATTCCTTGCCATCGTTAGAAGCGTCGAATACAACATTGAGTTTCAACTTACCAGCTGCATATTCCTTATTCTGAGTAAGGTCTTTAGTAACCTTGATCAAAGCAGAAGCCGCAATCTTATTGCCCTTGAATACATCACCGAAGGTGTTCTCCATCTTGTCGGCAGTACCGCCAGGATTATCCTCAGGTGTCAGTGTGTTAGTATGAATCTCGTCTGTACCAGCCTTAGATGTATTGGCTTTATACCAGTAGTTAGAAATGATATTATTAGCCCACAATACCTCGCCGGCAGGAGTAGAATCAGTACCTATGCGCTTGCCCGTCTTAAAGACAACGAATACGTCAGGAAGCTTAGACTTGTCCTTAGACTCGTACTTCACAGCAATTTCAACATTAGCCTTCTTATCAGTAACGAAGAGTTTCTTTGCTTGAGCAGGTGCTAACTTCCAACCTAAGATACTGGTCAGAGTTCCGTCCTCAGCAGAAGTTTCGTTTCTTGTATAAGCCAGTCCGATAGGTTCTTTCATCTTCTCAAATGTCTTGCCATTGGCACTCATCTCATACTGCTGCAAAACGCCATCACTATTCTCTACTGGAGAAGTACCATAGTTAGCCTCAAACTCTTCACGAGTGATACCCAACATGTGATACAGGTCATATTCTGTCTGGATCCACTTGGTTTCGTACTTCCATTCTGTAGCTGGATCTACGCACTCTCCATTGTAAGAGTAGTTGTAGTCAGGACCTTGATAATCAATATGCTCGTCAGGAACAATGACAGCAGGATCCTTCTTCTCAGTAATCTTGATACGGATGTAACCATAGTCAAGCACGTTGCCCTTCTTGTCAACCAAAGATACACGTACTAAAGGTGTACGGCCAATGGTAGGACGAGCCTGTGTAGCACCGTAAGCCTGTTGTTTTCCTACATGAGCCTTGTCATACTCAGGCATCTGTGGACGGAATGTGTAACCGTCTTTAGGATTGATGGCTGCATGAGCAGACTCAGAAGTCTCGTTAGATCCTAAGTAAAGTGCGGTAATCTCGAACTTATACTTCATTCCATTAGCTTCCAGCTCCTTGGCTGTCATCAGTCGATTCACACCCTTAGCATTGGTGTAATGAACCTCAACAAGCTTGCGGAGATCCAAAGTCTCGTTGAAGTTAACAGAATCCTGAGGACCGAACTTTCCGCTTCTAGCAGCTTCAAACACATGCTGCATCAACAGCTGGTGGTGTTTGTGGTCTTTGTCAGGACCGCCTAATACAGACTTGTGTTCGCTCTCAACGTTTAAGAAAGGAACGTCGTCGCCAGCGCGGTGTGCCAACTTCAAGTTTGTAATTGACTCTGCATACAAGGTGGCATAATCAGAAGTAATGGTTCTTTCTGCCACTTCATTATTCTTGTTCAAGGTTACGCCAGGAAGTGTTACCTGTGTTGCGAAAACAGTAACCATCTGGTTTTCTTTGACAGACTTAATCTCCTCAGGTTTTGTTACATCCAGATTAACCTGTAGCATACCATTCTCTACCTTCCAGTCAGCAACAGACAAACCAGCATCGGCAGCACGAGTATTCTCATACTCCTTATCACCAGAGAGCACATTAACCTTAGCAGTAGCTTTGTCCAATACAGCAGTAGATGGATTCATGTGGTAGTTTGCTACAAAAGCAAGTACGCTTGAACCTGGCTTCTTGTCGTAACGCTCAGCCTTGTCGTATCCCTTAGTCTCTTTCACATTCCATACAGCAGCAGGCAATGTGTAAGCGTCGTACTTCAAGGTTTGAATCTTCGTAGCCTCAATACCATAATAGTATGAATCTGGAGCGAATACGATGCTGCGCAGTTCGGTTGGCAACAACACATTCAACACGTTAATGTTCTTGTTTACCTCGTCAACTCTATCAGACAATGCCTTAGCATCAGCTTTGAGCTGTGAGATTTCTTCAGACAATTTCTTATCCAAAGCTTTCTTAGCCTCTTCAATCTTGTCATAAATCTTCTTGATGTCAGCTTCTGACAAGCCTTGCTTCTCAAGAGCCTCTAAACGAGTCTTGTAACCTTCAAGAGCATCCTTTTGCTCTTGAATATCAGACT
Source organism: uncultured Prevotella sp. (assembly GCA_902488665.1). Lineage (GTDB taxonomy): Bacteria > Bacteroidota > Bacteroidia > Bacteroidales > Bacteroidaceae > Prevotella. The sequence continues at coordinate 2,490 of CABTXD010000042.1, read as the reverse complement.
TGATACCTTCTTGAGCTGTTTTAACATCCTCAAGACCCTTCTTCAGCTCCTTGATTTGCTTCAAAGGCTCAACAAGACTACTTTCTACAGCAGCTACCTTACCAGCCAACTCTTTCAACTCTTCCTTACTTGCCTTGCCTTCCAAAGCCTTGTTTACTTTTGACAAAGCTTCTTCAGCAGTCTTTACACGAGCCTCCAAGCCCGATACATCAGCAGCAAGCTTGGTAACCTTTTCGGTAATCTGTTTTGCTTGAGCTTCACCAGCTGTTTGCAGCTTGGTAATAGCCTCTTGCAGTTGTGCATCCTTGGCTTCCAACTGCTTTTGCAAGTTGGCAAGTTCGGTCTGCAACTCTGTCTTTACAGTCTTGAGCGGAGTCAATGCATCAATCTGCGTCTGCAAATTATTGATGTCATCATCGTAATCCTTACAAGATGTAAACGTACTCATAGAAGCCGTAACTAAGGCTCCCATCAGCAGCGTACTTAAGATTTTCTTTCTCATACGATATAAAAATTAAATAAAACAATAAAAATTAAAATATATACTAGCTAATATTGCATTGGATTCTATTCAAGAAGCCAACACAAATAATTTTTTCATACCAATAAACGTCATTTATGTACATAGTAACCGTATTTCAGGCAAATTATTTTGGTGCAAATATATAGATAAATATTAGAACAAACAAATAAAATGCATCTTTTTTTTAATTTAGTCAAAATTTTTATTCAAGCCTTTTTTATGAAGCAGAACCCGTCAGTTATATTTACATTTCCGCATAACAGAATGTGATTACATAATTGAAATGGTATTGTAATGTTCACAAATTATATATAAATTTCACAGAATAGGTTAGTTGTTTTCTTGTTTTACCTGAAAATGAAGTTAAGATGAACACCAGTTTCACGGAAGGCTGACGCCCCACTACGCCATGGCTGATTCAATTTCATCCATGGCGCATGGCTAGGCATCATTAGAATTCTGCGTTCTTCGGTGTACGTGGGAATGGGATGACATCCCGAATGTTCTGCATGCCGGTCACGAAGAGAATCAGGCGTTCGAAGCCCAGACCAAAGCCTCCATGCGGGCACGTGCCGTATTTTCGCGTGTCGAGATACCACCACATATCTTTCATCGGAATGTGGCGACGCTCGATTTCGGAAGTCAGTTTCTCAAGACTTTCCTCTCTCACCGACCCACCGATGATTTCTCCAATCTGAGGGAAGAGTACATCTGTACCCTGGACGGTCTTGCCATCCTCGTTAATTTTCATGTAGAAGGCCTTGATTTCCTTGGGATAGTCGTACATGATAACCGGCTTCTTAAAGTGGTGTTCCACCAAGAAACGTTCATGCTCACTGGCCAAGTCCATTCCCCATGATACAGGGAACTCAAATTTATGTCCGTTGGCTGCCGCCTCTTCCAAAATCTTGATACCGGCCGTATAGGTCAGTCGCACGAAATCATTCTTCAAAACGCCCTGCAACCGCTCCAACAAGGTTTTGTCGATCATCGAATTGAGGAAATCAAGATCGTCCTTGCAGTTGTTCAAGGCCCAACGCACACAGTACTTAATGAAATCTTCCTCGAGATCCATCAACTCGGGCAAGTCGATGAAAGCAATCTCTGGCTCAATCATCCAGAACTCGGCCAAGTGACGCGGCGTGTTAGAGTTCTCCGCACGGAACGTAGGCCCGAAGGTATAAATCTGTCCCAAAGCGGTGGCACCCAACTCACCTTCCAGCTGTCCACTCACCGTGAGGCTGGTCATCTTGCCAAAGAAATCATCTTCGTAGCTCACCTTTCCATCTTCCCCCTTTTTCAAATCGTTGAGGTTCTGTGTGGTCACCTGAAACATCTCACCGGCGCCTTCTGCGTCAGAAGCTGTAATCAAGGGCGTGTGGAAATAAAAGAATCCATGTTCGTGGAAATATTGATGGATGGCGAAGGCCATGTTGTGGCGGATGCGCATCACGGCGCCAAAGGTGTTTGTGCGTAGGCGCATGTGAGCGTGCTGTCGCATGTACTCAAACGACTGTCCTTTCTTCTGCATGGGATAGTCGCTGCCACACAGGCCATAAACCTCAATGTCCTTGCATTGGATTTCCACGCTCTGTCCCTTGCCTTGGCTCTCTACCAAGGTACCGGTAACACAGAGGCAAGCGCCTGTTGTAATACTCTTCAACGTATCGGCATTGATCTTTGACGGATCAACGACAATCTGTATATTCTTGATGGTAGAGCCGTCGTTCAAGGCGATGAAATCAACTGCCTTACTACTGCGATGGGTACGCACCCATCCCTTTACCACCACTTCTTTTCCAAAGTCGGTGCTCTTCAGAACATCAACAACTTTTGTACGTTTCATTATTTTTTTTAGTTTACGAGTTTACGAGTTTACAAGTTCACGAGTTAATACCGAAGTTTTGTCATTCATTCGCAATCGATTATAGAGCGACATTATAGAACTGTCAACGAGTTTACGAGTT
>CABTXD010000041.1:0-24403 GCA_902488665.1 uncultured Prevotella sp. | reverse complement strand
CTCTACGCTGATGTAAATAGGCAAAAAGCAGGAAGGTGGTCATGAGCATCGTTACAGTAATGGCTAAGCCGTAGGCAGCTTCCATGTTTCCTGAGTTTTGGAAAAACAGAATGACAAGAACGCAAAGAGGGAATAGGAGAGCATGACTAAAATGACGTGTATGCTGAGCAGTGGTGAAGCAAGCACGGGCATCAATGTTGTGATTTGTGGATTACGTTCGCCAAGCATGGACACCATCAGGGCAAGACCAGCTGCCATGAGTCCGAAAGGGAGAAAGAACGGTATGCGTTTGCCAAGTGGCAATGCAATGACAAGCATGCAAAGCGCCATGAACTGCATGGTCTCGAAGCCATTTGACAAGGGCATGTGTCCTCCCACATATCCTCTCAGCGCCATAACCACAAGTAGGAAACAGGCGGACAGGGCAAGCAACAAGGAGCCGCATAGCTTGAGAGAGCGTTGTTGTGGCTTATTGCGTAACAGATTTCTTGCGGTCATGATGTAGAACAGTATGCCTGCCACGATAAGCAATATTTCCATGGGAAAGGAGAACTGGAGTGAGTTATATATCTTTTCTACCTTGAACCTGCTGTCGGATGGTAATACTGCTCCTGCTTTTTTTCGTTGATACTCGCGTATTTTTTGGAGGACTTTTTCCACTCCTGTGTTGTCTTGTGCGAGTGCAAGCTCCATCACATAGTCAGTGGAGCGCTTGATAAAGAGCCACTCATCTTGTCCAAGTCCTTCTGGGAGTTGGTCGCCTTGTGCCATCCACCTTAGACTACCTGCCTCTTTCACAGGGAACATTCTAACGGCTTGTCCTGACATGAGTGACGCAATGATATTATATTTTTCGTACGCTGCCGCAACATCCCGTGCTTCGCTATTGCTGAGCGAGCCTTTGTTCATTTGTTCTATCAGAGATGAAAGTTTGAAACCTTGTGTGTCACTGGTGTAGTCCATCCATGAAACATATCTTCCATTTGCGTTCAATGCCTTTCGTACACTTCCTCCACTTACCTTAATCATGGGCTGTTCCACCCAGTCTGTGGGGTATAATAGCCACCCCACGAGCACCTGTTCGGCGGTGTAACCTCGGTAGCTGTCACTGCCATACAGTTTAATGGTCAGATCTCTTGCCATTGTCTGCATGGGGCAAATGCGCCCACAGTGGTAAACATAAAGATCGCCAAAGCGTTCAGCCAACGCTGTTGGTAATGTTTTGGGAAGTGGGATGTTACTGGAGGACAGCATCTTCATGGGTACGAGTAATAGCAAAGCCAGCACTAACGCCTTTGTCTTGACGCTCTCCTTCTTCATAACCTGTCTAATCGTCCTTCGGAATCCACCACGTGGGTCTGCAAGAAATGCGATGATACTCAGTAGCAGCATGATGTATCCGCAGTATGTTACGGTGATGCCCAGCGGATCGTATGAAACGGATAGATGCACCCAGCCGCTTTCCGTGTCATAACCACTTTGATAAAATCGATAATATTGTTTTTTCGCAATGTTGTTCATGGACACCTGCTGCTCGTCTCCATCACTAAAGGCAACATGACTGACAAAGTCCATGGGCGAATCTGTACCCGCATAGTACTCAATGTTGAATTTGCAAAGTTTCATATTGAAAGGCAGGCGTTGTTGTTTACCGTCTTTTGTGATAAATGAGTCTGTTGGTTGTCCGTTGTGGAGATATATGTCACCTTGCTTACCCGTCAAGAATGTTATGCCTGCTCCTAAGAGAATTACTGCGAATGAAACATGCAGAAAGATAAGCGAATAGCGCATCACCGCATGCCAGTATCGCAGAATGGCAAACAGGGACGATATGGCAAGCATCATCCACAGGGCAGCAAAAGCCCATGAGCCATAGATGTACTTGTGGGTTAGTTGTGTGCCGTACCTCTTATCCATGAACGAGGCTGCCGCCAAGACTATAATAGTCAATGACAGCAGCCCGAAAGAAATATTCGTTAGTCGTTTCTTCATTAGATAGATTCAATAAATTTGACCATCGCATGGCGGTCTTCTTTGTTCAGTTTACGGAACTTCTCTATGGTCCATCGTGCATGCGAAACGCCACCTTCTTTTGAACATCCATGCCACATAATTGCCTCTATGACATTTCTTGCTCTCGCATCGTACAGTCGGTCATCGTGACCTGTACATACTTTCATAAGTCCTTTGCCCCACAATGGCGGTGTACGTATCCATCCTTTGCGGACATCGTTCTTCATGTACAGCCTATGTGAAACTAAATCGGTGTAAGGCCATATCTTTTGTTTAGGATAATGTGGCAAACGTGGGTCGTTGGGTTTGATGTTAAGGTCGCCAGGATAGGAGAACTGGTCATTGCCCGTGATCCACATGGGTCGGTGACACGTTGCACAACCTATTTCGTTGAAGAGCTTCTTGCCACGTTGCACGATTGGGGAATCCATATTGCGCGCCGCAGGAACAGCCAATCCCCTGAGCCATACCATATAGTTCAGATAGTCGTTGTCTTCCATTTCAATAGGGTGCTTGTCACTGGTGAAATAGTTATATATGTCCTTTTCTGGGTTGCCCGTTATTTTCCATTTAGGGAAATATTGATAGAACACTTTCTGAATATCAGGATCTTTGCTTGCGGTTAGCGCATACTCCTTGGTCACATTAATTGTGGTGTGTCCACGTCTCGTAACGTTAAAGTTTGCCCAGTGCTGCACATCCCAAGTAAATGTACTTAGGTCAAGGAAATGACCAAAGCGGAAAGGTTCCATTGTAATAGAGTCAACGGCAGTCCATTGTCCGTTCTTAAACCTTGAGGGATCTAATTTTGCATGCGCTTCTTCGCGCTGCCACTGCTTCAGCAGACTGTCGGCATCGATGGCTCCTATCAGTCCGTTGCCAAAGAAAGGAATGGCATTCTTGAGTCGTATGTGAATATCACTTACACTTACGGGGTTCCCATTGTGAGACGGCTTCACATAATAGGCGTCCTCTGGTATTTTCACATCAGGATATATGAGGCTGTATCGCTCTCCGTCTGGGAATACGTTTCCCCAGTCGTCAGTATATTCCTTCCATGTAATTTGCACTTTTGCTGGGTCGAGATATGACTTGAACGGAGGCATGCCCTGGAACTTGGGACTGAAGAAGGAGAGTAGTTCACCGTCATCGCCGAATATTTCCAACTCTGTGGCATTACCCCATTGTTTTGGATCGAACTTTGTAATGCGCCATCCGTGTCCATAACCACAGTGACAGCTTTCACATGAGGGACGCGAATATAATGGTCCTCTTCCGTTGAAAGGACGTGTGCTTGAGTTGTATGGGCGTTCAAAGAAATATTCACCCATCTTGAACTGATATTCCAGTCCTGCCTCTTCGATAGCGGGTGTGGGATCCTCGTATGCACTTGCAGTAGCATTGAATGTAGTGCCGAGTTTTCCTCCAGCATACCATTCGTCCGCCAATTCCTTACTCTCAGTACCACTGCCGTTGTCGTTGATATCTTTGTCCTTACAAGATATGACCGACACACATACAAATGCCATGGCAACTACCGAAAGTACTTGTTTTGTGGTGATTGTGTGATGTTTCATAATCTTTTTGTTTTAACATGTTGACTAAAAATGCGGATGAGTTTCAGGCGGTTTAGCCACCTGAAACTCAAATACGTCGCACCTTGATAACCGGTGTTCACGCTGTTATTTCTTCAACTCATTCTTCAGTTCACTGAGCGTCTCATCAAGTTCTTTGCAAGCATCTATAGCTGCCTGGCAACTTGCATCTTTATAGTTTTTCACAAATGGAGCCTTCATGTTCTTGATGGCTGTTTGTGCTTTCGTAATGGCTGCCGTCACTTTCATGTCCATTTCCTTGTTGTGCTTTGCCATATAATTGTGGATGGAGGCACCGCGATTACCTTCAATACCACCATAATAAACGTTCTCGACAGAAATGATATTATTGTGGAAGTCATGAATGGACATTTGGCTGTATGGCGACTCTATGTATGAAACGTCCTCGCCTGTGTGTGCTGATCCAATCTTCGATGTACCAACCTCGTCACAGATACTATTGCATCCCGACACAATTTCCTGTAGGGCGGCAATCCATGAGCGGTACAGTGAACCTGGTTGACCAGCAAGCAGAATGTTCTCTCCGTAAGAATGCTCTCCTCCACTGACGGTGATGCCAAGCTCTACATCTTCTGTGATGTGTTTCACTTGTTTAGCATCCAGTTTTGAAGCATATTCCTCTCCAGCCCATGAGGCGAGGAGCTGCCAGCAACTGTTGCGGAGGTCGCCAGCCACGGCAATGGCATACACGAGGTATTTGTCTTCTATTGTACCTGCCTCACGTGGTTTTCCGTCTTTGAAAAGGATGTACTCCACTCCATGGTAACCCAACAACTCCTGACCAAGTTTCGTGCGTGCGGCGATATCATAGTCGTCACCATCAAGGTCTTCAATGTTGGTTGCCGTTGCAAGATACTTCTGTAGTGCAGGAAGGTCGAGCGGCCAAGAGTCAATGTGTGGGTCGATACCGAAGTCGGAAGCAGCTCCAAACAGGAAAGCCTCGCTGCGTTCCCACCACATACGCGATGCGAGGAAGTCATCACATGCCTTGTTAAGGTTTGTCTGAGTCGGGTTCTTGCGGTATTCCCGCAGGTCTTTTACCAATTCAGACGATTTTAATGCCATCTTCTCATAAGTTGGCACAACAGTTTTGTGGATGAAGGCGTCTACGATTTCAGCGTATGCCTTGTCGCGTTCTTCCTGTTTTTTCAGCTCATCTTTTTTCGTATCATCCCCGTTGTCGTCAGAACATGCCGTAAATGACATCGAAAAAATCAGGCCGAGAATTGCAGCGAAACAGTAGTTCGATAATCTTTTCATTTTCTTGTTTTTTTATTGTTAGTGTTATATTGTAAAGACTATAGGAAAAATCCCGCATAGGCTATACCCAACGAAATGCTCGGCTCGTTATTAAACTTGCTTTTCAGGAAGCGGTTGCTATATTCTCCTTTCACAACAATTTGCTTCGTTGGATGGTAGTTGAAGCCAAAGGCGATGCGGTTTCTGTCGGTCCATTCATAGTCGCTGTTTCCAGCTACAGGATGATAGGCATCATAATTCTCGTATGCTCCGAAGACGAACAGCTGTTGTTTCTCACTTCTCATGCACGGGAAGAAGCGCAACACATTGTACCCTGCCTGAATACTTGCAGCGTGTGCGCGGTTGCCAACGAGCGTGCGTTTATATGGAGAGGTTGAACTCTGCGAGCGATTGTAGGTTGAGATGATGTCGGCGTCGCCCAGATGTCCATAATCAAAACCGCCAAGAATGCGCCAACCATGTCCTGTGTAACTCATGTCTATCGTTCCAATGGTAACAGCACCTTTCACATCTTTATATTTACCACGCTCATCACTCTGCAAGGTATTGTTGAACGATTCGCCATAATATCCGCTGAGACCTATACGCAGTCCTTTCAGTGGATAGAAGTCAAGGCGAACCGCTGTGGCATATTTATTGGCTGGTGTGAATTCAAAAGCACTTGCCGATCCATTCTTAATCCATTGGTCTTTGCTGAACAAGAGTGAGTTCAGACCTGGCAGGAACATGGCTTGATAGCGCAGGAACTTCCACCGTCCCCAAATCGACACACCCGTTTGATGCCAGGTGCAGGGTAAAATCTGGTTTTCTCCTTCTGGTCTATAAACAGTAAAAAACTCGGTTGGTAAGTGATGTGCATTGGTATATCCAATGGGAACCACATCGTGACCAGCGCGTATATTCAATTCGCGACAGAACGATTTTTGAATCCAAAACTGTTCCAGTGCCACTTCGCCACCGCGTTCAATCTCGCCTTCCCATTCGCCAAACTCTTCATCTTCCATTTCCATGGCACTCTCGGTACCGCCATGTTCAAACTCAATCTCTGAGTTCATGGTCCAACCCTTGCCAAAGTCGTATCCCAACATCACCACAACGTGAGGCAAGTCTGCTTGCCCACGGCTTTTGGCATTCTTGTACTTTTCTGCCTTGCTGTAGCGGTTGATGTTGTCAGAATAAAACATTCTGCTCATCACGGCTTCTCCGTAGCCACCTAATGACAGTCTGCTTTTTTTGCAGCATCTCGTACTATCTTTTGCACATCCCTGTGCTTTTGCCATACCCGAGAAGCATAACAGAGTGCATACTAATGTAAAAATATAGGCTATTCGTTTTTCCATATTAACAATACATAATTTTAACAAATTATCCAGTATTATTATAAAATTTTGTTTATTCGTTGCAAAAGTATTATAAAACAGAAATTTGTACAATACCTAAAAGTGGTGATTTCAACGTCGTCTCATAGCGCAATAAGCTTCAGTAAACCTTATTTCATCCTCATAAATGATGAGGAGATTTCTAAGACGAAAAAAAATATTTTGCCAACTATCTGATTTCAATTACCTTTGCAATTGAAACAGAACGATCATTAATCGTTCATAATAAAGAAGGTATGGATATTTCTGAACTATACAAACTGTTTTTAAAGCATCCTGTGGTTACCACAGACAGTCGTGACTGCCCCAAGGGCAGTATGTTTTTTGCCTTGAAAGGAACCTCGTTCAATGGCAACGAGTTTGCTGGTAGTGCTTTGCAAAAGGGATGCGCGTACGCTGTGATTGACCAAAAGGAATACCAAATACAAGAAGATGAACGCTATATCCTGGTAGAGGACTGTCTGCAAACGTTAAAACAGCTGGCCAACTATCATCGCCGGAAGTTGGGAATACCCATTATTGGCATCACCGGAACCAATGGCAAGACCACCACTAAAGAACTGTTGGCAACCGTACTGGCCGAGCGTTTCAACGTGTGGTACACACAAGGAAACTTTAATAACGAAATAGGCGTGCCCAAAACGCTCTTACGCTTGACGCCTGAACATGAGATAGCCGTCGTGGAAATGGGGGCAAGTCATCCCGGTGACATCCAATCACTGGTAACAGTGGCAGAACCCGACTATGCGCTCATCACCAATGTGGGCCGCGCTCACCTGCAAGGCTTCGGCTCGTTTGAGGGCGTGATGCGCACCAAAGCCGAACTGTACGACTACATGCAACAGCACAAACCGCAAGGCCTCGTGTTCATCAACCAAGACAACGAGTACCTTAAAGAGATGTTCCGCAACCACTGCCCCAACGTCAAAACCATGGGATACGCACAAACCGACCGCTCGGACATCTGCATCCGCGGCGAAGTAATGAGCTGCGCACCTTACCTAAAGTTTAGATGGCGCAAGACAGCGGCTGCCCCCTCATCCTGCGAGGACACACGATGGCACGAGGTGCAGACACAGCTCATCGGCGCATACAACCTCGACAACATGCTCGCCGCCATCACCATTGGGTCGCACTTCGGCGTGTCCGACGAACAAATGAACCATGCCTTGGCCGGCTATGTGCCAAGCAACAACCGCAGCCAACTGCAGATCACGACCCACAACAAGCTCATCGTAGACGCTTACAACGCCAACCCAACGAGCATGGAGGCCGCGCTGACCAACTTCCAACGCATGGACGTGCCGAAAAAGATGGCCATCTTGGGCGACATGCGCGAGCTGGGCGACGTGAGTATGGCTGAACATCAGAAGATTGTGGACCTCATCGCCACGCTCAACCTGGACAAGGTGTGGCTCGTGGGCGAGGAATTTGGCCGTACAAACACAACGCTCAGCAAATTCAAGGACACAGAGGCCGTGAAGGAAGCCCTGCGACAAGAGCCACCAAAAGGCTATTACATCCTCATCAAAGGCAGCAACGGCATCAAGTTGTTCCAGCTTCCCGAGTTGTTGTAACAGCATTCGTTTGCAACGGACAGTCACGAATGTGCAAGGACTTACCGTTCCGGAACATTCCCTGTCCTACCGTTGCGACCGCACGCCCTCATCGTTCTTTTTTCACAACTAATTTGGATGAGGAAAGTGATGAAAATCATGTCCCATTTCGCCTTGCTGTGCACGGAGTCGGAAAGTCATTGACTTTGGACATCAAACCCATTGAGATTGGCGCCCAAACCCTTTGAGTTTGCCAGTCAAAGTCAATGCTATTAGAATGGGACATTTGTCCATGAGAAATCTTTTGCAGCAACGTCTTTTTTGCTTCTTTCACATTTTTCGTTGTAAAAAAATGAGATGCCCTGACGCATCTATGTTGGTAAGCAAGATGTTACCTGTGTTTCATTCTTCATTTTGCCCCAGGCGAAACCTACGGATGACTGTTTTTTAACGAAGATGGTTGTTTCTAACTGGAAGGGCCTGTGTTGACGAAAACAAATAAACACGCTTTTTTGTTGTGGTTTGCAAAAAATGATGTACCTTTGCAAACGCTTTTCGGTTTGTTACTTACAGCAAACAACAGGAAGCGCATCGGGATGTAGCGCAGTTGGTAGCGCACTACGTTCGGGACGTAGGGGTCGGGCGTTCGAGTCGCCTCATCCCGACAAAAAAGACGACAAGTGAGTATTTTCACCTGCCGTCTTTTTTTTGTATTTCTAGGCTATTGTCTGTCCTTCCGTTACGACAATCCCTCTATCACGCCATTCTCAACATACAACCTTTCGGCCTGCGGACTCTTTGGTAAGCCAGGCATACGCATGATGCTGCCAGCGATGGCCACGATCATTTCGGCACCGGCATTGATTACAAAGTCGCGAATGGTGATTTTGAAATGGGTGGGCACACCGTATGCCTTGGCATCTTCGGAGAATGAATACTGCGTCTTGGCGATGCAAACGGGGAAATGAGTAAAGCCCAAAGCGGCGATGTGCGCCAGTTTTTTCTTCGCAGCAGGCTTGATAACAACGTCATCGGCGCCATAGATGCGTTGTGCCACCTTGCGCACTTTCTCCTCAATGGACTCGTCATCGCTGTATAACATCTTCAATGGGGCAGACGGATGCTTGTCGATGGTGTCGATAACCAGTTGTGCCAAGGCTTCAGCACCCTTGCCACCATCGGTATAAGCCGTATTGACGGCACAGCCCACGCCCAGCTCCTGGCAATGCTTCTGTACCAGTGCCAGTTCTTCATCGGTATCGTCGGGGAAGCGGTTGATGCACACCACGACGGTTTGACCAAAGGCCTGCATGTTGGCAATGTGCTTATCCATGTTGGCCATTCCTTGACGAATGCCGTCGGGATGCGGTTGTTTAATCTCCGTCACGTCAATGCCACCATGCAACTTGAGTGCCTGTGCGGTAACCACCAGCACGGTGAGTTTAGGCGACAGACCAGCCTTGCGGCACTTGATGTCAATGAATTTCTCAGCACCCAGGTCGGCACCGAATCCAGCCTCCGTGATGACATAATCGCCAAACGTCATTCCCATCTTGGTGGCCATCACGCTGTTGCAGCCATGTGCGATATTGGCAAACGGGCCTCCGTGAATGAATGCCGGCGTGTGCTCGGTGGTCTGCACCAGATTAGGATGGATGGCATCGTGCAAAAGAGCCGTGATGGCTCCAGCTACGCCTAAATCCTTCACGGTGAAAGGCTTGTCTTCAAAGGTGAAACCCAAGAGGATATTCTCTACCCGACGCTGTAAATCTTCCTCATCTTTGGCCAAGCAGAGGATGGCCATGATTTCAGAGGCAGGCGTGATGTCAAAGCCTGACTCATTGACTACGCCGTCGGTACGATGTCCCAAGCCCGTGACAACGTTGCGCAGGTTACGGTCGTTGACATCCAACACTCGCCGCCAAAGCACCTCTTTGAGTGCGAAACCCTGGTCCTGGTTTTGATAACAGTAGTTGTCGAGCAACGCCGATATCATGTTGTTGGCCGAGGTGATGGCATGGAAGTCGCCGGTGAAATGGAGATTGATTTTCTCCATGGGCAGCACTTGGGCATAGCCTCCTCCAGCCGCTCCACCCTTCATGCCGAAGCAAGGGCCAAGGGATGGCTCGCGAAGAGCAACCACCGCCTTTTTTCCAAGACGGTTCATGCCCAGGGCAAGTCCCACGCTGACCGTTGTCTTGCCATTGCCTGTCTTGGTGGGCGTAATGGAAGTGACCATGATGAGATTAGCTTTTTTTACTTTTTCCTCATCGATGAGGGTGTATGGAACTTTGGCCATGTACTTGCCATAAGGTTCAAGAGCCTCTTGAGGAATGTTGATTTTCGCGCCTATCTCAGCGATAGGCAGTAGCTTTGTTTCGTGTGCGATTTGTGAATCTGACTTCATTTTTTCTGATAGTAGTAAGTGTTAAAGATTGATTTGCACGTCAAATGTACTGGAAAAAAATACAATAGACAAAGTTTTCAGTAAAAATCTGATGATATACAGACAGAAAGGGTAAAAAAAAAAGAGTTGGCATTTGCGGTGTCAACTCTTAATGGGTATTTTGTTTTATTCGTAAAGAAAGACGTTTCAGTACAAAGCATTGCCGATTTTAGTCGCGCAGACAAGCATCCAATTCCTTGGTGATGGCCTCCTGATCGAGGTTCTGACCAATAAAAACCAATTTCTGCATGCGGTCACCATACGTTTCATCCCAATCGCGACGCAAAGCCGGTGTTTGAGCTTTCATCTGCTCCAATTGGTCGGCCGGCATGGTGGCATACCACTGACCGGCATCGCGTATCTGCACTTGCTTGCCGGCTTGCTCAAAGACATAGCATTTATTTTTTTCGTCATTGAAATAGCAAATGCCTTTGCAGCGAATGACATTTTTGGGCCAACGCCGCGCCACGAAGTCGTCGAACAATCCTAAATCCATGGCTGGCCGACGGTAGTAGACGAAAGTCTGGATGTTATACTCAAGCGCTTCGCCACTCTCCTCGTTCTCAATGCCCTCGGGATGGTCGTGATGATGATGGTGATGGTGTTCGTCTTCGTCATGTTCACCCTCCAATTCTGCTATCCAACTGGCCGACGTAGCCACCTCTTCAAAATTGAATTGGCCCGTGCCAATGATCAAATCGAGATCTACATCGCCGTAATTACACTCAAGGATGTTTGCCTTGGGTTGCAGTGCACGGATGATTTTCTTGACCTTTGCCAACTCTTCAGTCGTTACCTCAGCAATCTTGTTGATGATGATGGTGTTACAGAACTCAATTTGTTCGATGACCAAACGTTCCAAGTCATCTTCCCCAATATTCTCTTTCAGCAAATCGTTTCCACCACCAAACTCATCCCGCAGGCGCAGGGCATCGACCACCGTCACAATGGAATCGAGCTTGGCGATACCGTTCTTGGCAAGCTGGGGGTACAATTCGGGGTAAGCACAGATGGTTTGTGCGATGGGGGCAGGCTCACAAATGCCACTCGCCTCGATGACAATGTAGTCGAATTTGCCCATGCTAACGATGTCGTTGAGCTGCTCTACCAGGTCGAGTTTCAGGGTACAGCAGATGCAACCATTTTGCAAGGCCACTAAACTGTCATCTTTCTGTCCAACCACCCCACCCTGTTCGATGAGGCTGGCATCGATGTTCACCTCACCGATGTCGTTAACAATGACGGCAAACTTGATGCCTTTCGTGTTGGATAAGATTCGGTTGACCAGCGTTGTCTTGCCACTTCCCAGGTAACCTGTGAGCAACAAGACGGGTATTTCTTGTATATTCATCTCTAAATCAGTTTATGATTGTGCCACAAAGGTATAAAAAAAGTTGGACAGGTGGCCATCTGTTTCCAACATTTTAAGTACTACTCCTCAAACGAAACATAGGGTTTGAGCCGCTCAATGGCCTCGGGTGTGAAATCTTTCAACATGCCCAGGTCTTCCAATCGATGGATAGGTCCTTTCAGTCGGCGATAGTCAGCGATGGCACGGGCTCGGTAATAGCCCATGTAGGGGTGGCGCTTCAGCTGACTGATAGATAGTTTGTTGATGGGTAGGCGATGAATTTGACTGGCATCGCGTGGTGTTAAAGAAAAATAAGTCAATGCTTCTTCGGGGAAATCCTCAATTTCTAACAGCTGTCGGGTATTGCAAAAGCCACCTAAGCGCGTTCGGTAGTTCACGATTTGGCGGGCGAAATAGCTGCCAATGCCCGGCACTTTTTTCAACATGGACGTGTCGGCGGCGTTGAGAGCAACATGCTCGGTAGATTTGATTTTGATGGGAAAACGAATGGTATCACGCTCCAATTCAGGTGTTTGTGCTGCATTTGCGGCGAGTGTTGACGCAGGAAGATAATCAGAACTGATGTGAATGTATGGCTCCATGGCAAGATATTGCTTACGCGTCAGTCCATACAAGCGAGCAAAATCGGAAGTTTTGCGATACACACCACCTGCCGCTCTGTATTTGTAGATGTTGCGCACCTGCCACGGCTGCAATCCCAAGCGCAACAAATCTGTGCTGTCAGTTGTGTTTGGGTCAAAGGGAAAGAGTTCGGCTTGTCGGCCTTCCACCCGATAATATGCTACGGGTTGAGAGCTGGAATGGTATAATCTGCCTGGTTCTTGAACAAAAACTGTGTCACGGTCAGAGCCGCCTGTCGTTGTTTTCTCTTCGTCACTGAGCAAGAAAAACAGGGCCGTAGCACAAATTCCAACCGTGAGCAGAAAGATAAGCGCTTTGCGGTCGGACTTGTTGAAATAAAAAAAATCTTTGATGGACATGGCAGATTCGGCAAATGATTTGATACAATCGTGCTGTTGATATCTTGAAAATATTGTATCTTTGCATAAAATAGGCTACGCCTCAACAAAGTAAGTAAACTTCCTTTGTCTTCGGCTTGCACTATTTTTGCATGAAAAGAGTTCGGTTTCTTATGCAACAAATCATACAATTTATCAAGCGCTACCCCTTTACTACCGTACTTATCCTTGGTATTTGGGTTGTTTGCTTGATTCCTATTCCAGAAACCCCATTAAGTGGTGTCACGCTCATTGACAAATGGACGCACGTGGCCTTGTACACTATTTTGGGTTGTTGCATTTGGATTGAAACTGTCCGCAGCCGCCAAAAGCTAAGTAACAAACAGCTTTTCATCCTCACATTTGCGGCACCTATCATCATGGGAGGCCTGATAGAAATCGTTCAAGCAACCTGCACAGGGGGCAACCGCAGTGGCGAGTGGATGGATTTTCTGGCCGACAGCATTGGTGTTGTGCTGTCACTGCTTATCGGTATTCTTCTGGCAGCGTGTCTTTCCAAGCGGAAAAAGGATTCGTGAGCATGTATTTGTTGTAGAAACGCGCATCTCCAGTGACCTCCGGACCAATGAAGTCTGGTTTCTCGTAAGATTCATTTTCTGACTTCAATTCCACCTCGGCCATGACAAGTCCCTCGTTATCGCCGTAGAATTCATCCACTTCAAACACATGATTGCCACTTTTAACGAGATAACGACGCTTGTCGATGATGCCTCCTTGGCAAAGCTGTAGTAGATGCGAAGCTTCTTCGAGCGTGATTTTTGTCTCAAACTCATAGCGCGTCATTCCGCCATGAGTTGATCTTCCCTTGATGGTCAGGTATGCTTCGTCGTCACGAACACGAATCCTCACCGTCGCATTGAGGCAAGGTATGTATCCCTGTTGGATGTGACTACTGGAAAAGGCGGCACGCTTGAATGCTCCGCCTTTCTTGACAAGGAACTTGCGTTCAATCTCAAATCCGCTCATCCGTTATACGTTCATAGCGACAATAATCCAAATGATGGCACAAACAAGCAATGCTATGGAGAGCCATTTAATGACATTCTGCGCTTGTTTTTCTTGTCTTGCCTCGCGCTTAGCTCGATTCATTTTGCTTTTTTCACTCATAGTTGTATTATTTTAAAGGTTGATTAGTCATTCTCATCCGCAACTGGAAATTCCATGAGGTAAGCTTTGATAAACTCATCCAGCTTACCATCCATCACTGCGTCTACATCACTTGTCTGATAATTGGTGCGGTGATCTTTCACACGACGGTCGTCAAAAACATAACTTCGGATTTGACTTCCCCATTCTATCTTCTTCTTCCCGGCCTCAATTTTAGCTTGCGCCTCTAACCGTTTCTTCATGGCACGGTCGTAAAGTTGGCTCTTCAAGAGCTGCATGGCTTTGGCTCGGTTCTTCGGTTGGTCACGTGTTTCGGTGTTTTCAATCAGAATTTCTTCTTCCTCTCCCGTGTCAGGATCTTCGTATTGATAGCGAAGACGAACGCCAGACTCCACCTTATTCACATTTTGTCCACCTGCACCACTCGACCGGAAGGTATCCCACGACACACGAGCAGGGTCAACAAACACCTCAATGGTATCGTCCACCAGCGGTGAAACAAATACACTGGCGAAGCTGGTCATGCGCTTACCCTGGGCATTGAATGGAGAAACGCGCACCAAGCGATGCACCCCATTCTCGCTTTTCAAGTAACCGTATGCATATTCGCCACCTTCTATCTTCATCGTCACGCTCTTGATGCCGGCCTCATCACCGTCCTGAATATCACTGATGGTACACTTGTAACCATGAGCCTCGGCCCATCTCATGTACATACGCATGAGCATTTGCGCCCAATCCTGACTCTCCGTACCGCCTGCTCCCGAGTTAATCTTCATCACACAGTCCATTGGATCTTCGGTTTGACGAAGCATGTTCTTCATCTCCAAATCCTCTATGGCAGCGACAGCCTTGGCATAGTCGGCATCCAATTCGTCTTCAGTAATCATGTCATCACGATAGAAATCGAATGCCAACTCCAACTCATCAGCCAACTGGCGCACTTGCTGATAACCAACCAGCCACTTCTCAATGCCCTTGACCTTAATCATTTGTTCTTGGGCTCGCTTTGGATCTTCCCAAAAATCAGGTGCCTGTGTCCGTAGTTGTTCTTCTTCGAATTCTACCTTTTTCTGGTCTATGTTCAAATACCGATGAAGGGCTTCGGCACGCTCCATCACATCTTTTAACTGGTCGCTTGTTATCATTATTCTTCGTACATGCTGTCAATGACGTCCTTGTAGATTTTATAAACGGCCGGACGTCTAATTTTCAATGTATTGGTCAGTTCTCCCCGCTCCATATTGAAATGGTGAGGAAGAAGCGTGAAACGCTTGATTTGCTCATAATGAGCCAACGACTGTTGCAAGGTCTTGATGCGTTCCATCATCATGTCCTTGATTTGCTTGTTTCCACATAAATCTTCTCTATCCACATAGGCGATACCATGATCGCTGGCGTATTCTTCCAAGAGCCTGAACTCTGGTACAATCAAAGCCGAAACAAACTTCCTTTGGTCAGCGATTATAACTACTTGGTCCACATATTTGTCCACCAAGAGCATCGCCTCTATCATCTGCGGTGCGACATATTTTCCGTTACTCGTTTTGAAAAGATCCTTGATTCGCTCTGTCAGGTACAGCTCTCCGTCTTTCATGTAACCTGCATCGCCCGTATGGAAGAACCCATCCTCATCAAAAGCTGCTGCATTCTCGTTGGGCAGTTCATAATATCCTCTTGTGATGGTAGGTCCTTTGAGCAGGATTTCATTATTCTCTCCTATCTTAACCTGAATACCATCTACCGGTCTACCTACCGAGCCAACCGTGTATGATCTGTCCACACGATCGCAAGAAACGGTAGCTAAGCTCTCGGTGAGACCATACCCAACCATCATGAAGATACCAATGGAATGGACAAACTCCTCAACTTCTGGTGAAACATAAGCACCAGCCGTTGGAAAGAAATGTGGGTTCTGCAAACCGATTTGCTTGCGAACCAATGCCATGACACTCTTATTATATACTTGATACTCTGCTGACAAGGCCAGAGGAGGTCGTTTTCCTTTACTCAAATAGTCGATATTATATTTCTTTCCAATAGCCAATGCTCTGTTGAAAAGTTTCTTTTGCACGGGATTGGCGCTGTCAATGCGCTCTTTCACCGCTATATATACTTTCTCCCAAAAGCGAGGGACAGCCGACATAGCGGTAGGTTTCACTTCACGCATGGTCTGCTGTATTTCTTTGGGATAAGTGTTAATAATGATGTGGGCACCTTCCGTTAGACACAAATACAACCAACCACGTTCAAAAATATGTGTAATAGGCAGAAAGCTCACTACACGGTCTTCCTCTCCAACAGGCACACATTTTCCATTTGCTTCCATGGCTGCGCCGTACTGACCGTAGGTCAACACCACACCCTTGCTTACTCCTGTGGTTCCACTGGTATAGAGGATGTTGCAAATATCCTCATCATTGGCTTCTGTCCATCGCTTTTCTACCTCTATCTGATGTGTCAGATTCTCACCTAATCTAATAAAGTCTTCAAAGTAAACAGCATTGGTATCGTACGCACTCACTCGCACACTGTGATCAAAAATGATGATTCGTTCGAGCGTAGGACATAGGGAAAAAATACGATGTGCTTTATTATACTGCTCTTGCTCGCCAACAAAGAGGAAGCGTATCTGTGCATTGTTAATTATATATTGTATCTGTTGCTCGCTGCTGGTAGCATAGAAAGGGATGGAAACGACCCGAACCCCATACGCACCAAAATCTGTATACAGATACTGGAGGCAGTTTTGTGCAAACACACCGATTTTTTCTTGTGGTTTGAGCCCAAAGTCTATCAAGGCATTGGACACCTGATTCACACGCAAAGAGAACTGCTTCCAAGAAACGGTTTTCCACTTCAAACTGCCAAAGCTTCGAAAGGTCAGCGCATCACGCGAACCATATTTCTTTGCTTGTTCATGTATCAGTACGGAAAGGTGATGTCTGGTTTGCATAAGATAGAAAAATTTTATATGATGTACTCACAAAGGTACGATAAATTGATTCATTTTCCAAGAAATGACTCCCTTAATTTTTATTGTCCGATGATTTCAACAGTTTGTATCCAATGAGTCCACCGAGGATTGAAGCCATGAAGATACCAATCTTTGCTTGCGTGAGCATCATCTCCGTTTGAAAGGCAAGAGTAGAAACGAACATCGACATCGTAAAGCCTATGGATGCCAGAAAGCCCAGACCCAACAATTGGCGCTTTGACATGTCTGCCGGCGTTTTTGCAAAACCCAACTTACTCAATAGCCAGGAAACGCCTACCACGCCCAATGGTTTTCCCACTAATAGTCCCAGCGCAACCCCTATGGTAATATTCGTAGCAAACACTGCTGACCAATCAATGTCCACCAAGTTTACACCAGCGTTGGCAAAAGCAAAGACAGGTAGCACGATAAACGTTACGATTGGGTTCAGATGATGCTCTGCCAACTGCAGGGGAGGAATGGCGGTGGTGGTGTCTTTCTGGATATGAGCCAGTATCTCCACTTGCTCTTTCTCGAGCGTCCGAAAGTCATTCGACTCGGCCTTGTCGAATCGTCTGGTCAGTTTTCGCACACGATGCAGGAAGGTGTTCTCATCAATTTCCGAGTCAGCGGGGATGGTCATGGCAGCCAGCACGGCAGCAATAGTGGCATGAACACCCGACAGGAGGAAACACACCCACACACCGGCAATGCCCAAAAGAGCATAGAAGAACAGGCTCTTCACACCTAATTTGTTACCGATGAACATCAATAGCAGAAAGCCCAACCCCAATAACACATTAAGCACAGATATTTCCGAGGTATAGAACAAGGCAATCACAATGACTGCTCCCAGGTCGTCGACAATGGCCAAAGTTGTCAGGAACACCTTGACGGATGATGGCACGCGACTGCCTAACAAGCTAACCACACCCAGGGCGAAAGCAATATCGGTTGCCATGGGTATGGCCCATCCCACCGCCTCTTCAGTGCCAGCGTTGAACGAAAGGTAAACCGCAGCAGGAATCAGCATACCTCCCACAGCGGCTCCAATCGGCAACACCGTGTTGCGTAAGTCGGCCAGCTCGCCGGCAATAAACTCGCGTTTCAGCTCCAGTCCCACCAGGAAAAAGAACACGGACATCAGTCCATCGTTAATCCAATGGTGAAGGGTGAAATTAAAATACGAATCGCCATTCCATAAAAATCCAAATGTCTGTTGGAAAAAGTCGTGATAGCTTGGTCCTAGAGCCGTATTGGCCAGCACCATAGCCAACAGAACACTGATGGCCAGCACGATGCCACCCGACTTTTCCTGCCCCATAAATAGCCTTACGGGTTCTAATACCTTATTATTTATCCTGCTTGCAATCTGAGTTTTATTCATCTCTATGTTTTTTGGGTTAGCTTTTTATTCACGGCCAGCCTTCAATCCACACACAAAGCCGTTCCATGGCAACTGCTTGATGCAGCCGCACAAGACGCACGGGACTACCTACCCAGCCACGACTCGGGATTGAGTTTGGCTGTCCCATTACGCAATTGGAACTGCAAAATGTTATCCCGTCCGACAGTTCCAAGCACCTGACGGGTCTTTACTTTCTGTCCTTGAGAAACGCTAACCGACCCCAAGTTGCAATACACTGAAATATACGAGCCATGGCGAACCATCACAACCGTCGTGCCTGCATAAGACATCACGGCACTCACCTCGCCATCATAAATAGCCCTTGCCTTACAACCAGGGCTTCCCAGGATATTAACACCTTTATTATCAAGCGTAACATTCTTCAATCCCTCCACATTGTACTGCCCGAAATGGCTCACGATGCGGTACCCACCGGTAATCGGGATTGGCAAACGTCCGCGATTAGCCTCAAACCCACCGCTCAACATGCGGTCTACCGAACTCATCTTAAGACTCTCGTCAGCGCGCTTCTGCGCTCGGGCGATGGTCTCCCTATTGCGCACTGCGTCACTGGCAGCCTTGCGCTCGGCAGCCTCACGGGCAGCTTTAGCCTCGCGGGCGGTTTGTTCTGCGGCCGTTTGAGCTTCGGCTGCCGCCTTTGCTTGTGCAGCCGATTTCTCCTGCTGCGCCTTCTCTGCGGCAGCGGCAGCTGCGCGTGCCTCGGCTTTCAAGCGCTCCTCACGCTCTTTGGCCTCAGCTATTCTGCGGGCGTTTTCACGGGCGGCGGCCTCGGCTTCGGCCTTCTTTCGTGCCAGTTCGGCTGCTCTTTTGCGTGCAGCCTCTGCTAGTGCGGCCTTCCGTTTGGCCTCAGCTTCTGCTCGAGCCTTGGCTTTGGCAACCTCGATGGCAACCAACTTATCAATCTGGGCGTTGAGCGCAGCATCTTTCTTGCGCTGCTGGGCAATGACGTTTTGAATAGTTTTCTGTTGTTTTTGCAGGTTGCTAACCATCTGCTTCTGTTCCACCTGCTGCCCCTCGAGGGTTTGTTTTTCTTTCCTTCCCTGATAGAGGAGGTTGCTTTTCCTTCCCTTAGCATTCTGCAATTGTACATGCTTTTCTTCCACCTGCGCCTGCTTGGCTTTCAAACCTTCGCCCTGTGCGCGTTGATAGGTGGCATAGTCGCGCACAAACTGAAAGCGACGGTACATCTGAGCAAAGTTCTTCGCCGAGAAGATAAACATGATTTTGTCCTGTATGGTATGGCTGCGCGTCATGTAGGCCATCGACTTGATGTACTTTTGTTTGCGCTCCGCCAATTGTGTTTGCAGCGTTTGCAGCTGCGACTTGATGATATCTATATTCCCATTCAAATGATGAATGTCGGCCTCAATGCTGTCGATATTTTTCTGTCTATCGTTAATCGCCGTGTTGAGAATCATCAAATCTTGCAACCTTTTCTTCACATCCGACTGGTTGGTACGCAACGCTCTTTCCTGTTGCTTAATCTTCTTCTGAATCTGACTGCGCTGACTTTCCAATCCTTTGATGGATGAATTGGAATATCGAACTGTCTTTGTCGACTTTTTCTTGGTTGTTTTTTTCTTCTTGGTCGTGGTCTTTGTGGTTCTTGCTCGCTGTTTCGTGGGCGTACGTTTCTTCTGTGCCGGCAGCGAAACCGTCAAAATTAATGCTAGAAGTATAATTAAATAACGTTTCATTTACTTGTTTAAAAGTTTGCCTAAAACCGCCTTTACATCCATCTGCTTGTACCGACTAGAGACCGTGGAACGCTCTTCCCAATTGCTGTCTGTCTGTACATCATTCATGTCGATGGTTACTTGGCCTTGTTGCGGTGTCTTAGTAGCCGTGGTCATGAAGGAGAACACCTGCTTGGCAGGAAACTGTTTCACACCAACGGCCTTAAAATTGTCGTAATTCCAGGTCAAGGTTGACCTCCCGTGTTGGTTACTTTGGTAGGAAACCACGGCAGACAGGATGCGTCCATTGTCCTTTTGGGCATTCCAACGATATTCCATACTGCCCTTTTTCAGCACCAACGGCACGGTTTCACCCTCTGGCGTCAGGCGCACGTCGAACGACTTCAGGTCTGATTCGCTGACCTTTTCTTTCCCGGGAACCAACAACTGATTCCAGAAGAGTGCCTGCAAGCTGTAGAATGTCAGACCATTGTCGCGCAAGAAATCCAACTCACGATAGTCGGCTCGCACATACTCTTTGTGCATGCGGTCTATGATGAGCACGCCATCAGGAGTGAATTCAATCCGTCCCACCTCTGTCCCCAAAAAGGGAATGAACACTTGCAGCCGAATCACCTTGTCCTTCCGCATGCGTACAGAGCCTGGCGCAGAAATCCTTTTGCCACCTCGGGTAAGACTAAACGTCATGTTCCCAACGATGTTTTGCGCATAAACCTGATTATCATACACACGCTGTACGAATGCCAGCTCTTGCATATCCTCGGCAATGCCAGGCGATACTGCGCCCGTATGAGGCTCTTTTCCTGGCAAGGGTTCCTTGACAACAGCTTTTTTGGAGGCACACGATACCAGCAACAAAACAGCGCACACGGTCAAAACCCCATGGAGTATATTCTTCATTTCTTGATGTATTTCTTCTGTTTAATCTTCCGTTCAATCAGGGCTTGATCATCTTTTGGCGCCAGTTTCAAGGCCTCTTGCCAATATTTCAGCGCCTGATCGATGTTTCCATTCATGGCATAAATATCCCCGGCATGCTCAATGATGACGGCGCTTTGCACGGAGTCGGTATCATTCTTCAGCGCCTGATCGATGTACAACTTTGCCTCTGTGTATCGCTCTTGCATGAACAGTATCCAAGCGTAGGTGTCCAGATAGGTCGCATTGTTGGGCGATGCCGTCACCGTTTTATAACTCATTTGCTCTGCCCGCTTCAAATTTTGCCCATCTTCACTTAGAAAATAAGCATAATTGTTCAAGCAGGCAATGTTGTCATCCTTCCATTGCAGACAACTGTCGTAAGCCGCAAAAGCTCCCTGTTGGTCGCCTTGCTGGTGCAACAGGTCGCCCATCATGGAATAAAACTCGCTCACCAATTCGGTATCGCTCTTGTCGTTGATGGTACTCACGCCGCGTTTAAGGGCATCAATGGCCTTGGGTTGCTCGTCTTGCTGCACATGTGCCCAAGCCATATAGTAATAATAAGCCATCTCATCGGGCGTAAACTGCGCGCCTTCTTCACAAAGGGCGATGATTTTCTTCCAGTTCTTTCCAGGCAGATACATGCGCAACAACTGCAATCGGGCCGGCGAATTGTCAGGCGCAATGTCAATAACATGTTGCAAGGCTGCCATCACCGTGTCTTGCGGCATCTTCTTCAAACTCATGTAGGCGGCTGCTAAGGAAGCGACATCAGCATCTTTAGGATGGGCTTTCATCATGCGCTTGAACAGATTGAGTACCTCAGTGCTGTCGCGCTTGTGGTCTTCATTGTCCCGAATCACTTGCTGCAACATCGTCATCTTGGTCTGAACCTCCGTGTCCTTACTCATCAAGATGCGGTCTCTCAGCGCAACTGCCTTCTCTTTGTCGCCCACTTGATTGTGGTAATCGTATAGCGAAGCCAGTACAAAGCCGTTCTCGGGTTCCTCTTCCAAGGCCTGGGTAAACAGTTTATAAGCCTTCTTTTGTCCGCCATGCTGCATGAGCCAATTGCCTAACATCACCCTGTAGTTCACGTCATTGGGATGACTGTCGGCCAGTTGTTGCAAGGTTTTGCGAGCCGATTCCTTGTCACCCATCATCTCATAAACGCTCATTTTCGAAAGCGTAAGTTCCTCATTGGTTCCTTCAGCCTGCTCAATACGTTCCAAAACAGAAAGCATCTTGCCGTAATTTTTCTGCTGATTGTACAACTGTCCCAAGATGCTGAGCACATCCGTACGCTGATGATTGTTTTCATACAGGCGCTCGTAGGCGGCGATGGCCTTGTCGAAAGCGCCCGTTCCGATGTAATATTGCGCCACCCGTTCTTGGTAATGACTGTTTTCAGGTCGCAAGGCAGCTGCTTTCTCGAACTTTTCCAGTGCCAGCGTATCTTTTTTTTGTTGGGCCAGCAAGCGTCCCTGCGCATAATAAGCTTCAGCTCCCTGTGGATTGAGAGCCAAGCACTGGCGCAACAAACCGTCAGCCAAGTCCAGCTTGCCAGCATTCAGTTGACTAACAGCCTCAAGAAAGAGATAGTGGTATTGTGACTGCTTGTCTTCAAACAGCATTTTCTTCAAATCCGCTTCGGTCAGCGGTTTGTCTTCCGATGTCTGTGTCCAAGCTGGCAATGCCAAGCTCATCAGCATCCAGCCCACAAGCAAACAGCAAAGAATGTGATTCAAACTAATTTTCAAGTTTTGCTTCATCATGTTGACGCTTGCCTATTTCACACCCGTGTGGCCATAGCCTCCCGTTCCACGTTCGGTCTCATCCAGTTCCTCCACTTCAACGAAATGCCCTTGTTCGTGTCGTGCTATCACCATTTGGGCGATGCGCTCACCGTCGCGGATGACAAATTCTTCCTGCGAGAAATTAACCAACAGCACCATCACCTCGCCCCGATAGTCGGCATCTATGGTGCCAGGCGTGTTGAGAACCGTGATGCCATGCTTCAACGCCAACCCGCTACGAGGCCGAACTTGAGCCTCGAATCCCTCTGGAAGAGCGATGAAAAGCCCCGTAGACACCAGCTTTCGTTCCATCGGCTTCAACACGATGGAAGCCTCAAGGTTGGCTCTCAAATCCATTCCTGCACTCTGACTGGTGGCATAAGCAGGCAACTGCTGATGACCTTTATTGATGACTTTTATCTGTATCATAACTATTCAATAATGTGCAAAAATAAGGAATAATCGCCATAAAGTGGCATTATTACTATTAAAAAGAACCAAATTACGCAAATTTCCACTACTTTTGCGTTATGAAATGGCAAAAATTAATTTCCAACAAAAGGCTTGGCCAAGAGCTCAAGCACACCGAACGTCATGACGACCGATCGGAGTTTAAACGCGACTACGACCGTCTTATTTTCTCGGCACCGTTCAGACGCATGCAGAACAAGACGCAAGTGTTTCCCCTACCCGGTTCCATCTTCGTGCACAACCGCCTCACCCACTCGTTGGAAGTGGCCTCGGTGGGCATGTCGCTGGGCAATGACGTAGCTGCACAACTGTGCGAGAAGCATCCCGAACTGCGTGGAACGACGTTTGAACAGATAGGAACCATCGTTAGTACTGCCTGCCTGGCACACGACATGGGCAACCCTCCATTCGGGCACAGCGGCGAAAAAGCCATCCAAACCTTTTTCACCGAGGGTGCCGGAACCTACTTGCAGGAGCGCGTAGGAGAGCGATTCTGGGACGACATCACCCACTTCGAAGGTAACGCCAACGCCTTCCGCCTGCTCACGCACCGTTTCAACGGTCGACGAATAGGCGGCTTCGTGATGACCTACTCCACCCTGGCCAGCATCGTGAAATATCCGTTTGCCAGCAGTCTGGCAGGGAGTCACCGAAAATTTGGCTTCTTTTCATCCGAAGAAGACACCTATGTCAAGGTGGCTGAAGAACTGGAAATTACCAAACTCTCTGAACCACACCAACCCTTACGGTATGCACGCCATCCGCTGGTGTATCTGGTTGAGGCGGCGGATGACATCTGCTACGAAATCATGGACATTGAGGATGCCCATAAACTCAAGATTCTTTCGTACGACGAGACAGAGCATTTGCTCATGAATTTCTTTTCCCCAGAGGTGCAAGCTCACATCCGCCAACGCATCAAAGACGAGGGTGTGACCGACAACAACGAAAAGGTGGTCTATATGCGGGCCTCGGCTGTGGGCAAACTGGTTAATGAATGCGTGGAAGCCTTCGTGGCAAACGAGGAAGCGATACTGAACGGAACGCTACAAGGCTCACTCATCGACCACATCAGCGAGCTACAGCGTAAAGCTTACAAGCAATGCGCGGAGCTGTCGTACGAGCGCATCTACCACAGCAAACCCGTGCTGGATGTGGAGCTGGCGGGTTATAAAATCATGCAAACACTTATGCAGACGCTCATCGAGGCGGCCGTCAATCCCGACCGTTTCTATTCGCAACAACTCATGCGGCGGTTCAGCAGCCAGTACGACATACAAAGTCCTGACCTCGAAACGCGCATCATGGCCGTGATTGACTACATCAGCGGCATGACCGATGTCT
>CABTXD010000040.1:0-24949 GCA_902488665.1 uncultured Prevotella sp. | reverse complement strand
ATGTACCAATGGCGGTCGCACGAACACGAGGCTCAGCACGGAGCACACGGCGAAAATGATGATCTGGAGCCAGAGTGGCACGTCAAAGAGCGAACTGACCATGGCACCCAGCGCACCGATGGCGAAGCAGGTGACAAAGAAATCGCCCGACCCCAGCTCGATAATCAGGCAGAGCATGGCTACGATGGTCCAAACGAGCCATACATGTTGTGAAATGTATTCTATCATCTGTATAAGGTTTTGGTAAACAAACACCGCTGCAAGATGAGCCATCCGTAAATGGGCCGCACTGCAAGCAAACGGTGGCGAATTGTATATCAATCCGCAACAAATATATAGAAAATTCTTGAATTATACGCCTGTCGGGGCAAGAAAAATCGCTTTTTCTGTTAGGTGGAAAATAAAAAAAGATGATTGGGTTATCAGGGAAAAAGCGTTCATCTATATTGTACTGACAGAAAGTCATTGACTTTGCCCGCCAAACTCAATGACATTGATGCCCAATACCTATGACTTTGGAGGTCAAAGTCAATGCTTTTTCCACGGAAGGTATAAACTGCTGAAAATCAACGTTATACATATTTACAAAATAGATGCCAGAAGAGGCGGACAGATAGTGGGGAACCGATGACGGACGAATGCCCCATCAGCCCAGACAGGACAGGGCCTGGTAGGAACTAACTATCCTACCAGGCCCTGTGAAAGATGATCGATGCGTTTACTTCCGCGCGTTTTTGTAAAGGTCGGAGGCAGAAACCGTCTTTTGTCGGGATGACTGTTTCTTGTTAGTCAGCTTCCTGTTCGTCTTTGGAGCAGGGGCTGCTGCGGCACCCGAGCCACCATTATAATATTGTAAAGCAGTTGACATAAGACGTTGCAAGGCGGCAATACGCTTGGCGTCGGCAGGGTGAGTGCTGAACACGTCGCTCTGGTTTCCCTTGCCACTGGCCATGCGCTGCCAGAATGGGACAGCCACACGAGGGTCGTAACCGGCCATGGCGGCAAAGATAAGTCCCATGTTGTCGGCCTCCAACTCATGGTCGCGTGAATATTTCAGGTTGCGGAATTGCAATCCTTGTTGGGCCACCACTTGTGCAATCTGTGTGGTAGTGTTTCCCACACCCAGCGCACCAAGGGCACCGCCAAGCACCTGAACGCCCAGATGATCCCTGATTTGTTTGCTCATCTGCTCGGCACTGTGACGGGCAACGGCATGCGCTATCTCGTGACCTACAACCACTGCCAGGGACGGTTCGTCCTGTGTATAGGGCAGAAGGCCTTCGTACACCACGATTTTACCACCGGGCATACAGAATGCGTTGGCCTGCTTGTCGGCGACAAGGTTGAACTCCCAGCTGTAGTGTTGCAGTTCTTCACTCAGTCCATGGCTGCTGAAATAGGTTTCAACGGCACGGGCCAACCGCTGTCCCACGCGCCTCACCATAGCCGTGTTGGCTGCATTGGACGACTTGGTGGCCGTGGCCATGTACTTGTCATATTCCTGTTTGCTCAAACTAAGCACCTGCTCATCCGATACCATCAGATTCTGTTTACGGCCTGTAATAGGCACGGTTCGCGTTGTTCCGCATGCTACGAGCAATGCTGTAGCAAAGGTCAACAATAAAATTTTAGCTTTATTCATATCCTTGATTTTATAAATTTCGATATTGCAAACTTACAAAAAAAATTGATACATGCAGACAATAGTTCATTAAAATTTACGATAACGCTGGGAAAGGGAAAGGTGGAATTGAACTCAGTTGATGCACTTATCTCGGCTGCGGTTGAACTTCGTTCTGAAAATCTGCTCGCAATGGGTTCCGTAACATTCCATCTGAGTGATAATTATCTTTCTTTGCATCACCGTGTACGATAAAAGTTTTTCCCAGAGTAGATTCTCGAAAGTTTTGCTTAATTTTGCTGATGAGCTTTTAATGGCATTCTTGCACATTTCCGTAGAAATAAACAGAGTATTGAAATGAAACAGAATGATATAATTTCAATTATTCGAGATAATGATATTTCCGAATACTATTCCTTAAAAAATTTAGGTATTGATGGCTATGCTTTTCCATACCAAGAAGCACTTAAAATAGTGCAAATATGTAAACTTTTAGCGATTCCGATCTTAGGTGGTGATGTTTATAGTATGAATAATTCTACTATAGAAAACTCAGATGATAATTGGTATTGTGACAAAACACCAAATGAGTCATATTACGATTATGTGCAAAATAGTTGTAATAAATCCGAATCTTATATAAGGACTTTTAAAAATCATTTTTGTGATAAGCCTTTATTTTCCTTTGTCCTAGAACAATAGTTCGCTAAAATTTGAGATAATGGCTAAGCAGCTTTGCGCTGCCAGCCAAAGAGTTCTTTGGTGGTATGACAATTAGGGTCTTCTCAATAATGCCAACCCATGATTATTGTACCATCAGTTTATTCAGTTTTGTCTTTATTCATGACAACTACAACCTTCGAAGAACGATAGACTTTAATTGTCTGACTATGATCTATAAATCCTTCTTTGGAAAAACTAAATTTTGTGTCTATACCTCGGCTTGTTGTAGGTAGCATTATCATATACCTAAATCTTCCTAACGAATCTGTACGCATACGAAAATTCATCAGATCGTCTGAAATTAAAACACTATCTAAAGGAACGTTATTATAATCTACCACAAGCCCTTCCAAACTTTGTACACTCTCGCATGAGCATAAAACAGAAGCAAAGGCTATGCTAATCAATGTATCTTGTATTTTCATAGGAAATGTTTTTTTAGAACCTATGCAGATTCAACAGATAAACGGGATGCGCAGGTTTTAGTCGGCTTAAACGTTCAATGCGCCAATGATTTCGGTCACAGAAGCACAACCATGGTCATCGAGCCAGCGATTCACACCATCTCGAACGTGGATGGTAGCCATGGGATCGACAAAGTTGGCCGTGCCAATTTGAATGGCCGTGGCACCTGCCATGAAGAATTCGATGGCATCTTTCGCCGTAGAAATCCCTCCAAGTCCAATAACAGGAATATTGACTGCCTTGGCCACCTGCCATACCATGCGCAACGCTACGGGCTTTACAGCCGGCCCACTGAGACCACCTGTGGCAATGCTCAACACGGGTTTGCGCCGCTCTACGTCAATGGCCATGCCCATGAGGGTGTTGATAAGCGAAACGCTGTCGGCTCCTTCGGCCTCACAGGCTCGTGCTATTTCAGCCACATCGGTGACATTGGGCGACAACTTGACGATGAGTGTCTTGTGATAAGCCCGTCGAACAGCCTTGACAACCGCTGCCGCTCCGGCACAAGTTACGCCAAAAGCCATGCCGCCCTCCTTGACATTAGGACAGGAGATATTGAGCTCGATGGCCGGAATCTTGTCCAGAGCATCGATACGGGCGGCACACTCGGCATAATCATCGGGCGTGTTTCCACTAACATTGACAATCATGTGGGTATCGATATCCTTAATCTTTGGATAGATTTCTGAACAGAAATAGTCAACACCCTTATTCTGCAAACCCACACAGTTGAGCATGCCATGCGGCGTTTCGGCCATTCGTGGATACTTATTTCCTTGACGAGGATGGAGTGTTGTACCCTTAACAATGATGCCACCAAGCTGATCCAATGGTACTAAATCGGCAAACTCGAGACCATACCCGAAAGTACCCGAAGCGGTTAAGATTGGATTTTTAAACTCAATATCATTTATTTTTACATTTAGAGCTGCCATAATAACTTCTTAATATTTAACACAGGACCTTCTGTACAGACGCAGATATGACCGTCAGTAGTATCTTCCACGCAACAAAGACAGGCACCCAAACCGCACGCCATATCATTCTCTAACGAAACTTCGCATTCTATGTCGTTCTGTTTGGCATAGCGTGCTACCGACATCATCATGGGTTTGGGTCCACAGGTGGCAATTCGGTCGAATTGTTTTTCCTTGAGAATGGAATGATTGGTTACATAACCTTTCTCGCCTTCTGAACCATCTTCCGTGGTGAGATACAGGTTACCAAGCTCATTAAACAATTCCTTTTCAAGCAATTCGGCAGCGGTTCGAGCACCTAATAAGAACGAAGGGCGTACCCCCATCTCCACTAATCGCTTTCCCAAGAAAAGCATTGGAGCGATTCCCACGCCGCCTCCAACGAGCAAGAAACGTTCATCGGTAGAGCGTGGCATGGTAAAACTATTTCCAAGTGGCAACAAACAATTGACCTTCTCACCAGGTTTCTTTCGTACCAGATGACGGGTTCCATCGCCGATTGCAGCCACAAGCAACAAAATCTCATTGCGTTCGTAATCTACCATGTTAATAGAAATGGGCCGACGCAAGTAAGTTGAAGGTGAATCGTCAATATGAACCTGTACGAATTGGCCTGGATGCATCTCGGGCAATTCCGATGATGAGCGCAATCGCATGAGCCAATGACGATCACTTAATTGCTCTGATGCTTGTACAAGGAAATCTTCACAAATCTTTCTCATTGAACAATTTCATTATAATAGTATTGAGATAGGATGCTATGGGCAAATCTTTAACAGCAGCAAGCGTATTAGATTTAGTTACATATAAACCTTGTTTGCGTGGATGAAGATTAAGCTCAGCTTTATTATAGACACCTATTTAAATTGAATAATCGTGGAACACATTATTATATTAAGTGCAAAGTTAGCACAAATAGAACACACTCACAAATGAAAGAAATAAATAAAAACACCTATAGCAATAATCATTCAATCTTTTGGAAGATTGAACAAAATAGAAAAGCTTGTTATGAGTATGGAATAACAATAAACCAATTGACTGAAATGACTCAGTTAATGTTACACGAAACGCTTATTTTTTAGGCACAAAAGTCTCCCACGTTTGGTCATCATAGAATACTCTTATTTCAGCAATCTTACGCGGATTATTGTCAATATATTTCGTATTGTTATTAGCGACTTGTTGAAGTTGATTACGCTGCTCTACAAAACTTAACTGCGGTTGAACTACATTACTCTCTGATGGAGTAGAAGGAGAATCATCGAAATTTAAAACAGATTCAGCAGAAGAAGCCGAAACTGCATGATTATCGATATCACCTGTATATTCATCCATAAACATAGGACCATTGCCATACAATAACCAATCTAAATTAATAGTTGGAAATTTTTTCTTAATGGCATCGATATGATTCAATGTTGGTTTTGTACGATCATTAAAAATACTGCTCAAAGAAGCAGGTGAAATATCCAATGCTTCAGCAAAAGTTTGCTGATTCATGTGCTGAGCATTCATCAATTGTTTTATTCGATCTTTCATTTTATCCGTCATTCAACATAAAATAGGCCAAAAAAGGCAATTCTCATTGACTTTACAAAGATAAACAATAAAAATCACAAAACAAACAAATCTATATCATATTTAGTATTCAATAGTTTGAATTTAGTTATTTATATTTATAAAACTGACATTAAAGGAATGTAATACAACAACTTTTCATATAGATATATGAATTACATCCATAAATTAAGGCTTTGTATAAATGTAGCAAAAAAATATAAAAAGCTGGGAATAAGTGCATTATCGTTTATCATTCTACTGTATACAGGCTCTATTCCACGATATTAAGTAGGAATCAATGATTATATGTAGAAAATAGAAGAAGAAAAACAATATAATAATTGATTATCAGTAACTTAAGACAAGTTCTTGTTGTTGTATATTTATAATTATAAAACATAAAATCTAAATATTTACGTTTTAAGATTGTGTTTTCGTGTTATGATTTTCGTATACATTTGTGGATTTACAAAAAGCATCTGCTTTAAAATTTACAATCACAAATTCAAGAGAATGTAATCTTTTATGGTTTTAAATCGTAAAAATAGTTAAACATAAATTTGTTGGTGGTAGAAAGATGAAAAATCGCCATAATTTCAATATTCTGAAACAAGGTACAGGGTGCGCCAAAATATGCGAATTATGAGCACACTAAAATGCGAAGAACCTTGATTCCATCAGGGTTTAACGGCAAAAATCATGAAATATGAAAGTTGTATTCTAGACAAAAATAAGCTTTAATGAGGGCTGTTTTAGGTAAAAAAGAGCTTTTTAAGCATGCAAAAAGTCCTCTTTAGATGGAAATAGCTACCCTATTAGCGCCCAATTTGAAGTTATTAGGGACCTATTTGAAATTATTAGAGGCCAATTTGAAGTTATAGAAGGTTTTTGAAGTTTATTTAGGAGGATCCCGTTTGGTGCTATTTAGGACCCAAACGGGTATTTTTTTCAATGCAGGATATAAAAAATAAGCTCCTTCATGAGATCCCCTGTCGATGTGTAGGGATTGTTGATTCCTTTGCTTTTAGCATCAATTTCTCTAAACTTAGCAATAATCTGCATGGTTTTCTTACCTGAATAATTTTTCATTCCTGTGATATAATCACGCGCAGCCCACCCTCCTCTTAGATCCAAAAATTGTGCAACGGCATTTTCATTTTTGGAGGGAGCATAATAGGCAATCATCAGATTTTGAAAATAACTGAAGAGCAAAGGAAGAAAAGAAAAGATAGATCCAGCTTTAGGATTATTGTCAAAATATTTGATTATCTGATTGGCTTTAAAAACATCTCGATTGACCAAGGCACTTCTCAGCTCGAAAGCATTGAAATCTTTGCTCACGCCAATTTGCTTTTCAATGACTTCAGGCACAACTACTCGATTGTTTTCCGGAAGCGAAATCAGCAATTTGTCCAGCACAGAAATCATCCGATTCAAATCGGATCCAATATGATCAGCAATCATCGCTGTCGACTTATAATCGATAGTCACATTTTTCTGTTTCAGATACGAAGCGATGAAAGAAGGCAGTTCCGACTCTCTCATCTTTTTGCTTTCAAAAACCACGCCCAGCGCTTCAGATCTTCCAATCAGTTTTTTTCGCCTGTCGATGGTGCCATTTTTATGGCAAAGCACCAAAATTGTTGATTTAACAGGGTTTTTCAGATATTTTTCAATCACGTCAGTTCCACGCAAGTTTTGCGCTTCTTTCACGATGACAACCCGATATTCGGCCATCATTGGATATCCCTTTGCCAGATCTACAATCTGTGCTGCATTGATGTCAGAACCAAAAACTATGTTTTGATTGAAGTCACGCTCTTCGGGTTGCAGGACATTTTCGGCGATATAGTCCGAAATTTTATCGATAAAATACGACTCCTCACCCATCAATATATAAATAGGTGAAAAATGACGTGCCTGAAGGTCACGCATGATAGAATCGTATGTAGGTCCTGTTTTAGCCATTATTACAAAAGACTTGGTACGAGATGAACATGACAATAAGCCATACAAATTGACACTCTGGTCATGTTCTGCGTATTCTCCACCAGGTCTTTTTCTTTTCTTGTTTTTTTATTAACTTTGTATCTGAATGCAAAATTACTAAAATGTATCCATTAAACCTACCCCATTACCAAATAAAATTAGGCGGCACGAAAGACAAACCCACCATTTTCGACATTCTCCGCAAGAGATATGTCGCACTTACACCTGAAGAATGGGTGAGACAACACTTCATACATTATTTAATAGAGCACAAACATTATCCCGCCACCTTGTTAGCAAATGAAATACAACTCAACATGGCCGGCAAGACACTGCGAGCCGACAGTGTTTTGTACGATTCGCACCTGCGTCCCAGGATGATCATAGAATATAAGGCGCCATCCATCCCCATTACACAGAAGGTGTTCGACCAAATATCCACCTATAATTTCCTGCTGCATGTCGACTATCTCATTGTCAGCAACGGCATTGATTCTTATTGCTGCAAAATGGATTATGAAAATAAAAAATATTTATATTTAGACCATATTCCTGAGTACGAAAATATTTAACAAAACATCGTCTTTCTACGCTTATCAAGCTGCAATTAAAAAGAAAGAAAACTCCTATTAAATCATAAATCGATTGGGAGGTAAACACTAATTATTGGCGTTTACCTCCTACTCGATTACAGATCTAAGCCACCAGACATCAATTTTCCATTCATTGATTATCGCCCAAAAACAGCCAACATGCGGCCAAGCCATCACGATTGCGCTTTTGTTTTTCTCCTCACTGAATGACATTGCGGAGAAGTCAGCCGTCCCTTCGGGCAACATTGAGAAACATCTGCCAACGAGAGTAGCCCGCGCGTCATCATAAGGTCAACGGCGTAT
The DNA here is from genome assembly GCA_902488665.1 of uncultured Prevotella sp. Lineage (GTDB taxonomy): Bacteria > Bacteroidota > Bacteroidia > Bacteroidales > Bacteroidaceae > Prevotella. The sequence goes on along the minus strand of CABTXD010000040.1, from coordinate 16,712 downwards.
AGCCTACAAACAAAACATTTTGTAAAATTTTCAGCGATGTCGCCCATCGCCATTCCCACCTATTTTGTAAGAAAAACATACATGTAAAACGGTACATGAAAAATGATGAAATAGAAAAAATTGATAGGCACGGACTCACCTAACATACATCTTTGGAAGCGTCAAAGTCGATTTTTTAATCTAAAAACACGACCTAAATGCGATAAAAGGCATCACTTGCGCTGTTATAACCATGCCATTGGTGAGCAAAGACTTACATATTGGAAGCCAAAGGCATACCTATTGGCATTCAAAAGCATTGTTATTGAGCAGCAATACAGGTGAAGGCGATGAGAAAACGATGAGCAGATAGCGTATCAACTTTGTAATCAGCAACTTGCAAAAGTCGTTTATTTTGGGCATATTTGACGCCAGGGCGTGAGTTGCTCACCTACAAACGAATTTTGAATAGGTTATTGTAAAGAAAATTTTGAATCTTTCCAATTTTTTATTTTGCAGGAGTTTAGCGATGAAATCACTGCTGCTTTCAAAAATTTTCCGTACATTTGCCAACATCAAACAATATTTGGAACACAATGAACAACAAGTATTTTGCTATGCACACACATCACAACTACATCCATCAGTTAGTAGGCACGCACCTTCGCACGGTCATCAGCATCGCCGTGCTCATGCTCTGCATCAACATCCATGCCACCAATGAGGCTGACAGTCGGCAGCGACTTTTCACTACGCCGGAAAAAGATGCCATCCCCTATCGCATCCCCGCCATCGCCACATGCAGCAACGGCGACTTAATCGCTGCGGCCGACTACCGCTATTGCGGCTCTGACATTGGCTTTGGAGCCGTGGACGTGGTCTATCGCACGAGCCGCGACAATGGCAAGACCTGGTCGGCAGAGAAGATGTTGGCCGACGGCCATGGCAACGAGGCTGACATCAAGTGGGATTATGCCTTTGGCGACTGCGCCTTGGTGGCCGACAAAAAGAGCAGCGAGGTGCTGGCTGTTTGCGTGGCTGGCAAAACTGTATATTTCCAAGCAACGCGCAACAACCCTAACCGCATTGCCATTTTCCGTAGTCATGACAATGGAAAAACGTGGGACAAGGGGCACGAAATCACCGAACAGATATACCGCCTGTTCGACCAACGTAAGGCCGGCCCCATCCAGTCGCTGTTCTTCACATCGGGCAAAATACACCAAAGCCGCCACGTCAAGGTAGGCAAATACTACCGTCTGTACGTTGGTCTGTGTACCTTGTCAGGCAACTTTGTGCTTTACAGCGACGATTTTGGCCGACAGTGGAACGTGTTGGGCGACATCAACACATCACCCTGTCGCGACGGTGACGAGGTAAAATGCGAGGAATTGCCCGACGGCAGTGTCATTCTCAGTTCGCGTCACAACGGCCGACTGTTCAACGTCTTCACCTTCAGCAACCTCAAAAAGGCCGAAGGCTCGTGGGGACAACGCACCAAAGCGGCTGCCTTCACGGGCATCGAGAACGAGTGTAATGGTGAAATCTTGGTCGTCCCAGCCATTCGCAAAGCCGATGGCAGGAAAACGTTCGTAGCCATTCAGTCGGTACCTTTTGGTCCACAGCGAACGCGCATCGGCTTCTTTTACAAAGATTTGGGCAAGAAACATCTCACATCCCAGCAGTTGGCTGACGGCTGGCAGCGAGGCATGATGGTAGCAACAGGCCTGGGAGCCTACTCCACCATGACGCTTCAGAAAGATGGGAGAATTGGATTTTTATGGGAGTCAGGCCCCACCATCTACAACATCGACTATCAAAGCCTAAAACTTGAGGACATTACCAACGGGAAATATCAACTCAAAGGGAAGTTTTGAAACACACGAAAAGCCTGAAAAATAAAGAGAAATACAATGGCAAAACGTCATGCAAGCATGAATCAAAATAAACGAGAGAATAATGGCAGCAGGTAAATGGATAGGTGGAATACTAGGTTTCATGCAGGGAGGGCCTCTAGGCGCACTCGCTGGATTTGCAATTGGATGGCTCTTCGACAGCGGCTTAGACACCTTCAGTGAAGGCGGATCGGGTGACGAATATCGACAACGTCAGGGCAACAGGTATGCACAATACAATCAGCAGCAACGACAATACGCCGAAGGACAGCGCAACACATTTCTCTTTTCCATTCTCGCATTGGCATCGTATGTCATCCGGGCCGACGGCAAGGTGATGCATTCGGAGATGCAAACGGTGCGCAATTTCCTCAGACAGAACTTTGGTGAGGTGGCAGTGAAGCAGGGCGAGGAGATTCTTCTTCGGCTTTTCGAACAACAAAAGCAAATGGGTTGGCAGCAGTTCAGCAACACCATCCGGCAAGCATGCATCCAAATTAGCTTCAACATGGGCTATTCTGAACGGTTGCAGCTGTTCAACTTCCTGGTTATCATCGCTCAAGCCGATGGCATGATTGTCAGTGAAGAGGTCAACGTTCTGAAAAAGATAGCCCAATATCTGGGGCTTTCAGCTGCCGATGTTGACTCCATGCTCAACCTCAAAGACAGCTCTACGAACCTCGAAGCAGCCTACAGAGTACTGGGAATTACCCCCTCTGCCACTAACGATGAAGTGAAAAAGGCTTATCGACAGATGGCCTTGAAGCATCATCCCGACCGTGTTTCCACGTTGGGCAACGATGTAAAAAAGGCCGCGCAGAAGAAGTTTCAGGAAATCAACAACGCCAAAGACCTCATTTACAAAGCCCGCGGCATGTAGCCAAACATCCCTTTCGCAGAGTCACACCACGCGCTGAGGTATTATATCTAGGTGGGTAAGGGCGACAGCAGAAGAAACAGGAGAAAGTACATGATAACCGTGTATCGGCATTTTGTGCGCTATGGCTTTGTATGGGGGACGTGAATATGTAACAGGCGATTGTAAACGTGAACGATGGCGGTACCAAAATGAAATACTATATAAGCCTACATGCGAGAACGCCACAGGAGTGATTAACAGCATACAATCATTAAGCTGGAGGAAAACACTATTCATAGAGGGGTTTCGCCTACCCGATTAGTCAATGAATCAGCTTGCATGGAGGACACAGCCTAGATTACTTCATTCATAATCTACGCCGCACATATCCAAAATAAGCCAAAGTAAGACAGCAATCTTACTTTGGCTTATTTCATTTATTCACCGAATGTTCAAGGGGCATCACCCTTGTTCTGGATGTTTGTTTAAAGCAATTTATTTTGCTTCCTCGTCCTTCTTTGCGGTTTTTCGAACGGCACGTTTGCGCTTTGGTTTCTCCTCCGTTGCGTTTTTCTCTACTTTCACACCAGCCAGTTCGGGATCAATCATGATACGACCACAATACTCACACACGATGACCTTCTTGTGCATCTTGATGTCCAGCTGTCGCTGAGGCGGAATCTTGTTGAAGCAACCACCACAAGCATCTCGCTGCACATAGACAATGCCCAGTCCATTTCGTGAGTTTTTGCGGATACGTTTGAAGCTTGAGAGCAGGCGAGGTTCTATCGTCACCTCGAGTTCACTGGCCTTGTTTTTCAGTTTTTCCTCTTCGTCACGCGTTTCCTGCATGATGTCATCAAGCTCTTCCTTCTTCTCCTTCAAGGCTGCCGTACGATCCTTAATCAGCTCTTCGGCCTCAGCCAAATCGGCATTTTTCTCCTCCACCTTGATCAAAGCTTCTTTGATTTTCTTGTTGCAAAGCTGAATCTCAAGACTTTGGAACTCAATTTCCTTGGTCAGCGTGTCGTATTCACGGTTGTTCTTCACCTCGTCAAGCTGCTTTTTATAACGCTCTACGCTTGATTCAGCACTTGTGATGTCAGCCTTCTTCTGAGCTATTGCCTTCTTGAACTCATCGATATCGGTCTTTATCTTCTCCACACGAGTGGTCAGACCAGCTATCTCGTCCTCCAAGTCCTGCACCTCAAGTGGCAGTTCCCCGCGCAAGGCTCGTTTCTCATCAATGCCCGACAGGGTGGTTTGCAACTGATAAAGCGCCTTCAACTTCTCTTCTACTGATAAATCTGTAGGATCTTTCTTTGCCATGTTTTATTTAATTTTTAATTGATTCAACCCATTATTAAAGGTAGATGATTGGATTCGTGTTGATTTTAGTCAGATGACATTCAAATCCGGGACACTGCTCCTCGATAATCTGTTTCAATAGTTCAATCGTGTACTGCTCACTCTGATAATGACCTATCACGGCCAACTGAATGCGCTGCTCCATGTCGAAGAACTCGTGATAACTCATTTCGCCTGTCACAAAGGCATCGGCACCTGCCTGCAATGCGTCTTTCAAGAGAAACGAACCCGACCCTCCACACATTGCAACGGTTTTGATGGGTCGCCGCAACAGCTGATTGGCCTGCACGCACTCCACGTCAAATTCGCGTTTGAGCATCATGATGAAGTCATCGGCAGCCATTGGTTCTGCAAAGAATCCGACAACGCCCTCACCACCTTCCACGTCATCAACCAGCTGCGTCTTGCCAATAAACGACAGGTTCTGCAACCCCATCTTCTCGGCGATCTTGTAGTTCACGCCACCTTTGGCACTGTCCAGATTGGTGTGCATGGCCACGATGGCCACATTGTGACGGATGGCCTTGATGACCGTTCGCTGCACATAGTTTTGATCGGAGATGCACGACAACCTGCGGAATATCAGCGGATGGTGTGCCACAATGAGGTTACACCCCAGCGCAACAGCCTCGTCGACAATCTGTTCCGTCACATCCAGACACAATAAAGCCCCTGATAGTTCCGCCTCTGTCAATCCAACTTGCAACCCAGCGTTGTCATAATCTGCTTGCAAGGGCAAAGGCGCGAATCGTTCAAGGGCACTCAGCACTTCTTTTATCTTCACGCTACCTATATTATTTAGCTGTTGCAAAGATAGTGTTTTCACGGCAAATACGCAAGACCGCAACGCAGTTTAACGTTATTTTCCGTTTCACATGCTCTTCACAACCCTACTTTTTCTAAAACAAAACCATATACTCATGCACCCCATCGCAATAGCATGAACTGAAAGAAGAAGATGCAGGCATGGCAAAAGACGAACACAAACAAGCACGGAATGGATGATTGTGAACATATTGTGAGCCATAGCATCGCTACAAATCGAAGTTGATACCATACTTCAGGTTGATGGAGGGCATGACATGACCGTCAATATAATGTATCACGACATCAGCACCCCATATTCCAGAAGACGGTAGGTAATAGTCTATACCTAACACGCTGGCCGCAGAAAAACCTTTAAACTCGTGTCCTTCTATCTCGGTCACAATCTTCTGTTTCGGATTGCCGGTCGTTTCTATGGCTCCCCAGCCTCCCAACAACTGCGCATAGGCATGTAGGTGATCGTTCACAGGATGCAGATAGCCCGCACCCACACCCATGAAGGAAGCATCCCGATTGTGCTTTAGACTTGTCGTCTCGTTAGCATAAACGCCCGGGTATGTTCCCCTACTGAAACCACCATGTATCAGGGCAGCCGCAAACCAGTTGTCTGTTACCATACACCTACCAGCGAGATTATAGTCCCACCCTATCTTTTTGGTCATGCCGGGGAAATATTGCAGGCCACCAGAAAGCTCTATCCGGATGATTTGCGCCTTAACCTTCAATGGGCATGCGCTCATCATCACGACCAGCCAGCAAACGCTCAACAGGCGAAAGCTGGCTGATAATTTCTTGCAGGCGCATACTAAGCGCTTGTGACACAACATACCCCGATATTTATGGATGATAAATTTCAGCAATGGTTTCAAAATCATCTGGGCGGATGTCCTGATTGTTTATTTTCTTCGCCAAGGCTGCATCGTCATTGAGGTATTCCAACAGCAGTTTGCGCTTCTGTCGCTTGCTGATGTCAGAGACCGAAATCGTCTTTGGCATTTTGCCGCCTTTCTTTAGTGCCAGATGCTCAATGCTACCGTTCTGAACGCTGGTAATTTTAAGGTATCCACTCGAGGGAATGGAGTAATCAAAGCTGCATGTATAAAATTCGACATACGGTCCAGTTGCGGTCACGGCCATCCACAATGGCTTACGCATCTTTTTCCTCAGAAATTCTGACGGAAGATACTTCAACGTGTGCTTACGCTCTGGATGCGTCTTCTTCCACACGGTAAGCGAGGCGATGTCTTTAGCTTCCACAACGGTCTTCTGCCCATCGTTGACCACAATCGAGAGACGCTTGGTGTTGACGTTGGGCATCTCTACACGTCCCACATACTTCTTACCATCTTTCATGATAATCTTTCCTTCTTCCTTGTCGGTAGCGTCTTTTACCAGTCCATAAATCTGACACCCACCAAGGGTCATCGCCACGCATACGGTGGCAATGACGGCAAACAGTGATTTCCTCATATCTGTATATTTAGTTAATAGTCAATTTATTGTCTACCAAACGTAAGCCACTCCTACTTGGAACAACGTCCGATCGTAGTTTTTAACATACCGGTATTTTGCTTCGGCAAAACCTTTGAACGATGGAGTGAAATAATACTCACATCCCGCCCCGAGGTCAAAATTGAGATTGCCTTCCGAATCGTCCGTATAGTCATCAGGAAGGATGTCGACACCCGCAGGCTTCTCTATCACATTGTTCAACTTCATGATGGAATATCCCAAACCTAAAACAGGATAAATACCCAACTTGGGTGTCAATGCGAAAACATAGTTGAAGTCGGTGCCAAACTCAATAAAACTGGCGTTGTTTTGCTTGAAAAAATAGTTGGCAAAAATGCTAAAACGGAACTCATCACCAAAAAACTTTTGCAAGGTCAATCCGGCACCGCCATGGTTGTAATCTCCACTTGTTCCATAAAGTCCCGAGGCTCCGAACGCATAGGTTCCAAAGTCGGTCTTGATTTTGGCGTTTGTTGACATGCAACAAGCAACAATGCAAATAAATGCAACAAATAATCTCTTCATACGGTGTTTATTTAGTAAAGAATATAAAATTTCAAGGCCAATGCTTCACGCTTCAATATCAGACGCATGTTGATTGAAGATGACCATGCAAAAATAAGAAAGAAAATTGATATTTTGTTTTTTTTACATACTTTAACGATAAAAATTATTAGTTGACGAGTTGACAAGATGACGAGTAAACAAGTTGATTAGTCCTTCAGCTCACCTCTCCCCTCCTTCGGAGGGGCTGGGGGAGGCTTTCCCCTCCTGTTAAATAAAATGACAAAAAAACTGCATTTGGTTTTTCATGAAATAGAAAAAATAAGCGAGAAAAACAAGCAAAACAACCGTGTTCAACATGCGCAACACAGCCATATCACCATTATAGCATTGAGTTAACGCTGCAATATGTATCACTTTGGAGTATTATAGTCATGCATTTGAAGGTCAAAAGCATTGCATTTGCACGGAAAAAGGGCTGCTTTTCGACCGAAAAATCAATAAAAAGAGGATAGAAGAAATAGATTTTTCACGTAACTCATTGATACAATGAGCTATAAGAAACCGTCAAATGCTTGCGATATTTGCGAGCGACCAAGGACGTCATAAATTTGGCGAGAATTATGAGAGGGTTGTTGTAAAGAAAACAGACAGCTAATCTCGCGTTGTTCATGGTAAGAAGAGGGGAAAACATGGCCCTGTGTGTGGCTGGTCATCAGCTGGCGTCCTGCCACTCAGTTCCTTTCAATTGGGCATAATCATCCAGCAGATATCGGCGCGAAACTGCCACGGTGACAACGATGGAGAGTACTGCTGCCGTAAACATGGCAACCAACAGCACCACCTGGCACGCCACGGCTGTGAGCACACTGGCGCCTCCCAACAGCATGCCCCACATCACCAACGGCGACACACCCATGACAATCCACCCCATGCCAGACAGACTGGGCAGCGCCGACTGCTGTATCGCCCGCCGCAACAGGTAGCCGAGCGCATGGCTGTGGGTGGCGCCATTGGCCAGCAAATAGTGGTAAAGCTGCCCATGGTGGCGCAATCCCATATAGTAAACATGCAGGGCTTTGCTGTTTGCATGGATGAGGTGCCCGGTGAGTAGGGCCACGACTGGTATCATATAACGGGGCTCTAACACGTTTGCCCCTCCCATAACCAACAGCAGCACATACATACCAGCCACCAGCACGCCTGCAAACGTGCCGGCCAATACGGGCAGAAACAATTGCCGCAGGGGCAACTTGGCCCGTACAATGGACAACGTGGTTCCCCAAACGATGATGAGCAGCGCGAACAACAGCGTGAAAAACGGCTTGTCAAGTGCGACAACCTCGTACAGCAACACACCCAGCAGCAAAAGGCTGCCCACCATTTTAAGGAACGAACGAAGCGTCTTCGTGAGCAGTGGGATGTTGAATACATAGAAAACATAGCAGGGAACAAGCAACAGCAAGAGCCCCAAAATACATTGCATGAAAGTGATGTCCATTTTATCTACGGTGTCAAATTGATAACCACATCAGCCATTTCGGCAACTTGCTCATCAGTGGTTGTCCACAAAACAAGATGCCCGGCGGCTTTCATCGACTGCATGTACGACAGCACCAAAGACACACTTTCGGGTGTTTGCCAAGCCGTTGGCTGATTGAGAAGAATAATATTTCGATTGAGAACGCCAGCAAACGAGAGCATGATGCGCTGTTGCACGTCGCTTGGAAACGAGCACAACTGCTGCTCATAACACGACTTGTCAACGCCCAACAACAGCCATTGCCTTAAAAGCGCAGTCTTTTGCTCGTGTCGCACAGGTGCTTCCATATCTATCAACAAATGGAAAAGCGCGGACACAGATGTGTTGCCAAACTCAAACTTGGCGGGAACGTATGCCATCATCTGCCGAAAGAAAGGTGCCGACAGCGAGGTGACGCGCTCGCCATCTACCGACACATACCCGCTTTCGAGCGGCTGCAAGCCTAAAAAGGCGTGCAGCAAAGCCTCTAAAGCCTCTGTGTCTTGTGCATGCACACACGTCAGCTGCCCATCCCTTGCCATGAACGACAGGTCTTTGCATACAACGTGGCTACCCACTTTGATGGTGGCATCCTTGATTTCTATCATACATGGGCAAATTTACACAAAAAATATAAGAATTAACCGACTGCATCGTGATAAAAAATGGCTAAGCACCGGTCTAATGTCTCATTCCATCTTGGTCGGTGCATATATTTTAATTGTATGGGCTGTAAATCGCTTTTTTAGTGTATATTTGTAACGATAAAGTATCGACAATGAATAAACTGATGACAAAAGACAAGATAACCTACTACCTACCTGCCGAATGGGAGCCGCAAAAAGCGGTGCAATTGACATGGCCGCATGCCCATACAGATTGGCAACCCTATTTGCAAGACATCATTGATACCGAAGTTCAACTGGCAAAGGTGATTGCAAGATATCAGGAGGTGCTCATTGTCACACAGGATGTGGCAGAGACGAAACGCTACTTCACGGCACAGGAATGCCAACGAATCAGGTTCGTAGAATGTCCTCTCAACGACACCTGGGCACGCGACCATGGCTTTATCACCTTGCTGCCGAAGAACAATAAGGCTGCTCCCCTACTCTTAGATTTCCAATTTAACGGTTGGGGAAACAAGTTTGAAGCCTCCAAGGACAACCTGATTAACAGGCAGCTTGTAGCTCAAAACGCAGTAAAAGGCGAATATGTAGATTACAACGATTTTGTTTTGGAGGGCGGTTCCATAGAGAGCGACGGCAAGGGAACCATCCTAACCACCAGTCACTGCTTGCTCGCTCCAAACAGAAACCAACCGCTAACACAGCAAGAAATAGAACGAAAGTTGCTCGACAGACTGCACGCCGACCGCATTTTGTGGATAGACTACGGAAAGTTGGTAGGTGATGACACGGATGGACACATAGACACAACCGTGCGCTTTGCTCCAGATGACACCTTATTATATATAGGTACCGATGATAAGGAAGACGTGCAATACGACAACTTCAAAAAAATGGAACAACAACTGAAAACGTTTCGCACCATAGAAGGCGATTCCTATCGATTGCTCAAGCTCCCTATCCCCCAGCCCATTTTCTATCAAGATGAGCGTCTGCCAGCCACTTACGCCAACTTTGTGGTCATCAATGGGGCGGTGATAGTCCCGACCTATCAACAAGATGAATTGGACAGGCAAGCACTCAACATCATTGGGATGGCCTTCCCCCACCGTGACATCATTCCCCTGGATGCGACAACGGTTATCAAGCAACATGGTTCGCTGCACTGTCTTACCATGCAACAAGCACAAACATTGAGCTTTGAACTTTGAACTTTGAACTTTATGATTGGCAAAGCTATCAACTTGTGAACTCGTAAACTTGTAAACTCGTAAACTAAAACCTCATAAACCCATAAACTAAAAAAATGCACGAAATAAGAATAGGAATTTTACAGCTACACAACACCGAGCGTGTAGACGACAACAAAAAGAAAATAGCCGAGAACATCACCGACTTGGCACAACGAGGTGCACAGCTCATCGTGCTGCAAGAATTGCACAATTCGCTCTACTTCTGTCAGGTGGAGGATGTCAACAACTTCGATCTGGCAGAGCCGATACCAGGGCCTTCTACAGAGTTTTTCGGCAAGTTGGCTAAAGAATTAGAGGTGGTCATCGTCACTTCGCTATTTGAAAAGCGAGCTCCAGGCCTGTATCACAATACGGCTGTGGTGATAGAGAAAGACGGAACCATCGCTGGTAAATACCGCAAGATGCACATTCCTGACGACCCAGCCTACTATGAAAAGTTTTATTTCACGCCAGGAGATTTAGGTTTCCACCCTATTGACACATCCATCGGTCGCTTAGGTGTGCTGGTTTGTTGGGACCAGTGGTATCCCGAGGCAGCCCGACTCATGGCATTGCAAGGCGCACAACTCCTCATTTACCCCACCGCCATTGGTTACGAAAGCAGCGATGACAAGGATGAACAACAGCGACAGCGCAACGCATGGACCACAGTTCAGCGCGGGCATGCAGTAGCCAACGGCATTCCCGTTATCACAGTAAACCGAGTTGGACACGAAGACGACCCTTCCGGACAAACCAATGGTATTAACTTTTGGGGCAGTTCGTTTGTGGCTGGTCCACAAGGAGAGCTGTTTTATCAGGCGTGCGATGACGATGAAGAAAGCGTCGTGATAGACATCGACCTCGACCATAGCGAGCAGGTGCGGCGCTGGTGGCCATTCTTGCGTGACCGAAGGATTGAGTGTTATCAAGACATTGTGAAAAGATACATCGACAAATAGGCAACCAGAATGATGCGCATTGCCATGCAATAGTTCCCATTCTGATTGAACATCGTATTCTTAGACGCAAAGATAGCGAGCTGAAATGGTTTCCTCACATGACTGTCTGTTTGGCAGTTAACCTATAAAAAACTCCGCGTACTCAAACAAGTACGCGGAGTTTTTTATATTTCGATGCAACGTTAGTTGGTCAATACCATTGAATGAGCCGGCCTAACGATGAGCAATTTGATATCTATCTCATTAGAAGAACAAGTAGCGATCATCAACTACGCCGGCCTTTATCACCAACTCGTTCATGAAGTTGCCTGCAAACTGCAAGGCCTTCTGCCTAGCTTTATCTTCTTCAGCCTTAGCTTCAAACTTACCTTGGCGGGTAGTTCGGTTGGTAACTTGGAAGACATAAACGCCTGCATTACCCTTAACAGGCTTGGCAGAGAACTGTCCTTTTGCCGTAGCAGCAACCGCACCACTCAAAGCAGGCTCACTGGCACCTGTACTCATCACAAACACTGGTGCTGAGAAGGTTACCTGATTGACAGGAGCAACGGTAGCTCCCTTCGCCTTAGCAGCAGGCACAGACTTCACGTCCTTGGCCTTAGCCATCAACTGTTCGGCCTTCTTGTCACGTATTACCTCAGCCTTCAACATCTCCTTCACTTGTGGATCATCGTAAGGACGATAGCCCTTTGGATGAATCTTGTCAAGCACCACGAGCAACAACTGGTCGTTGTTACCGCACTCGTACATTGGAGATATTTCACCTTCTTTCGCCTCGAACAACCATTTCAGAGCGTCACGAGTGTCGTTGATGCCCACCAATGTATGTGTAGAAGTGGTGATGTCCTTTGCTTCCTGCACCGTGTAACCACTGCCTTTTGCATTCTTAGCAATTTTATCCGGTGTCTGGTTGGCACTGACAAATGAGCTGAACTTGTTATAGGCGGTTGAATAAGTCTCCTTAGAGAAATCGATGGTCTTCTTAATGACGGCAGCCGTGTATTTGTTAATCATCGCCCTGCGGTCAACAACCTGTATGATGACATTGCCTTGCCCCAGCTTCATGTTTCTCGTTTCGCTGACGCCAAGATTGTTGAGCGTATTGATATACGTCTTTGTATCGGCGTCCATAGATGGTGCTTGCTGATACTGTGCGGTCGTCAACCAGGTCTTTTCGCCCGTTTGTCCATATTTTTTGGCCAACAACTCGAAGTCGGCACCACCGTTCAATGCGGTGTAAATGGAGTCTGCACGCTTCTGAGCCTCGTCGGCTGTCGCACCCATTACCTGAATTTGGCGGTACTGCACCGAGTCGGGCAACAATTGTTTAGAAACCAGTTTGATGACATTCAGCGTGTTATCCATCTGACTTTCGAACGGACCAAAGGTCTGTCCAACAGCCATGGAATCAAGTCTGTCGGCGATGTCAGACGCATAAGCGGTCTTTGCAACAGGCAAACCTAAATAGTTCACCAAAGATGTACTCTTGCGAACTACGTTTGCAGGGTCAGCTGCTGCGGCCAAGTCGGCTGTATATTGCGTGAATGACTTCTGCAAAGCCGCACGGTCGTTTGCGGAAGGTGTTACCTGTACCGTTACATACTTGATGTCACGACTTTCTACATACTGCTTGAAACGGCCTTTCACTTCTTCGTATTTCGCCTTCAAGTCAGCGTCAGAGATTTTCACTTTGCTATCTTCAATACTCGAATAAGGGAACGTAGCCAACTCAATCTGGCTCTCCTCGTTGGCCTCTTTGTATGCCATTTTAGCCTCAATAGGGTTAGAGAGGATGCAACTTGCAAGAAGACTTTGGTATTTTTGTGCCAGCAATTGTTGACGAAGTGTCTTCTCTATGAACGTCCAATACTTGTACAAAGCCTGATACTGCTCAGCAAGTTGTGGGTTGGCGGTTTGCTGTGTCTTGTAATCAGCGAGGAACTTCTTCAGCGAATTTGCATCAAAGCGACCCGTTTGTTGATTCACAAACGGTGTTTGCATCAACATGGGGTTGGTTCCTTCATTCAAGATATTCTGCAATTCGGCATCGGTTACGGTCAGTCCCAGCTTGTTGGCTTCATTCTCCACCACCTTGGTTTGAATGTAAGTTTGCCAAACCATGTCTTTCACTTGGTTCAACTGCATCTCATTGAGGTTGTTCACACCTTGTTGCATCTTGATGACTTCCGAATACTCATCAATGAGCTTTTGAAAGTCTTGCACGCTGACTTTCTCACCTAACACTTCGCCTATCTGCTGACGTCGGTCGTTTCGTGATGCTTCGCATGAACGAAATCCCTCTTCAGCAATAAACGCAAAAAGACCCAAACCGATAATACTAATCAAGATTAGGCCTCTTTTTCTAATTTTTCCTAATGCTGCCATTGTTAATTATACTGTTTTATTTTTTTGTTTTTTATATTCGTTTAAAAGCATTGTTCGTACTACAAAATAACATAACAACCTGTGTTATGGTACTGTTAGTTACCTACAAAATGCGTACAAAAATACTAAATTCTTAGCAAACGCATGAATTTTTCAGTTGAAATTTTGCGTTCAAGCCCTTTTATAGGGTCATTCGGGCAGAACTTTCAGCTGAACCAGCTCTATTTTAGCGGTTGCAATCTTGATAATCTTGAACTCGAATTTTCCTATTTTGACAATCTCATTCAACTTCGGGAAGCTACGATAGGCATTCAATATCAACCCACCAAGCGTCATGTATTCCTCGCTTTCGGGCAAATCTAAGCTGAACATTTCGTTCACTTTGTCTATCTCCAGCCGAGCCGACAACAGGTATTCATCCTCATTAGTCTGCTTGGCGACGTATTTCAGGCTGTCGTGTTCGTCCTCTATCTCACCGAATATCTCCTCCACAATGTCCTCCAAAGAAACGATACCGCTGGTTCCTCCGAACTCATCCACTACCACTCCCAGGCTTTTTTTCTGCTGCAAAAGTATTTGCATGAGCTTCTGTGCAGGCATTGTTTCAGGCACAAAGGGCATGGAACGGATACCATCTTTCCATGAAGATGGATTCTTAAACAGTTCTGAACTGTGGATATAGCCTTTGATGTGATCGATGTCATCCGTGTAAACAATGATTTTTGAATTACCACTCTCAATGAATTTCTGTCTCAACTCATCGAGTGTGCATGTATTGATGTCTACCGAATTAATCTCAGTTCGCGGCACCATGCAGTCGCGTACCTTCGTGTCTGGAAAGTCGAGTGCATTGTGAAAGATTTTCACCTCATTCTCTATTTCCTCATTGCTGCGCGCATTTTCAATGCTTGATTGAATCAGATAATCCAAATCAACCTTGGAAAATCCACCCGAAATGGCGTCTTTCGGAATGTGAACCCTAAACAATCGAAGAATCAAGCCTGATAAAAAGGTTGCGAAACGGCTGATAGGCCATAGGATGACGTAAAACAAATAGGCTGGAAAGGCGAACACTCGCATCAGTCGGTTGGGGTTGCTTTGGAACAGTGTCTTCGGCAAAAACTCGCCCGTAAACAAGATAATCAACGTCGACAGCACCGTATCTGCCGGCACGGTAAATGCGGCATCCATCCCTGCAAAGATTGTTTGATCAAAGAGACGCGCGATTAAGATACCATATACCACCAGCACAATGTTGTTACCCACCAGCATGGTGCTGACAAAACTATTGGGGTTGTTGAAGAAAAGAGACAAGAAGCGCCTCGAAATACCCATTTTCTCCTTGTCCATCTGTGCGAGCATACGATTGCTGGACACGAAAGCTATCTCCATTCCTGAAAAGAAAGCAGAGAGTATCATCGTGATGAGGATGCCGATAATCAGCGCTAAATCAACTTGTTCATTCATTGTTCAAATCCTTATCAAGGGGTCGTTGGCAACTTAGGTCGTGGTGATGCTTGCGGACGACTGAAAGTATTGAGGCTATCTACTGTCACGGTAGTGGTGTCAGACTCGCCCGTAAAGTCGGATTTTTCAAACGATCCCCGACTGTTGGTCACCAAGTATCGGGTCATCCGCTCATCACTTCGGAAATAACTTCCCTGCAGCGTTCGCTTCGGAGTAACAAGTTTTGAGTACTTACGCGAATACAACTCGTGTGCTCGCCGATCTAAGAACAACTCCTCACTGGTAAAGTCCAGTCCGTCTTTGGTCAATATCTTCACCCGTCCCCGCAGTTCCCAAAGCTGCTTGTCGGTGTAATAGTAGGCCGTATCGCATTGTATGTACGACTGCACATGGAAGCTCTCATCAAACTGTTCTAAGAAAGCTCCCTTGATGAAAACCGACTTTTGAGAGGTTTCATTCTGGTAGATTTCCCATCGTTCTGTCACTATTTTATACTTGATGACGCCCGAATCGGATATCAACTGGTTCACCCCATAGGTAGTCATCATAGGCACCGAGTCGCGTTCATGAATGGCAGGCGCAATATGTTCCCTCTGTTTTTCGCACGAAATGAAAAACAAGATGTGCAACAATAATAAGATAGGTATGACAGACTTCTTGACCATTCAGTTACCTTCCCTGCCTCACAAAGCAGATTAATTAACCTTCCATTTAGCGAACCAACGCTCGTTGAAGGTCAGTCCGATATTGATACGAAACGTATTCTCTGTGATAAAGGCCTTCGCATCCTGTCGAATCCATTGTGCAGAGATATTCAACAACGACCGATTGTTGTAAGCATTGACGATGGGAATGCCGAAACCTGCACTCACACTGAATTCCTTTGGTCCATCCACCCCATTTACTTTCATATAAGGTGTGGCGTAGGAAGCACCTAACCGATAGCGGATACGTTTGAAGAAATTGCGACTGTTCACATCATGGCAGAACTCTCCACCGACCGTAAATCGATGCCGATCGTTGAATTCATTCTTCGACAGTGCGTACTGTGGCACACCATTGGCGATGGAATATACAGGATATTCGGTTTTTGACCACTGCTGCAGCAGATAATCTACGCCCAACTTCAATTGGTTTTGGTGATTCCAAGCCAATCCTCCTCCAATAGCTGTAGGCAGTTCCAGGCCGTTGGTAATGCTATAAGCGGTAGTGTCTTGCACGCCAGTCTGCGGATTTCGTGAGATAACATCCAACGTTGGATCGGCACCGAGCTTATGTCCCAGACTATACACAGCGCCCAAAGTAACTTGGTCTTTCTTCGACAATTGAGCCGTATATTGCAATCCCAAATCCAATTTGTAATTCCTTACCTGTGCCGAATAAAACTTTGAAACAGTATTAACCGACTGATCATTGTAGCTATTCACAACCGATCGGTTCAACTCCCCCCATAGATAAGAGATATTGGCGCCCAAAGAGAAACCCTTGAATGGTGCCCATCCCGTCCCCAAGTACACCTGGTGTAAGCCTCCATTGCCAGTGTAAGTATTGGTTGCCGTGGTCTTTGCGTAGT
>CABTXD010000039.1:0-25589 GCA_902488665.1 uncultured Prevotella sp. | reverse complement strand
GCCAACTTCGGCATCATCTATGGCATCACGGTGTTTGGCTTGGCTGAGCGATTGGGCATCGATCGGGGCGAAGCCAAACAGCTTATCGATGGCTATTTTACCACCTTCCCGCAGGTATACGACTACATGGAACAGGCTAAAGCAACGGCTCGCGAGCAAGGATATGTAGAGACCTTCTTCCATCGCCGCCGCTATCTCCCCGATATCAACAGCCGCAATGCCACTGTCCGTGGCTTTGCGGAGCGCAATGCCATCAACGCACCCATCCAAGGGTCGGCTGCCGACATCATCAAGGTGGCGATGATACGCATTTACGAACGGTTCAAACGAGAGAATATCCAATCGAAAATGATTCTACAGGTACACGACGAACTCAATTTCAGCGTGCTGCCCGAGGAGAAAGAGCAGGTTGAACGCATCGTGATGGAAGAGATGCAAAACGCTTATCCGCTGCGAGTTCCACTGATAGCCGATGGCGGTTGGGGTAAAAACTGGCTGGAAGCGCACTAACAACTCATGCCGTTAGCGGGACAAAGCACTGCGAACGTTCAAATCCATACAACTACTTACATGAAAATAATAGATATCCTAAGATACGCGACCGACCCCATCAGCTACATGGATGAAGTGGTCAACGGCAACGAAACGCTGTTGGTACAACGCCCAGGTGACAAGAGTGTGGTGATACTTTCCATGGAAGAGTATAATCGTTTGAAAGCCATTGAATGGCGACAGCAATCAAACAAGACCCCTACTCCACCCAACAACAACAAATAAGCGAATGATGACTTGAAGACGCTGTCCACGCCTGAATGCCTCACTCGCCATCACATCGCAACAAACTGAATAGCAATTGGTTACAAAGCACTTAGGACACACCTTTCAAAAGCATTGAGTTTGACCTTTAAAAGCATTGAGTTTAACCTTCAAAAGCATTGAGTTTGGCCTCCAAAAGCATTGATATTGAACGGCAGAAGCATGGAGATGGAAAAAACATCACCCATGCGTTGAGTAACGCATGGGTGAGGATAGGAAACAGCTTGGCAAGCTCGTCCAGCACCCGAGCGGTTCGTTGAACGGCAAGGGGCGCAAAACGACCTGCCAAACTGTGTTGCATCAAGCAGTTTGCAGAGCTGCCTTAGAACCAAAAACCCTTGCCGTCGTGGCGGGGAGTGTCGTTCATCAGCCAATAAAACTCTGCCAGAGCCACCTTAAAATCTTTTAGGTCGAAGGCTTTCATCATTGTAGTTACGATGCCTTGGTCACGAGTAGAAAGGTCGCTCAGCTTCTTTGTTTCAAAGTGTTGAATGCTGCCATCATCAATCATGTCCAGGCTTTTTTCGTCCACATCCATATACACTCTCACCGGAATGTCTATGCTTGGCATCCATGTTTCTTCGGTTTGCTGTTGCTTGGTTGGCTGATAAAAGACAGAAGGCTTTCCCCCCACCAACTTTGTCTGCCTTGCACGCATCAACCTAACGCTCAACGTAAACTGCTTATGCGCACGCTTAAAGGAAAAATAACCTTTGAGTCCAATGGGATGATTGTCATCATTAAAAACTGCATGGTCATCATGATTGGTCTTATTCCATGGATCAGTGTCGCAATAGGTGTAATTGAAAAAGTCGGAGTTGTTGCCATCCGTAGCCTCCTCTACCCCACCATACGAAGGTTTGATATTGCTTGCGGTAAAGAAATGTTGATGGTGTTGGCCTTCACCCTTGTCCACAATCTGCCCCGTTATATCCTCATGCTTATCGTTGAAATAACGCAATGCGAAGGCATAGATGGCATATTCTTTGGCACTTCCCAAGACGTTAACCCATGCAGGATTTGCTTTATCAGCCACCCACCGATTGTTTTCTAAGGTATATTTCAACCGATACGACTTCCCCAAATATTCATTATTCTTTGAATATCCGTTTTGATGGAACGCTTTTTTGCCGTGCAAATGCCCCTCGTACACCTCTATTTCCACCGTTTTGGGTTGAAAAAGCGACGCATCGAGGGGTCTCGCGTCACCTTGAGCCACCTGTCCGTCGACATCAAAGGGCAGCGACACCGTAATATCCCACTGTCCTGTAGAGGTGAGAACCGCTGCAGGAAGATAGAAAGGTGACAACCGATTGTCTTTATCATATTTGCTTTGAGCCGCATGCAGCAAGTCTACTGACAGGTTGAACGCCTCACTTGGATGCACAATCTGCAACAACCCGTCAAATCCAACGGGGTTGGTAGCCCCCATGTCTACCCCATTGTATTGGTCCACATAGCAATAATCGTAGGGCAATTGGCTCTTATCTGTCACGCGAGCCTTGCCTGTTTTGCCCAACACCGTAGTGGTTTTGTACAGCGAAAAGAAGTGCTGGTGTATTTTATCTTGTCCCAAATCGAAGAACTGATGATTGATTTTCTCTCCCTTACTGTTATAATATTCAATCGACAAGTGGTACACCATCGCAGGATTCTCCTTGACACTCTTCACTTGAAAGTGCTTGAGCGCACTGCTAACGTGCCACCCCTCTTTGGGTGTTATTTCCCAAACGATTTGCTGCACCGGCGTTGCAGATGGAGTAAAATCAGCCAACACCAACTGCTGGTTAAACGATTTGTTACCCTTGATGGAGCCCTCTTGCAAGGTAAACACTGCTTTTACAGGGTCTTCGTGCAACTTGTTTTTAGTTTCATCCACAGCCTCTTCGGGCTTACATGATGATAAGAATACGAGGAACACCATGCCCACACAGGCCAAGATGTTCGAGAATAATTTTTTTGTTTTCATTGTTATGTAATGCTATAATGGAAATTAATTCATAATTTATAATTCATAATTCATTGGGAGTTATCGGGAGTTAATGGACATTAGCTGTGCTGGCAATTACAATCTTAAAAACTCATAAACTCATAAACTCACAAACTCACAAACTATTAACTTGTCAACTTGTTCACTTGTCAACTCGTCAACTATCTCAATTAAACTTCCAACGAAGGGTGCAACGAATGTCCCTCCCAAGGTCGTGGGCGTAATATCTGCTTCGATTGGTGTACTCCTTATATAATTGATTCAACACATTGGTTCCTTCAAATAACAAGGATAGTTGTTGATGATGAGGCATTTTCCAGGTAACGCCACAGTTAAAACCCACCAAATGATAAGCTGCGGGCGTATCATCCACCAGGTCGGTAGCCGCATTAAACCTGCGTTGCTTAGCCACATAGCGGTGTTCGATGCCCACAGAAGGATGCCAAGCTCCACTGACGGCAGGCTTCCACGACAGTTGTTGCGTGAGCTTAAACGACGGAATGTACGGCAAATACTCCTTGGTTCGTTGTTCGTTCGCCCATATCCACGATGCAAAAATGCGGTAATCTATCGTGCGCAAGGGGTAAAAATGCGCATCTACGTCCACTCCGCGAAACAAGGCATTGGTCTGAACGTATTGAAATACGGGGTATGCCCCAGACACCACGACGATGTTCTCGCGCGTAGGATAATCGTAAATATAATGATTAATCCATTGTACATATCCATCTACCCGAGCTTGCACCCATGTGTTGGCATAGCTAAGTGACGTCACCCACTTGTAACTCTGCTCTGAACGGAGCGTGGAGTCGCCACGCACAAACATGCCGGAGCTTAGCTCGTTGCCATTACTAAACAGTTCGTAAACGTGAGGTGCGCGCCATGCCATGCCAAAATTGGTAGCCAATGTCAACAGATTTCCTAAATGCTGATGCGCCCCAAGCGTAAAGGTAACGTTCTCAAAGTGCCTGCTTCCACCATATCGATGCCCGGTCCAATCGTAACCATCGGCACGAGTAAGCTGGTAATCAAACCTTGTTCCGCCCTCTACACCCCACGTATCACCCAAATATTTGCGCAACGCATAAGCACCAAGGGTGGTCTCTGTATAGTTGGGAATCACGGGTACCACTCCCGTTCCGCGCTCATTACTGTTTTTCATGAGCATTCCTTGCGCCCCAAACTCTGTCTTCCAACGGTCCGACAGCTTGCTCCAATGCCATTGTGATTGCAGCGATTGCAAGAAAAGACTAACCGAAGGGATGTCCGAATGGTTCATGCGACGGATGCGATTCTCACGCCTGTCATCGGCTTGATAGGTGGTTTGCCAACTGCATTTCACGCGTCTACTGGGCTGATAATACACATTGAGAAAGGCGGTATGATGCGCCACGCGCTGAAAGGGATAATCTATTTGATAGGTAAAAGGCGTAAACTCTACCGGTTGCCCTATTCTGATGCGCTCTTGCAACAACTGCTCGTTGCCCATTTGCGCACTACGCATCACCCCCATTTTTTGCCAAAACAAGCTGTAACCCGTTTCTACGCGCCACTGGTTTTGCTGATATCCCAGCGAGAAAGCGGCGTTGCGTTGCCGCATGCCCGTGTTGTTGAGCAGATAAGCTGCCGTACTTCGGTCGCCCGACTGTTCAAAAGTGCCTTGCAGGCTCCACGCTATTTGGCGATTAAAAGGTAGCGTTCCTTGCATTTGTCCTACCGTTCCTACCTGCCGTCCGTTGCTTCCATAGTAGCTCATCACGTCGGCTTGCACATCTTTCGAGCCATAAGGCAAGGGTTTAGCGTTCATCAAAATGATACCACCCAATGCTTCTGCGCCGTATCTTACCGACTCAGAGCCTTTCACTACTACCACATCGTTGTAGGCATTCTTGTCTATTTCCGGCGCATGGTCTATCCCCCACTGCTGTCCGGTAAGCTTAGCGCCTCGGCTCACCACCAATATTCGGTTGCCATACATGCCATGTATCACCGGCTTAGCAACGTTGGATCCCGTCTGAAGCATGCTCACCCCACTGACATTCTCTAACATCGAGGCCAGTGACTTGCCCGCTGCACGAGCAATGTCATCGTGGGTGAGCGTGGCACTCACACTGTTGGGCGTAACAATTTGTCGTTTACTCTTCACCACTACCTCGCCCAAAGTAATGGTATCTTTTAGGTGTTGCCGAGGTATGTGTTCTATATCCTGCGCATTCACCAACGTTCTATTGCTCATCAACATACACGACAATAGGATGATAAGCCATAGTTTTTCCTTTTTATTCATTTGTATAATTTCTCCTTTTCATTCAATAGGCATCGACCCAGCCATTCAATCATGATTGAATAGCCTTCAGTTGGCACTATTTTTTCATAAGATAGGCATCGCCTCAGCAATTACAAACAAGCTTGATTGCGTTCGGCTCGCGCTATCTTTACATAAAACAGAGGTATGAATATCATCATTCTTCAGACGAAAGAATGTTCTCACCTCCGAATTATGAATTAAAAATTATGAATTATGAATTAAAAAAGGTGGCGAATGAGCGTTTACCGCAAGCGGCTCACGATAAACGATTTGTGCTGTAAAAAGTGGTTTAACAATACGTTTTACAAGCAACACAGGCTGCCAAACAAAGAGTTTGGGCATGCTCATCTTGCACAGGTCAAAGTTACAAATGTAACAATACGCCTGTACTGTGGTTTGGTGTTGCTCTGTTTGGTCTAACTGCTGAACAGTTACATTGTGCGCATGAACGTCTTTAACAAGAAGAGCCGAGATGAAGGTAAGCACCATCATCCACGCCATCAACCTGCGTTTCATCCTTCTTGTTGTCATTCGCACAAAAATAACTGTACAATCTTTTGCCCACAAAAATAGACAAAATATAGTAATCTCATGGTTAAGAAATCATTTTTGTCGCTATTTTTTCATTTATCTTAACAAAAATATTGTTTCTTTACAAGCGTTTGACAACCGTAAAAACGGATCACCTTCGGCTACTTCTTGGTTTGAAACTGATCTATCTTGTTCAGATAATAAGTCTTAAATTCGTTCCAATGGTAATAGGGAGCGATGTCGGTCGGGAGGGGTAGGGTGACTTCGTCTTCGTTCAGAAGCACCTTCACGAGGATGTCATGCGGATGCGCTTGCGAGCGATAGAACACAAACTGTAGGTTGCAGGCCATGGGGAAGATGCGGTAATCCAGCCAATTTTCATCATCCAAACGCTCCAAATCCTCTATCTGCTTGCCGTAACCATTGATGTCTAACAGGCACACCAAAGGCATCACCATCGTGTCGTGTCCGTAACGAAGCGTTGCGCCGGGGTGGGAGAGAGCCACGCAACTGTCAGCCTCGGTGATGATGCGGCGCAGCAACATGCGTTGCGAATAGGGCTGAACAGCACCGTTCAAGGGCGACGGCCCATAGTTGATGTACCACCACGCATTGGTTTTGAGCCACGCATCATACAACTCGTCGTGGGTAAAGAGGTCTAAGAGCGACAGCTGGTGGCGCAGTTCGGTGCTCTGCACGTTGCTGGCAAGATTGTAAAGCTGGGTGTTTAATTGTGTAGCGTCGACGTGTTCGCGCCAATAGCTTTCATCCTTAAAAATTCGGTTCATCACCCCTACATGGTTGTCATGCCGCTTGGCAAAAGCCTCGTAGATGTCTTTTACGTTTCCGGGCATTTTGTATTTGTGCAAAGCCGTGTCGCCATACACCAAATAGGGCATGTCATACGCACTGGCATCGTGCGTAATGTGCAGTTGAGGATTGAGCCTTGCCAGCTGCTGCAACGCATTTTCCATGGACAAGATACAGCGAATAACGGTGCTGCTCTTGGCATCTACGCTTGTTTTTCCACCCAGCACTTCCGGAAAACGCTCGAACATGCGGCGCGCTATCTGCTGATGCTGCTCGGCTCCGCGTAAGGTTAACTCGCCCAATCTGCCTTTCGACTCGTTGCAAATAAGGGATACTTTGCGCAACACCTCCTTGCCCAAAGGGGTGAGTTTGTCCAGGCTGTCGGCCTGTTGCAACGCATGAAGCGGACTGTTGTAATCGTTTGGGTCGATGAGATAGCGCGAACCGTGCCGCCCATAATGACTGATGTAAAACGGAACATATCCCTTTGGGGCGGGCGTGAGCTGCGGTTTGAGCGGGCCGGGATAAGCATAATAGCCGTTGGCAGCCAACAAAGGGTTGTTGAGAATCTCGGTTTTAGAAAGTTGAGCGTTGGAGGTAATCCAACAAAAGCATAAAGACAGGATGATTAAAGTTTTGTTCATCGTGGTAATTATTGATTCATGAATGATGCAAAAGTAATGCTTTTGCAAGAAAAAGCAAAGCGTTTACTTGATGCTTTGGAAAACTTATGCTATCTTTGTCTCAAAGAGTTTTTGCAGCAACTGTGTAAAACACGCATCCTTGCAATCTGCGCACGCTCTTTTTGTCTAAACAAAGAATGATCATGTCAATACCCAATGAATGGTCGGACGACTATTGGTTGCTGTTGATGCAACTGTACCTGAAGAAGCCTATTGGCGTGAAATCCTTGTATTCGCGCGCCATGGTTGACCTTAGCTTGGAACTACACATACCGCCACAGACCTTATACGAGCAGATGTTTCGGCTGAGACGACTGGATACGCCACGCTTGGAAAAGCTGTGGAACGAGTATGCCGAGCACCCTAACAAATTGACTCGTGGAGTTAAGTTGCTGAGAAAGATGCGGGGATTTGGACAAGCTGCGTCGTTTTACGATGGGGTAGAGGTGAACGAATCATTTGAACACGACTTTAAACCGCTTGCGGCTGATGCGGAACTCACACCGATGATGCTCATCATCATCTTGGATTTGTATTTCAGGCTCGTACCTATTACCATGGTAGCCGAAACGCCCGAGATTGCCAGTCTGGCCAAATTGATGCGCCTGAAACCAGGAAAAATCGTGGAAGTAATGACGGTTTTCAAGTTCTGTGACCCATATCTGAATCGCGATGACATGATGATTCACCCGCTACTCGTCCCCTGTCAGGACATTTGGCAGCGTTATGGCTACACCAATCCGGAACACTTGGCCGCACTGGCCGCACAGCTCAAGGATTATTTTAAGGATTGATGGATGACGCTTTCTTAGCATGTGCCAACCGAAAGCGAACCTGCCAGCAGAGCAATCTTGGAAAATTACCCCCAAAAGAAGCGGATTATAAGAATATCTTTTGTATTTTTGCATGTGCGTCAACAGTACATGAAGAACGCACGCAAACATCATCTGAAGAGACTGGATATACAGTAATGGCCAACAAACTCATACAAACTCAAGAGCAACGACAACAGCAGGTACAGCGACTCTCGCAGCAACAAATGTTGCAAGTGAAGCTGCTGGAGATGCCATTGACCGAACTGGAGGAGAGCGTCAATGCCGAATTGGATGACAATCCGGCGTTGGAGAAAGCCGAAGGGGACGAACGCCATGAGGATGAAACGGATGGCCGGGACGAACGCGAGGAAGACTTTGCCGAGCGAACTGAACGCGAAGAGCGCGAAGAGGCATTGGACAAAGCCCTGGAAAACATAGGCAGGGACGACGAGATGCCTGACGCTTACGGGGCTTATCATCCGCAAGACAACGCCGACTATGAGGAGATTGTCTATGGAGACACGAAATCTTTCTACGACAAACTGAAAGAGCAGATGATGATGGAGAACCTCACGGACACGCAGAAAGACGTGATGGAATACCTCATCGGTTCGCTCGACGATGACGGTTACCTGCGAAAGGATGTAGAATCGATTAGTGACGAACTGGCCATCTACCACAACATCGACGTCACACCCACGCAAATAGAAGAGGTGTTGT
Source organism: uncultured Prevotella sp. (assembly GCA_902488665.1). Lineage (GTDB taxonomy): Bacteria > Bacteroidota > Bacteroidia > Bacteroidales > Bacteroidaceae > Prevotella. The sequence continues at coordinate 16,916 of CABTXD010000039.1, read as the reverse complement.
ACATCCTGCAAGGGTTCGACCCTGCGGGCATCGGTGCCAGGTCGCTGCAAGAGTGTCTGCTGTTGCAGGTGGAAAGGCGCCCGGAGAGCAAACTCAAAGACATTTTGCAACAAGTGGTGACACGACAGTTTGACGCATTCACCAAGAAACATTGGGACAAAATACAGGCCAACCTCAAACTATCCGACTTGCAACTGCAAGCGGTTCAAGGAGAGATACGCAAGCTCAATCCCAAACCCGGCGCATCAATGGGCGAGACCATGGGCAGGAACGTCCAGCAAATCACGCCCGACTTCATCATCGACGTGGATGACAACAACAACATATCGTTCACACTGAACCAAGGAAAAATTCCCCAACTGACCATCTCTCCATCGTTTTCCGACATGGTAGACACCTACAAGAACAACAAGGAGAACATGAACAGGCAGGAAAAGGAAGCGCTGTTGTACGCCAAACAGAAAGTAGACAAGGCGCAAGGGTTCATCGATGCCATTAAACAACGCCGACATACGCTGTACATAACGATGAAAGCGATTATAGACTGGCAGCGTAAGTTCTTCCTCGACGGTGACGAATCAGACCTCAAACCCATGATTCTGAAAGACATAGCCGATAAGACTGAACTGGACATCTCAACCATCTCGCGCGTGAGCAACATCAAGTATGCACAGACGAAATGGGGTACTTTCCCGCTCAGGTTCTTCTTCACCGACAGCTATACCACCGAAGATGGGGAAGAACTCTCTACCCGGAAAATCAAACTGGCACTGAAAGACGTAATCGACCACGAGGACAAACGCAAGCCGTTCAGTGATGAGGCGCTGGCCAAGGAACTGAAAAAGATGGGATTTCCCGTGGCTCGACGCACCGTAGCCAAGTACAGAGAGCAATTAGGGTTATCGGTTGCCCGACTCAGGAAAGAATGATTGACACATCGTTTCTCATGAATGACGCTAAAACATGAAGAAGAAACCATCCGCAAACATAGTACCTGCGGATGACACAATATGAAAGAAAAGAACATTATTTTGGCCGCTCGGACGATAAGCATCGTCTTCACACCTTTCTATCTACCCGTGCTTGGGCTGATAGCACTATTCATGTTGAGTTATCTCAACAGGCTGGTTCCTTGGTATTACAAGCTTACCGTCATCATGATGGTGTATCTTTTCACCGTGTTGCTGCCAACCTTATTGATTCACCTGTATCGAAAATACCAGGGATGGACACTGCACGAGCTGGGAATGAAGGAGCGACGAATGGTGCCTTACATCATCTCGATTGTGTGTTACTTCGCATGTTACTACATCATGAACCTGTATCACATCCCACATTTCATCAGCAGCATCCTCATCACGGCACTCGCCATCCAGATTATCTGTGCGCTTATCAACGTCTGGTGGAAGATATCAACCCACTCGGCAGCCATCGGTGGGGTGACAGGCGCATTGATGTCGTTTGCCTTGTTGTTTCACTTCAATCCTACTTGGTGGCTCTGTTTGGCCATCTTATTCGCGGGATTGGTGGGATCGAGCCGCATCATTCTCAAGCAACACACGCTGTCACAGGTGAACGTTGGATTCATTGTGGGTCTGATATCCGCCTTCTATATTATCTCAATGATTTGAAATCAAACTCTTAAAACAATATGAATATGAAACCATTAGTAAGCATCATCATGGGTAGCACAAGCGATCTCCCAGTCATGGAGAAAGCATGTAAGTTTCTGAACGACCTGAAAATACCCTTTGAAGTAAACGCTTTATCGGCTCACCGCACGCCCGCTGCCGTTGAAGAGTTTGCCAAAGAGGCCGCAAACAGAGGTATCAAAGTAATTATAGCCGCTGCCGGAATGGCTGCTGCGCTGCCTGGTGTGATTGCCGCCAACACCACATTGCCCGTCATCGGCGTTCCTATTAAAGGAATGTTAGACGGCTTGGACGCCATGCTCAGCATCATACAGATGCCACCAGGCATTCCAGTTGCGACGGTAGGGGTTAACGCTTCCATGAACGCCGCTATCCTTGCAGTGGAGATGTTGGCGCTGACAGACGAATCGATTGCGCAAAAAATCAAAGATCATAAAGCTGGATTGGGTGCCAAAATCACGAAAGCAAATGCTGATTTGGCACAAATAAAAGATTACGAATACAAGACTAACTAAGAGAAGCGTGTACACATGACAGATCTTTTTAATTATCAACGCCGTAAATCGAACGTAGTACATGTAGGCAATATCGATATGGGTGGCGATAATCCAGTACGCATTCAGTCGATGACTACAACCGACACGAATGACACACAGGCGTGCATTGAGCAGGCAGAACGCATCATTCAAGCTGGTGGAGAGTTGGTACGACTCACCACACAGGGTAGGAGAGAGGCTGAAAACCTGAAGAATATCCATGACGGATTGCATGCCAAAGGGTATGAAACACCATTGGTAGCCGACGTACACTTTAATGCTAACGTGGCTGACGTGGCTGCACAGCATACCGAAAAGGTTCGCATCAACCCGGGGAATTACGTAGATCCCGCCCGAAAGTTCATCCAATTAGAGTACACGGACGAAGAGTATGCGCGCGAACTCAAAAAGATAGAAGACCGGTTTGTACCTTTTCTCAACATTTGTAAAGCCAACCACACCGCCATTCGCATAGGGGTAAACCACGGATCGCTATCGGATAGGATACGAAACCGATACGGTGATACGCCCGAAGGCATTGTAGAAAGCTGCATGGAGTTTCTCCGTATCTGCAAAAAACAGCAATTTGATGACGTTGTTATCTCCATCAAGGCAAGCAATACGGTAGTGATGGTGCAATCAGTGCGCTTACTTGTCGACACAATGGACAAGGAAGACATGCACTATCCCTTACACCTTGGCGTGACAGAAGCAGGAGAAGGCGAGGACGGGCGCATCAAGAGTGCGGTGGGAATCGGTGCATTGTTGGCAGATGGCATTGGAGATACCATCCGTGTATCGCTTTCTGAAGAACCCGAATGTGAGATTCCTGTGGCCAAACACTTGGTAGATTACGTCACAAAGCGTGCCGGACACCTGATGATTCCAGCAGAACTCAACAAACACTTCAACTATCTTCGCCCCGAAAGGCGTAAAACGCGTGCAATTGGCAACATCGGTGGAAGCAACGTACCCATTGTCATTACTTCGAATGAAGGCTGCAAAGCCGACTATATTTATGTAGGCAACCAAGTTCCTAAATATGCAGAAGACCGGAAATATATCGTTGATTACAGCGAATATCATGGCGAAAAACATACCTATCCCATCTTTCCAGCCATGGCTATGCCATTCATTGGCAGCATGAGGTCGGACATCAAGTTTTTAGTCTTACAGTATGGAACGCCAGTAGAAGAGTATGTGGCATGCTTAAAGGCACATCCCGAGGTTGTTGTAGTATGCGTGAGCAATCACCAGAACAGGGTAGGAGACCAGCGAGCACTGGTTCATGAGATGATGAACAACGGTGTGTACAATCCCGTAGTCTTTGCCCAAATGTACCGTCATGATGACAAGAGCGACTTCCAACTGGACGCATCGGCCGACATGGGAGCATTGATGATCGACGGATTGACAGATGGTATCTGGCTGATGAACGACGGAAAACTGTCCGACAGCGTATTGGAAGACACGGCATTCAATATCTTACAGGCAGGAAGATTGCGCATGAGCAAAACCGAATACATCAGTTGTCCGGGCTGTGGACGCACCTTATACGACCTACAACAGACCATTGCGCGCATTAAAGACGCCACAAAAGAGATGAAAGGCCTCAAGATTGGCATCATGGGATGCATTGTCAACGGGCCTGGAGAGATGGCTGATGCCGATTATGGTTATGTAGGTGCTGGTCCAGGAAAGGTTTCTTTGTACAGAAAACAAACCTGTGTGGAGAAAAATATCCCTACGGAAGAGGCGGTAGAACACTTGCTCAAACTCATCCATGAGGACCAGAAAACGGCCAATTCACAAACTTAAACCAACCTCATCACTACAGACTTAAATACCTATCTACATGAATTAAAAAGGACGATACATGCTCGCTGCCGACAGATACGCCGACAGCGAGCATCTGTATGCACGCTGCTGACGTAGCTATTCATTCGAGAAGGCTTCTTCTTCGGCCTTGGCGATAATTTCCTCATCGCTCATTCTTTGAGCGCTTATATCGTCTAAATGCAGTTCATCAATCTCATCTACCAAGTTGGAGATGACAGGCGACTCTTCAAGAACCTCTTCTTGAGAATCGGTAAAGACCTCTTCCTGGAAGGGTGATTCGTGCTTTTGTACCGGTAGGTCATCGCTCTTCACCACGATGAAATCATCCTGTGGATGCGTATCCGGCACAATTACTACCGGCTCTTCTTCCATCTTGGTGCGGTTGGTCTTGGCGGCAAACACCTCATCGATGAACTGCGGCTTGCGTTTCAGTTGTTCCAACGTAAGCTTACTGGCCAGCTGTTGACTCTCTTTCTTGCTGAATCCCTCACCAGAACACCCCTCAATTCCTTCCAATTCGGCTGCATACTTAAAGACCGGGTTACCGTTTTTATCCTGCCCTTGATTCAACAGCTTGAAGTTAATCTTCACTTTGTTTTTCTGGCTCCATTCAATCAGCTTACTCTTGAAATTCACTTCCTTGTAAGCTACTTTATCGATGTTGAGCATTTCCTTCAAGATACGGTCTTTCATGAAGCGCATACAAGCATCGTAACCACGATCCAGATAGATGGCACCTACAAGCGCTTCGAACGCATTTCCGCCCATATAACTGTTATGCGAGGCGTTGCGTCCGCTACTAAGGATGAGCTTGCAAATGCCCATCTCATTGGCCAACTTGTTCAAAGTGCTGCGTTGAACCAGCTTACTGCGTGTGTTGGTGAGAAATCCCTCACGCTTACCAGGAAAATGCTCGTACACGATATGCCCTACGGTAGCATCGAGAATGGCATCGCCGAGAAACTCCAAACGCTCGTTATTCACGGGTTTTCCCTTGTCATTGCGACGCATGACGCTCTTATGCATCAAGGCCAATTTGTAGTAACTAATATCGTGTGGATAGAAACCGATGATACGGTATAAAGACGAGTAAAGCTCCCTTTCACGACGGAAGGGGAGCTTTATCCGATCGAGAATATTACTCAGCATATTTCTTGAATACTACACAAGCGTTATGTCCACCAAACCCGAACGTATTACTCAATGCTACACGCACCTCACGCTTTTGAGCTTGGTTGAACGTATAGTTCAGTTCGTAATCAATTTCGGGATCCTTGTCATCCTCCTCATGATTAATAGTGGGAGGAATGATGTCGTCCCGAACGGCCAACACACAGGCCATGGCTTCTACAGTACCTGCTGCACCCAGCAAGTGACCGGTCATACTCTTGGTAGAACTGATGTTCAATTTGTAGGCATGGTCGCCAAACACATCCTTGATGGCTTTAACCTCAGAGATGTCACCAACAGGTGTGGAAGTACCATGCACATTGATGTAATCAACATCTTCTGGCTTCAGACCGGCATCTTCGAGTGCTGCGGTCATCACCAGCTTAGCACCAAGTCCTTCCGGATGGCTGGCCGTGATGTGATAAGCGTCGCCACTGGCACCCTCACCAATCATTTCGGCATAGATTTTGGCACCGCGCGCCTTGGCATGTTCCAACTCTTCAAGAATCAAACAGCCCGCTCCCTCGCCCATGACGAAACCGTCACGACTGGCACTGAATGGCCGTGAAGCATGTTCAGGGTCGTCATTACGGGTTGACAACGCATGCATGGCGTTGAAACCACCCACACCACTGGCCGTAATGGCTGCCTCGGCACCACCTGAAACGATGATGTTAGCCTTGCCCAGACGAATGAGATTGAACGCATCTGACAAGGCTGTGCTCGAAGAAGCACACGCACTGGTTGTGGTATAGTTGGGACCATGAAATCCAAAGTGAATGGAAATCTGTCCGGAAGCGATGTCGGCAATCATCTTAGGAATGAAGAATGGGCTGAATTTTGGGCCGTTTTCCTTGTTCAAGGCATAATACGAAACCTCTTCTTCGAAGGTTTTAATACCTCCGATACCCACACCATAGATAACACCGATACGGTTTTTGTCTTCTTTTTCCAAGTCAAGTCCAGCATCTTTTACACCCTGCATGGCCGAAATCATGGCCAACTGGGTGTAGCGATCCAGCTTGCGAACAGCCTTTCTATCAATGTAATCATTGATGTTCAGGTCTTTTACCTCACAAGCAAACTGTGTCTTGAAGTTGGAAGTATCAAATAATGTAATAGGAGCAGCACCACTCTTACCTGCCAACATGCTTTTCCATGTTTCTTCAGGCGTATTGCCAATAGGTGTTACGGCACCAAGTCCTGTTACTACAACTCTTTTTAATTCCATTGATTGAATAAAAAAAATTGATTAAAAGCAAATTGAAATTGAGCTGAAAGAAATCTCCCAGCTCAACCCTCTTCGTTTGCTTTTAATTATTTTGCATTTTCTTCTATATAAGAAATGGCATCACCTACCGTTGCAATTTTCTCAGCTTTATCGTCTGGAATAGAGATGCCGAATTCTTTCTCGAATTCCATAATCAGCTCTACAGTGTCCAATGAATCGGCACCCAGATCATTGGTGAAACTTGCTTCTGGCTTTACTTCTGCCTCATCAACACCCAACTTATCTACGATAATAGCCTTTACTTTGCTTTCAATTTCTGACATAATTGTAACTTTTTTAAAATGTTTATAAGTGATTCTCAATCAAAAATACGGATGCAAAGGAACAAATTTTTATTCACATCTACAAATGTTTTATCGAAAAAAGTACCTCATATTGCACATTATACCCTATATTGTGCAATTTTAATACTTGTTTTATTGAAAATTGCTGTAATTTATAGAGTTATAATAGGTAGTATATTCAAAAAATAAAAAAAAGACATTAATAAATAGGTAGGTGCGTAATAATTTGCAATACTACGGCATTTTGGAACATGATAAATCACGCCACTACCTGAAAAAATGTAGAAATTTTTAACCAAATAATGCCCCTAAAACAGCACTTGAAAACTTTCAATCTGGAAAAAATCAATAGGCAAGGGGGAAGCAAACAAGCTATCGTGAAGCAAGAAAAATTAAATTTTAAGGCAATAACAAGGCGTTTAAGGTGCAATATATAAGACTTTGCCGGTCAATTTACATGGCATTACGCACCAAAAGCATACATATTGAAGCCTAAAAGCAATGCATTTAACCTGAAAAAAGCAAAAATGAAGTAGGCTAATCATGGATGAAAACTGTATTTTATTATGGTTCAATAATATACAAAATCAACGTATATTTGGCGTATTTGCAACTGGATGAAGAGTTGTTTGCAAATATGCCCAAAATAAAAGAGTTGCTTGTCAAGAAAATTCGCATTGCTTTGAGTATTTATTTTGATTTGTCAAAACAGTGGAAAGATAAGAACGTCTAAAACGATAAGAATCAAATTAAACAATGCATACTTTGTTACAATGTACTAAAAAACCTTGATTTTGTTTTGAACATTACCTTTTATTATTTATATTTGCATAAGTAACCAAAAGAAAACGCAACATGTCATTTAGTGAACAATGTAATAAAATCTTTCAACGAGCTATTGATGATTATCACGTCCATGATGATATCGACACACCAATCAATAATCCCTACGACGATGAAACCATCGAAAACCGGTTGTATCTGAAGTGCTGGATTGACACTGTTCAATGGCATTTCGAAGATATCATCAGAGACCCAAATATTGATCCCATAGAAGCGTTGGCGTTGAAGCGCCGCATTGACCGCTCAAATCAAGACCGTACGGATCTTGTGGAACAGATAGACAGCTATTTCAGACAGAAATACAGTGAAGTGAAGGTGCTACCCGACGCACGCATCAACACCGAAAGTCCGGCATGGGCCGTTGACAGATTGTCCATACTGGCACTGAAGATTTATCACATGCGCGAGCAAGCCGAACGTCAAGACGCTTCAAAAGAGCATAAAGATACATGTATGGCCAAGCTAAACGTGCTGCTGGAACAACAAAAAGACTTGGGAACAGCCATTGATCAGCTGCTGGAAGACATCCAAGAGGGACGAAAATACATGAAGGTGTACCGACAGATGAAGATGTACAACGACCCTTCCACCAACCCGGTTCTCTACAAAAAATAAATGAAGACCGAACATCTGCTCATCATACGGTTCTCGGCTATGGGTGACGTGGCCATGACGGTTCCGGTAGTGTACTCGTTGGCAAAACAATATCCCAATATCCGCATCAGCGTGCTGAGTCGTCCTTTCGCAGCGAATTTCTTTGACAAATTGGCACCAAACGTAGATTTTATGTCTGCCGACCTGAACAATGAATATAAGAATCTGCGCGGATTGAATAAACTTTACCGCAGACTGACGGCCAAAAGATTCACCGCCATAGCCGATTTTCATGATAACCTGCGCTCGAAATATCTACGCAGTAGATTTTTGTTAGACAGGTTCAAAGTCGCTCACATCGACAAACATCGAGCTGACAGACGTAGACTGACCAAAAAAGGAAATAAGGTATTGACGCCGCTACAAACGTCGTTTCAAAACTATGCGGATGTTTTAGCAAAATTAGGTTACCCCATTGAGATTGATTTCACATCCATCTTTCCACGGCAGGACGGCACGATGCCTGACTTACCAGATGGCATCGATGTGAAAAACAAGGACGAACGGTGGATTGGCATAGCGCCTTTTGCGGCACACAAGGGCAAAGTTTATCCATTGGAAAAGATGGAAAAAACAATTGAAAGGATACAAACCAAGTACGAAAATACACGTCTTTTCCTATTTGGGGGCAGAAAAGAAGAAAAGGAACAGCTCTCTTTTTGGGCAAAAAAATATGACAGATGTGTCAGCGTTCCAACGCTTTTAAACACGTTACAGGAAGAACTGCTTTTGATGTACCACTTGGATGTGATGATTAGCATGGATAGTGCCAACATGCATCTGGCATCATTGGTCAACACACCCGTCATCAGCGTTTGGGGTGCCACACATCCCTTTGCGGGATTTATGGGGTGGAATCAAAGCGCAGACCTCGCAGTTCAGACAGACTTAGCGTGTCGCCCTTGTTCCATTTATGGCAACAAACCGTGTTGGAGGAATGACTATGCCTGCTTAAATGAAATAAAACCAGAACAAATCATCAATAAAATTGATGAAGTTATCAATAAAAACAGCAAACAAAATTAATTTATTCACTTATTAAAAAACAAGATTATGAAAAAGTATGTATGCGAAACTTGCGGTTATGTTTATGACCCAGCAGAAGGCGATCCTGATGGAGGCATCGCTCCCGGAACAGCATTTGAAGATCTCCCAGATGATTGGGTATGCCCATTATGCGGTGTAGGAAAAGAAGATTTCACTCCTCAAGCTGAATAAAACAGCATTTGATGAACTTAAATAAGGCAACGATTTGTGTCGTTGCCTTATTTATTTGCTTCAAACGAAACATACAAACACTTATACACAATCATTGTGCATAACTCTGTTTATAAATGCTGAATAACTGCCTGTTTATCCACTTAGCAATAAAAGAACATAAAAGTTGGTGCATATCCACACACTTATGACGAAGTTATACATCAATTTCCACAATTTTTCAGCCATGAAATTTATCAACTTATTCACATCATTCGATATTACATATTATTGTGGAAAACATAGCTAATGAATTGATTGACAGTATAAAGATATGCCAGTGAAGTGTGTAAAAACCAACATAAGAGTAGAATAACGTAAAAAGCAAATAAATTGATGGATAGTTATCAACATATCCACCGCACATCATCTCTCTTCATATTTCTTTCTTTTAAAAAATAAATAAAAAGAATATATAAATAGGATGTGGACAACTAAGCCATGAAAGAGAAACGGTATGTATTAGAAGGTTCGTCGCTTGTGAGTAATTTTATAGATGCTAACCGCCGCACCTATGAAGATAAAAGGCATGAAAGGAGCCTTAAATCGGGTTTCTCCGTGTACTGCCAAGACCAAAGCTAATGAACCTCCAATGACGATACAACATAAAAGAAACAAGGTATCGTATTTTTTTTCTGAACGTAAAACATGGAGGGAAAAGGCAAAGGTCAGCAGCAGGAATGCGTAATAAATCATGTTGAGCAGTCCAACCCACTGTATGGAGGATAGATTTTGAAGGTTGTACAATAGCGTTCGATAGGGTAGTGTGACGTAATTGTTTTGGGCTTTCGATTTATCATGCATAAAAGCAGGTATGTTATCCATGTCGTTCATGTACATATAAACCAATCTGCCGGGTATTTTACTCAAATAGTTTGCTTTGTTATCCTTGAGCCATTCCAAGCATCTTTGTTTCCATATTTGGTTGCATTCTATGGCCGTTTTATCCTTCATGTGGTCAATATACCTGATGGTTCCTTTGGGATAAGCCTCGGCATTGTAATGAGGTTCTACGCTGGTTTCGTATGTTGCTGCCGCCATGTTGAACCACAAGGTTTCACTTTGGTACAAAAAATAGCCCGTACGCAGCCAGCAACTGGTGCCAACTACGAAGATAAATAAGGCATATCCAGCCAGCAGGGAGCTGAAAGAACGTAACCATTGTTTGTTTTTAAAGAATAGAAAATAGAGAAAAAACGTACCCATGAATACTAAACTGATGGGACGAAACCAGTTGGCTATAGCCATTAACATGCCTGCTATGAAGAGATGTCGCACACGGGAGGTGTGTAGAATAATGAAAACAGCTCCTAATAAGAGCGTGATGGATGGTATTTCGGAGAGTATGGTCGTGCTTTGTCCCCAATTATTGGGATAGCACACATATAATAATAGGGCAATGAGTCCTATCTGGTCGTTGCATGTTTTTTGTACAATGCGCGCAAGTAAGTAGGCTGATGCGGCTTTGAGGAAGCACATCAACACTAAGATGGGATAAACAGAATGGAATAGATACAGCGAGAGAGCCACCAAATTGATTTGTCCGATGTTCCAAATAAAGGGTTGTCCATTGATGGTCGGCGCACAAGGATAGGGTTCTCCGTAGTCGATGCACATCCTGGCGTATTCAATATAGCCATCTCCATCATTTGTAGGTGTATAGTCAAATAGGAAGAGCACCAACAATAGGAAAGCCAGAAAGAGCAGACTTATCTGACGATAGCGATTTTGCATACAGTTCCTTTGTTGCCAGTTTGATCGGCAGTTTGTACCATATAGATGCCCGATGCCACCGGATTTCCGTTCATATCATTGCCATCCCACACGAAAGTTCCGCCATTGCTTTTGCCTTTAGTTACCAAGGTGCCATTGACAGTTACTATTTTGATGTCGGCTTGATAACTGAGTCCGACAACCGTTATGGGACCATTGTAAGAAGGTTCTACTGGATTTGGGTATGCGTAGGTAACGTCTTTGTTCATCGATTCCACAGCCTCGGTGGCGTCACTTTGAAAAGAACAAAGTCCTTTGTCTGTCCCAAAAAACACTTCTCCTGTTTGATTATTGATGGCAATGCTTTCTATATGGTTAGAAGGTAATACGCTGTTTGCTATGGTAAAATGATGAATTTGCTGGTTGTTATCAGCACTGATGAGATATACGCCATTACTTCCTGTGCCAAACCATTTGCGGTTACTCTTGTCAACTGCAATGCAGGTGATGTCTACTCCTGCCAATAAATAGTCGGCTAAGTTAGTTCCGTCGTTGCGAGGAATCTTTATTTGTGTGAAAGTAACATCGGGTAGTTGATTCATTTTTGAAGCTTCAAGCAGCAATACTCCTGTATTTGTACCAATCCAAAGATTGTTCTCCATATCTTCAGCGATATATTTTACAGCTGTTGTTTTTAGACTGTTTCCATCTTGGTTGATGAAATTGGTTATCGTGTGCAGCGTTTCAGTCTTCCTATCATAACAAAACAGTGCCGGAAACTTGTAGTTCCCGTTGCCGAACCATAATAAACCTCGACTGTCAAACATGGGATGATAGAGTAAACTGGGGCTCACTCCATTTCTCATCAGCGATGGTTGATGGTGTGATTTCATGGTTCCATCTGGCAGTAATTCGATGATGCTTTGTCCCTTGGTTTGGTTGTTTAATATCCAAAGATGGCGCTCTTCATCGAACAGCAGACCGTTGATGAGAACATATTCATTATCCAGTTCTTTTCCTTTATCAACTGCTGGCATCAGAATACTGTTGTCTTTATTGTAGTATTTGGTGAGTTTTCCGTTTTGAAATTCGTAAAGTCCGGTTCTACCTCCTGCAAAAACGTGGTTTTCATCTTTAGGATCGATGGCTAAACAATTAATATCTGCATACGAATAGCCAGTTGTTTTCTGGATATCATCTTGATAGATGTGCCATTGACCATCGTCAAGAACCTGGATAATACCTGGATGTGATAGGCTAACACCTTCTGATTCGAAACCTCCTCCCGAAGTATAAAGGCGGTTATTGACAAACTCTAAAAAATAAAAATGGTTGTATTTCGGACCTTCCGGACGCAAGCTTTCCATTTTATTCCATAGTTCATTGTCTACTACTTTTATGTTTTCAGTATAGTTTCCTATTCTTTTCCAATTCTTCTTGTCAAGTAAATTAGTAGATAAATCAGCAGCATATTTTCCATGGGTCATTGATGCTGCGATGATTTTGTTTTGCTGTATAAGCGTCCAATCTACGCGAAAGCCCAGAAAATAAGTATCACTAATCTCGGCATTGCTCACATTAATCTTGACAATACCAAATCCTGTGGAGAGATAAGCATAGATTCCATTCACATAGATGTTGTTAATGGTTTTGTCTTCTGTTAGCGATTTTTTATAATAGTCAGCGATATTGGTTACGTTTCCCTTACCATCCAGCAAGTCAATGTTGTTGTTTTTGTAGACAATAATCAATCTTTTTGCCGCAGAACTATAAGCAATGTGGTTGATTTCAACATCATTCAAGCCTGTTTTCTTATCATAAGTTTGTATACTGTTGTCATCCTTATCATAGCAAAACAATCCACCTGATGCCAGAACATACACCCTTTTTCCTGCCGGTTCCACGTCCGTTATGTCGTGATAGGCAGGATATACTTTCCAAGAACCTATCTGAGACAAGCCTTGCAAGCACCCGATGATGAGAAAAAGGATAGATACTATCGTTGTTTTCATTACGCCATTCGATTAGACCGATTGTGCTATATCTTTGTTAAGATAGGCTGCTAATTTTTCAACTGCCAGTGCACGATGAGAAATGTGGTTCTTTATATCTTCGCCAAGTTCGGCAAAACTCTGGTTATATCCGTTGGGAATGAACAGCGGATCGTAGCCGAAACCAGCATCACCACGTTTCTCTTCTGCAATTAAACCATCCACACGTCCTTCAAAATAATGAATTTCAGGTTGAAAATTGCTGTTTACAGACGTGCCAATCGTGTGTTTTTTAGCGTGTTTCAACAAAGCGATGACCGTTCTGAAGCAAGCCTTTCGATTGTTTTTTCCCTGTAGTTCACACAACAGTTTCCGCATGTTTGCCTCGCTATCATGGTCAGTTCCCTCTGCATAACGTGCGCTGTGAACGCCTGGTTGACCATTAAGAGCTTCCACTTCAAGGCCCGTATCATCGGCAAAACAGTCCAACCCGTAGTGTTCTGCCACATACATGGCCTTTTGTAAGGCATTCTCTTGCAAGGTATCTCCTGTCTCTGGAATATCCTCATGACAACCAATATCTTGCAAAGAAACTATTTCAAACCGTTCACCCAGTATGTCACGAATTTCCTGAAGCTTGTTCTTGTTGTTTGTTGCGAAGACTATTTTCATGTTTTTTCTTTACTTTTACCTTGATTTGATCAAATCCCTCGCCGTACACACCGATGACAGAACTCTGACTAACAAAGGCATTTGGGTCGGTCATCTTGATGAGTCGGAAGATTAATTGACTTTCACTTTTACGGGCTAACAAACAAATTACCTTGATTTCTTGTCCGGTATACCAGCCATGACCATCAAGAATAGTCAGTCCATGGTCGGTTTCTTTGGACAGAATTTCAGCGATTTCTTCATGTTTTCTCGAATAAATCATAAACTGAACCGATTGCCGTTGACGGGCAAACACAAAGTCGAGCATGAAACATTCGATGATGATGGTGCAATAGCCAAACACCACTTTGTGTGCGCGTTCAGCCATTTCGCCAAACTGCGGGAAGAAGAAACAGCTACTGACTATAAAGATATCTACCAATATTAGTACCTGTCCTAAGGACATATCCTTGTATTTGTTGACACAAGCAGCAATGATATCCGATCCTCCCGTACTGCCATTGTTGAGAAATACCACTGCCAATGATGAACCAGTGATACAGCATCCAATGACCATTGACATGAAGTCTTGTCCCTCGCCCAATACCTTGATAAAGTTTCCGTTAGCATCTAAAGGCATTAGACTTTGTGCAAACATTAACATAAAGTATAGGGCAAAGATGGCATAGATGGTTTTCATCATAAATCGGAAGCCCAAAATCTTCAGGGCTACGATTAACAATGAAATGTTGATAATCATGTATGTGTTCTCCAGCTTAAAGCCAGTGGCATAATAAATGATGGCCGACATACCGGTTACCCCACCGGTTACAATTTCATAGGGCATCAGGAAGATGGTGAAGGCAGTGCTGTAAAGCAACAGGCCTAACGTGATGAACACATAATCTTTTACTTCAGATAAGATAAATTCCTTGTTTTTAATCATTTTAGTACGATATTAATGATTTTTTTTGGAACGATAATTGTTTTGATAATTGTTTTGTCTGCGATGTATTTTTGGGTGCGCTCGTCGGCAAGCACCTTTTCTTCAATGGCTTCACGACTGTCGTCTATGCCGAATACCATCTGGAAACGAGCCTTCCCGTTGAATGATACCGTCATCTGTACATCGCTCTCTTTGAGATATTCCTCATTGCATACAGGCCATTGGGCATCGCAAACAGAACCCTCTCCACCCAACACATGCCACAGCTCTTCACTGATGTGTGGCGCAAAGGGTGACAATAGTTTGATGACATCCTTGAGCAGTTCCTTGTTGGTGCACTTGCTTTGTGCCAGTTCGTTGATGCAAATCATGAAGGCAGAGATGGCCGTATTGTACGAAAACTGCTCGATGTCACCCGTCACCTTCTTGATTAATTTGTGCACAGATTTAAGTTGTTCAGGGGTTGGAGCGTCGTCGTTGGGCAGGAATTGGTCAGTTCTATATTCATAAACCAGTCCCCACAGCTTTTTCAGGAATCGGTGACAACCGTCAATACCGTTGGTATCCCATGGCTTGCTGGCCTCTACCGGGCCAAGGAACATTTCATACAAGCGCAGTGTGTCGGCACCGTACTGTTCTACAATCATATCAGGATTGACAACGTTGTACATCGATTTCGACATCTTCTCGATGGCCCAACCGCACATATATTTATCTCCTTCCAAGATAAATTCAGCCTGTTTGTATTCTGGTCGCCACGCTTTGAAGGCCTCTATGTCCAACACGTCGCCATGCACTATATTTACATCCACATGAATGGGAGTGGTTTTATATTGTTCTTTCAATCCCACTGACACGAAAACAGGTGCTGCTGAATGGTCATCATTGTTGATACGATACACAAAGTTGCTGCGTCCTTGTATCATTCCCTGGTTCACCAACTTCTCAAAAGGTTCTTCTTTGAAGGAATAACCATAATCATGTAAGAACTTATTCCAAAATCTTGAATAAATCAAGTGGCCCGTGGCGTGTTCTGTTCCGCCCACGTAAAGGTCTACATTCTGCCAATAAGCAGCTACGTTTTTATCCACCAATGCTTCATTGTTGTGCGGATCCATGTAACGAAGATAATAAGCCGAGCTGCCAGCGAAGCCCGGCATGGTGTTTAGTTCCAGCGGGAATATGGTAGAATTGTTGACAAGCGATTTGTCTACCACCTTGTTTTGTTCCACGTCCCAGGCCCATTTTTTGGCTCTACCCAATGGCGGTTCGCCAGTCTCGGTAGGCTCATACTTGTCAATCTCAGGCAATTCGAGCGGCAAGCATGCTTCTGGTATCATGTGAGGCATGCCGTCTTGATAATATACTGGGAAGGGTTCGCCCCAATAGCGCTGACGAGAGAAGATGGCATCGCGCAGGCGATAGTTCACCCGAACGCGCCCGATACCCTGTTCAACCACATATTTTCGGGTGGCCGCAATGGCCTCTTTCACCGTCAATCCATTGAGGCTCAACGGTGTTTGTTTTCCTTCCACCGGACTGTTAATCATGATTCCCTCTTTCGCATCGTAGCTCTCTTCACTCACATCAGCCCCTTCGATTAGCGGAATGATGGGCAGATTGAAATGCTTGGCAAAGGCATAGTCGCGACTGTCGTGTGCCGGAACGGCCATGATGGCCCCTGTTCCGTAGCCTGCCAGTACATAGTCGCTCACCCAGATAGGGATATTTTCGCCCGTCAATGGGTTCACGGCGTAGCTTCCGGTGAACACTCCGGTTACTTTTCTATCGGCGATGCGTTCCCGTTCAGTACGTTTTTTCGTCGCATCTACATATTCTTCAACGGCTGTTGCCTGCTCGGGAGTGGTCACTTGACTGACGTATTCGCTCTCTGGAGCCAGCACCATGAACGTAACACCGAACATGGTATCGGCGCGGGTGGTGAACACCGTCAAAGACAGGTCATCGTGGTTGGCCACTTTAAACTGCACCTCGGTTCCTTGCGAGCGTCCAATCCAGTTGCGTTGCGTTTCCTTCAGCGACTCCGTCCAGTTTACTTTTTCCAGTCCGTCGAGCAAACGTTGCGCAT
>CABTXD010000038.1:0-25758 GCA_902488665.1 uncultured Prevotella sp. | reverse complement strand
CTGGCCAACATGGCAGCAACCAAAATCAAAAACTGCATATACATTCTCGGTGGACAGACCTCCATGACCGATGACGCATCTACTAACCTATTCTACTGCCTTGACCTTAACAATCCGAAAGCGGGTTGGCAGCAATTGCCATCCTGGCCGGGGCTTTCCAGAGGCTATGCCGTCTGTGCCGGTCAGGGAAGAAGTCTATATCTGTTCAGTGGCAGGAGCTTTTCAGGCAACCAACCCACCACGATGCACGAAGACGGCTATGTATTTGATACCCAAAAGCAAACATGGCGAAGGCTAAAGGGGCATTTCCCTGTCATGGCTGGAACGGCCATCGCCCAAGGGGAGAAGCTGGTATTCCTCGGAGGAGTGGAACAATTGCTCCCAACCACGCCCAACCATCCTGGATTCAGCAGGCTGGTCAGAGTTTACGACACCAGGAAAGAAGCCTTCGACCCGCCCATCCTGTCTCCCTACCCTCTGGCCGTGACAACCAATACCGTCGTCATCGGCAACACCTTCTATATCATGAGCGGCGAGATTCAACCAGGCATACGAACGCCCGAAATAATTACTGGAACCCTGAAACGAAAATAATAACTAAAAACAAAAATATGATTACCCACACACGTTTAGAAGGCATGATTGCTGCCGTATTTACTCCTTTTACCAAAGAAGATGAAGTAAACCTCGAAATGATTGACCGCTATGCCGACTGGATTGCGTCAACAACCATCCAAGGCGTATTTGTATGCGGTACTACCGGCGAATTCTCATCACTCACCATTGAGGAGAGACAACAGATTTTAGCACGGTGGATAGAAGCCTCCAAGCACAGATTCAAGGTCATTGCGCACGTAGGATCCAATTGCCAGAAAGACTCTGCTCAACTGGCTCGCCATGCTGCAGCCTGTCATGCCGACGCCATTGCCTCGATAGCGCCCAGCTTCTTCAAGCCAGGCACAGTCAACGACCTGGTGAACTACTTCAAACCCGTCTGCGAAGCAGCCCCCGAAACGCCATTCTACTACTACAATATGCCCTCGATCACCGGAGTGAACCTGCCGGTAGATGAATTTCTGACCGAAGGAAGCAAGGTAATTCCCAACCTTGTGGGCGTGAAGTTCACCCACAACAACCTCATGGAGATGCAGCAGTGCATAAATCTGGAAAATCATTTGTTTGAGATTTTAAACGGATTCGACGAGATTCTGATTGCTGGAATCTCCATCGGAGCAGTCGCAGGAGTGGGAAGCACCTACAACTATATCCCATCTGTCTACCAGCATGTATTCGATGCCATGCGCAAGAACAACATGGCAGAGGCCCGACAATGGCAACTGAAATCAGTGGAGATGGTGAAACTCATCATCAGATACGGCGGTGGTGTGCGCGGTGGGAAGGCCATCATGAGCCTCATCGGTATTGATTGCGGCAACTGCCGACTCCCCTTGCCAGCCTATACCGAAGACGAACTGGCCTGCATCCGCAAGGATTGGGAAGACCTGGGTATCAGACCCTAAAACCATTGTCAGGAAAGAGACTGCCGAGAAATATTACTAACCATCAACAATAGATTTTTGCACAAATGAAGAAGATGTATTATATCCTCTTTATGCTCGTATTGGCCTTTTCCGAAAGCGCATTTTCACAAAAAATACGGCTCACAATAGAATCTCCCACCATACCGGTTTTGGTTAAAAAAGAGATCAATCCGACCATCAAGTTGAACTTCATTCAGCATGGCCAACGCCCCTATACCATCCAGAAGATAATAGTGGACGCATTGAAGAGCACCGACCCGAACGACATCCTGTCTGTCGGAGTCTATGGCTCCAGCAAGAAAGGTATGGTTGACACGCTTCAAATTTTCAATAAGCCACAGGCGCCGAAAGGCAGGATTGTTTTCACCAACCCCATCAACGTGGCAACCGACACCTTCTCACTTTGGATAGCAGTAAAACTAAGGGAAAAGGTCAGTCTCGACCATAAAGTCGTCATACAGTGCAAAGAGGTGATAACCAATAGAGGAAAACTCACCTTCCGCAGCGCCACAGCCAACATCAATCCACTGCGCATAGGCGTTGCGGTAAGACAGAAGGGACAAGATGGTGTCAACACCTCGCGCATTCCAGGCATTGCGACGGCCAATGACGGCACCCTCATGGCTATTTTCGATGCCCGATATCAATCGTCGAGAGACTTGCAAGGCGACATAGACATTGCCATGCACCGCAGCTTTGACAAGGGACTGACATGGGGACCCATGCAAAAGGTCATCGACATGGGGACATGGGGCGATCTGCCGCAGAAATACAACGGTGTAAGCGATGCCTGCATTCTGGTAGACCGCTCGAACGGCGACATTTACGTGGCCGGTCTATGGATGCACGGACTGTTGGACAAGCAGGGGAAATGGATGCAGGGACTGACCGAAAGTAACAACGAATGGGAACACCAATGGCGCAACAAAGGCTCACAGCGTGGGTTTGGACTGAGGGAAACTTCGCAATTCCTGATCACCAAGAGCACCGACAATGGTGCCACATGGGGCTATCCCGACAACATCACGCCCAAGGTAAAGAAAGAAGACTGGTGGCTCTTAGCTCCCGCACCCGGCCAGGGACTGTGTACGAGCGACGGGAAACTAGTCTTCCCAACCGATGGACGCGACTCTACCGGCATGCCTTTTTCTAACATCACGTACAGCCTGGACCATGGTAGGACGTGGAAAACAAGCAATCCGGCCTATCATAACGCCACCGAAAGCAACGCGGTGGAGCTGACCGACGGAAGCATTATGCTCAATATGCGCGACAACACCAACAAGGGCAACACTCAAACCAACGGACGAAGAATATCGACCACTGACGACCTTGGACAGACATGGACCGAGCATCCCACTTCCAAGAAAGCACTCGTGGAGCCTACCTGCATGGGAAGCCTCTACCGTCATTACTACACCGAGAACGGAGAACGGAAGAGCATCTTGCTGTTTGTCAATCCCAGCGACACATCTATCAGAGACAAGATTACGCTGAAGGTAAGCTTTGACGACGGAATGAGCTGGCCGGAGAAATACTGGATTATGCTCGACCAGTTCAGAAGTCCCGCCTACTCCAGTATCACGTCGATAGATGAACAGTCGGTCGGCATCCTTTTCGAGAGTAGTCAGGCCCAACTGGTATTCCTTAAACTAAGTCTGAAAGAAATATTGAAACGATGAAACAGACACAACAACATAGCAAAGCCTATCCCTGGGTGGTGGTAGGACTGCTCTGGGGAGTTGGATTCCTCAACTACATGGACCGGCAGATGCTATCTACCATGCGTGTTCCGATGATGCAAGACATCAGTGAGCTGCAACAGGCCGTCAACTTCGGTCACCTCATGGCCATCTTCCTATGGGTTTATGGTTTGATGAGTCCGGTATCGGGCTTGATTGGTGACCGATTCAGCCGAAAGCGTCTCATTGTGGGAAGTTTGTGCGTGTGGTCGTCCGTCACGTTGCTGATGGGCTATGCCACCTCTTTCAACCAGCTGCTTGTGCTCCGTGGCATCATGGGATTGAGCGAGGCCCTGTATCTGCCTGCAGCTCTCTCATTGATAGCCGACTACCACAAAGACCGAACCCGCTCTCTGGCGATTGGTATTCACATGACCGGCCTCTACTTCGGCCAGTCGATTGGTGGATTCGGCGCCACACTGTCGATGATGTACTCTTGGCAGACCACCTTCCATTGGTTTGGCATCATTGGAATTGCTTACGGTCTGATGCTCAGTATCTTCCTGAAAGACGCACCAGTGAGCGAGACTGAGGCCGTTTCCAACCAGACTCAGCCATCCGTGACGCAGAGTCTGAAGAAGCTGCTCACCAACAAGTTCTTCCTCATCATCCTCATTTATTTCTGCATTCCCGGCACACCCGGCTGGGCCATTAAGAATTGGCTGCCAACGCTCTATGCCAACGACCTGGCACTGTCACCATCTGTTGCTGGTCCGTTGTCTACCTTATCCATCGCATTGTCATCGCTCTTAGGAGTTATTCTTGGCGGTTACATTTCCGACCGCTGGGTACACCGCAATATCAGGGGGCGTATCTTCACAGGCGTACTGGGACTGGGCATGATTTCTCCTGCGCTGCTACTCATCGGCAATGGCTCGTCCATGTTCACCATCATGCTGGGAACAGTCTTATTCGGAATAGGCTTCGGCTTCTTCGATGCTAATAACATGCCGATTCTCTGCCAGTTTGTTTCTACCAAATACCGATCTACGGCATACGGACTGATGAATATGTGCGGCGTGTTTGCTGGTGCAGGTATCACAAGCATCATCGGAAAGTCGCTCGACTCGGGGCACGTAACCCGTGATTTCAATATCATGGCCCTGACTGTGCTCATCGCCATGTTTGCCGTTGGCTACCTGCTTCGTCCAAAGACAATCGACAAGCAGTAGACCTCACTAACCTTCTCATCCCTCTCGTTCTATCCAGCTGTCCATAAAAGCAGCGAATAAGAATGAAGAACAACATAAATTCTTTTACACGAATACTAACAATTTATAACCACCTTATTATGATAATTGAACCTAAAACTACAAGAGAAAGTCATTCTGTCGTGAGAATGCTCCTCTTTCTTTGCGTCTGTTTCCTCTTTGTTCCAGAAGTGAGATCGGGAACAACCGATTTTCAGCAAAGCAATACAGAGAAACGCATTACGGTGACGGGGACTGTTCTTGATGAAAACCAGGAACCACTCGTGAGCGTTACAGTCTCAACCAAGGATGGGAAAGGTAACACCGTTACAGACATAGATGGAAAATTCACCATTCAAACAGCTTCCAACGCCGTACTGGTGATGACCTATCTCGGTATGGACAAGATGGAAGTTCCGGTCAAAGGTCGCACACATTTGACAACTGTGATGAAAAGCAATCAGATAGCATTGTCGGACGTGGTAGTCATTGGCTACGGTAAGCAGTCGAAGGCAACCCTAACCAGTGCTATCACCAAGGTCGATTCGAAGGATATGGCCATCTCTTCGTCGGGCAACCCCATGTCGATGCTTCAGGGAAAAGTACCTGGTATGCAGATTAGAGTCAATTCCGGGCAGCCGGGCAGCAATCCACAGATCATCGTCAGAGGAGGAACTACGACCAGTCCTGAATCAGATGCGCCGCTGGTTATCATCGATGGTGTCATCCGAATGGTGAAGGACATCAACTACTCTGACATCGAAACCATTCAGGTATTGAAGGATGCCGCCTCAACATCCATCTACGGATCGAAAGCCTCAAGAGGTATCATCATGATTACCACCAAGCAGGGCAAGGTAGGCAAGGGGACTCTTTCTTTCAAATATGGTCTGTCAATTGACAACCAGCCTAAGCTGATGCCACTGTCCAACGCACGTGAATATCTTACCGCTACCCGATTCGCAGCCTTGCACGCCAACAATCCCGGAAAATATCTCAACGGAACATTCGGCATGAGCACCAATAATGCGCGCAACGCACTGACAACCACAGCTTTCCTCGACGACTATATCACCAAATACGGACAGGATTATGTGGAAAACCTACTCACCAATCAGGGATGGGAAATCATGGAAGATCCCGCTACACCAGGTAAGATGCTCATATTCAAAGACACCGATTTCCAGAAAAACCTATTCCGGACGGCCGTGAATCACGACTACAACCTGACCTTCAGTGGAGGAAACGACCGCTCTACGTTCTACACGAGCCTCGGCTATCTCACGCAAGATGGCATCGTTGTAGGATCTAACTACGACCGATGGAGCTTCCTGACCAATGCTTCCTATAAGATTTTCGACAACTTGAAGGTGAAAGCTATGCTAAACTACTCCATTCACAACTCAAGAGGCATCAACGAGAAAAATGTTATGTCACGTGCATCTAAGATGCCTCCAACTATCAGACAGTGGTACGAAGATGGAACGCCGGCACCGGGAGAGCTCACCAGCTCGTTCCGAACACGACAGCATGAAATCTATTATCAGGAGCAGGAAAACAAGGTGAGTCGACTGAATCTGGCCGTAGAGCTGGACTGGGAACTCTTGCCGAGCCTACATCTCAAGCCGATGTTCTCGTTCACCAATAACGAAGGCAAGGATCACAATTTTGAGCGTTACAACGAGGTGGTAAAAAACCGCCCTGTTTACGAGGCTCACAACATGGATCTGCATTACCAGTATGACCTGGTGCTCAACTATAACAAGTCCTTCGCTCAGAAACATAACTTCGATTTCATGCTCGGAGGCAACTACATATACGACAGCTGGTACCGTTTCAACGGATCGGGCTACGGAGGTACATCCGACTATATCGAGACCCTGAACGGTATTGCGGCCGAGACCGCCAAGACAACCTCTAAGCAGACCTACAAGAAGATGAGCAGCTACTTCGGCCGTGTGAACTATAACTACGACATGAAATATCTCTTCTCGGCCAGTCTCCGTTATGACGGATCCTCTCACTTCGCCGCCAACCACAAGTATGCCATGTTCCCGGGAATATCGGCAGGATGGAACATCCACCGCGAGAATTTCTTCAAGCCTTACACCAACGTCATCAACAACCTGAAGCTGAGGGCAAGCTGGGGTAAGACCGGTTACGACAATCTGTCGCTGAGCAACACAGAAGGATCTTATGCCGCAGGACACAACTACGGCGGTGAGGCTGGTATTCTGAACGATGTACTGATGAACCGCGATCTGCTGTGGGAAGAGACCATATCGACCAACGTGGGCTTCGACCTGGGTCTGTTTAATAACCGGTTAATGTTCTCGGCTGATGCCTATACAAAGACTACCAACAACCGACTGATTGATGAGAAACTATGGTCGGAAACCGGTTTTTCCTCCATCAAGTCAAACTTTGGCTCGCTCAACACGAAGGGGCTTGAGTTTACCCTGAGCGCAGTGCCGGTTCAGACACACGACTTCAACTGGACCATCGATGCCAACTTCACCATTTTCAGAACTGTTATCAGCAAGCTGCCCAACAATGGAGCCGACAAGAACCGCACAGGCGGAGGAATCATCTTCGACCCAACACTTGGCAAATATATTGAAGTAGGAGGCTTTGCCGAAGGAGAGCGTTTCGGTGCACGGTTTGCCTATCAGCTCGACGGCGTATATGCCACCGACGAAGACGCTGCCAACGCCCCTTATGACGAAGGTGTGTCGTCAGACTGGCTGGGCAAGGGCAAGAAGGCGGGTGACGCCATCTGGCGAGACGTTGACCACAACGGCATCATCAACTCAAAGGACATGGTATTCGTTGGATACCTGCATCCCGACAAGCTGGGCGGACTCTCACAGATTTTCAGCTACAAGAAATTCAGGCTGCGATTCGTGACCGACTTCTCTATGGGCAATGTCATCGATAACCAATTCAGGGCACAAGCCAACGCCAATTCGCGCAACAACTACGCCACTATTCATGACGTAGCCAGCGACAAGATGTGGCATAAGCCGGGCGACATCGCTACCATCCCAAGATACGACGTTGAATCTGACTGGGACAACGGCAAGCGAAACCACGGACGTCCCAACTCTGCTACCATCGGATTCAAAGGAGGAAGCGTGAACACGCTCTACATCAAGAAGGGCGACTATCTGGCTTTCAGAGAGCTGTCGCTTTCCTATCTATTGGAAACCAACTGGCTGAAGGCAATCAAGATTAGTCGCATGGATCTTTCAGCCGCCGTATACAACCTGGGATACTGGACTGCCTACGACGGACTCACACCTGAAGTTATCGGTGCCGATGCGGGTAAATACGCACGTCCGAGACAATTCTTATTCACAGTCAATTTAACATTTTAATAACTGAGACCGAAATGAAAAGATATATTTTAAACATTTTCGCTCTAACCTCAATATTCATCTTCTCTGGTTGTGAATCTATTTTAGAGGTAGACCCCATTTCAGAAATTACCAACAGTAACTATTGGAAATCAGAATCAGACGTGAAGGGCTATCTTGTCGGAGCCTACAGCTTCAACCGTACGCTGACCAACAAAACCCTCTATGGTGAAGACCGCGGCGACGCAATGGTATCAGGCGTAATTGGCGGTGTGAGCCGAGCACATCAGCATGAGCTGAATGAGGAATACGGCTACGACTGGGTTGACTTCTACAAGATGCTCCACCACTGTAACATGCTCATCAAGCATGCACCCAAAATCTCATTCGGCCAGCCGAAAGAGCGCGACCGCATCCTGGCGCAGGCCTATACCCTCAGGGCAAAGACCTATCTCACGTTGATTGAGTCGTGGGGTGACGTTCCATTGGTTCTCGAACCCACCGAGACCTATAACAAGGATGCACGTCCTGCCCGCTCATCGCAGCAGGAAGTGATGAATCAAATTCTCGAAGATATCAATAAGGCCATCGAACTGTATCCTGAGTCATCGATTCCCGACAAAAACAAAATGTCGAAGACTGCAGCTCTCTGTGTCAAGGCAGAGGCACTGGCCTGGAAATACACTGTGCAGAAAAGCAACGACAGAAAGAATCTCACCGATGCCATCGCAGCCATTGAGGAAGTGGAGAACAGCGGTGTGAGCCTGATGGACAACTATGCCGACATATTCGATGTGAATCATGAGAAGAACAGTGAGATTATCTTCTCGATCTATCTCAAGCTGGATGAATACAATGATATGTATATGTCGCGCCTATCGATGTCGGCTGCTGCCGGAACACTGTCGGCCGACGTGGTGAACAAGGAAGATATTCCGTACACCAATTCCACTATTGCGCGCCACGTGTACGCACCCTCACCTCGTCTGAGGTCGCTTTTCGATGTCAAAGATAAACGGGCTGCCTCAGCCTATATCGATGCCGTGACAAAAGACGGACAAGTGAAATTCACCTCACAGAACAAGTATCGCGGAGCCGTCTATTCTGACGACCGCCACTTCGACAACGATATCGTGGTATATCGTTTGGGCGGAATATTACTGCTCAAGGCCGAGCTGCTCTGCTATCTCGGTGGAGAAAATGTACAGAAAGCTATCGACATTCTAAACGTGACACGCAATAGGGCCGGCGTAAGCAATTACATGGGTGCGACCGACCAGCTGTCGGTCCAGAAGGAAGCGCTGAACGAGAGAGGACGTGAACTATGCTTCGAGCTGAAGAGATGGCCCGACCTGATGCGTGCCCATGCCGCAGGGACCATTGATATCTATAATTATGTTCCCAATCTGGTGGGCAAGTCAACCCCGTTATACTTTCCTATACTGCGGAAGATGATTGACCAGAATCCAAATCTTACTCAAACCCAAGGCTATTAAAACTCTATGAAAATGAAAACTATTAAAATCATAATTACAAGCTTGGTATACCTCTGCCTCACAACATCTTGCTACAACGAGGATCCTAGTATTGCCGACCTGCCAGTCATGACCGGCAAGCCATATTCCATCCATAGTGACGGCTACGCTTTTTTCAGAATACCGAGCATGGTGATTACCAAGAACGGAACCATTCTGGCCTTTGCCGAAGGCAGGGTAAACAGCGTGGCCGATCAGGGCGACATCGATATCGTGCTGAAACGGTCAACCGACAGGGGAAAAACTTGGAGCAACATCATCAAGGTGAAGGACGACGGTAAGAATAGATGCCGCAACCAGGTGCCTATTTACCTGCCCGAAAGCAACCGCATATTGTTAGTTTCGTGCTGGGACTCTGAAGATGTGAAGGGTATACAGATCTGTGTTACCCATTCTGACGATGAGGGGCTGACCTGGTCGGCCGAGAAGAAAATCACCTCAAGCGTGATGTTCGACAACGACCGATGGTATGCCACCGGTCCCTGCCACGGTATCGTGAAACAGTTTGAGCCACACAAGGGACGCATCATCGTGCCCTGCAACCACCATCTGAAAAATCAGCCACAAGGACGTTCGCACGTCATCTATTCGGATGATGGCGGTGAAACCTGGCATATAGGAGGTATTGTAGACAAGTTCAACACCAATGAAAGTTCAGTGACCGAGCTGAGCAACGGAAATCTACTGCTTGACATGCGTAATCAGGACGCCAAGTCGCAGAACAACAAGCGCTACCGCATTCATGCCATCAGCACCGACGGTGGAGAAAGTTGGGGACCTTCCTATCAGTCTACACTCCTCGACCCCATTTGTCAGGGTTCAATCCTCTATGCCGGCACGGGAGACAACGGAATGGGACGCATCCTCTTCTCAAATCCCAACAGCATAACCAGACGCAACAACAACACATTGCAGATGAGCGAGGATGATGGAAAGACTTGGACAAAATCGTTTTCATATACAGGCTCAGATTTCGGAGGCTATTCAGACATCTCCATGTTTCCCGAAGGAACGGTCGGCGTACTCTATGAATTTGGCTTTAAGAACATCGGAGGCATTGCCTTCCAGGAAGTAAATCTGTCACAACTGAAATAATTTTGCAACAACTTTTAATGACGATAATATGAAAATATCAATAAAAACAGCAATCGGCCTGTTTGTCGCTCTCACGATGTTTGCCTCGTGTAAAGATGAGGAGCAGACAATACTCAATGCCGACTTCAGTGCCAGCAAGTTAGAAGTGGCAGCGGGTGAGAAAGTAATGTTCAAGGACCAGTCGACTGGCAATCCTGCCCGATGGAACTGGGTGTTCGAAGGAGGAACACCAGCCATATCGCAGTTGTTCAGTCCGGAAATCATCTACGAAAAACCTGGCGTATATACGGTGACTCTCACCGTAGGTCGCTCTGACGACAGCAGCATGGTTGAACGGAAGCAATACATTACCGTGGACTATCCCAAGCAAATGACGGCCGACTTCACAGCCGACAAGACCATTGCTATGAATGATGAAATGATTCAGTTCACCGACCTCACTACAGGTTATCCCTCGGCTTGGAAATGGACCTTCATGTCCGACAAGGGAACAGTGGTGACATCAGCAGAACAAAACCCGCTACTGAAATTCGAGCCTGGGCTCTATACCGTAAAACTGGAGGCAAGCAACCCAAAGGCTTCCAACTCAATAGAGAAAACCGATTTTCTGAATGTCATCGACAAAAATGCCGTATCAGCTAATTTCACCGCCGACCACAGAATGATAGTGGAGGGCAACAGTGTAAAATTCACTGACAGCAGCCTCGGAAGGGCAACGCAGTGGAACTGGACCTTTGAGGGAGGAAGTCCGGCAACCTCGTCGGCACAGTCGCCTACTGTTACCTTCAAGAACGCTGGACGATACAAAGTTCAGCTCACAGCATCGAATGAGGTAAACTCATCAACAGCAACCCAAGAAGGCTATATCGTCGTGCTTCCAGCCAAGGATCTCGTAGCCTTCTATCCTTTCGATGGTGACGGCAAGGACGTGGGTCCAAACGGCATTCATTCGCAGATTCTGAAAAAGGGTGACAATATCAATGTCAATTTCAATGCGCCATCAAGAAAGGAAGGAACGAATTCGGCTGAATTCCAGAGCGTGAGCAATGATCGCTTTGCCATTCTCACACTGCCCGACAATAGTTTACTAAACTTCCAGGCCAAACCAGTTACAACTGCTTTCTGGGTGAAGACTTCCAACAAAACAGCCTCCAAAATGGGTGTATTCCAACAGGGTTCAGGACCAAACGCAAGTCCGGACGGCAAGAACAAGCAGACCTGGTTCAGATTCCAGAAGGGCAGCCCTTATCTGAGATATGTCGTTGAGTACAGCAAAAAGTCAGGCAACTGGACCGATTACAAGGCTCATCCAATGACAGACGGGCAGTGGCATCATTACGTCTGTGTACACAGTAATGGCAGTACCTATCTCTATATAGACGGCGTAAAAGTATCTGAGGCACTAAATAAGGGTTTGAAGGAAATCGATGCCAAGCCTTACTACATTGGTGCGATGTATCGTGGAGCAGAAACAAACCGATCGTACGAAAACTTCTTAGACGGATGTATTGACGACTATGTCATCTACAGTCGCGCCCTGAGTGCTGCTGAGATAAAGGCCTTGTACGATTCTATGAAATAAAGCAAATAGCAAACTAAAAAATAGGCAAATAATTTTTTTAGTCAGCCATTACACTGGGTATGCCTGCAAACTGTCAGGCATACCTCTTTTTAATGTAAGCATCCAATAGGCAATTTAGCACAATAGTTAGTTAAACTTTGAGATAATGGTTACGCATCTTTGTAAGCATCCAATATTAACCGCCTTTGTAAGCTTTTCCTTCTTTACTACCTTTGCCCGAAAAACTTATATTTGTACTCAACGAAACAAATGTTTTTCGAGGCTATTGCACTCCTGTAGACATACGTCAAGGAATTCTTCGCCTGTCTCAATTGGTACGCAGCAATGATTTCAATTCTTCTGATGCTATTGTCTACGTTTTCTACTATCGATCCGTAACCGAATCAAGTTGATTCACTGGAAGCGCTGTGGTTTTGCCATCTATCACAAGCAGATGGAACAGGGCTGCTTGAGTCCTAATATCAAACGAGCGAGAGTTTGATTTTATGAACTTCGCTGGGACGAATTGGTACTCTATATAGAAGGAATAAACCCTATTTGTATGTGCAGGACGGACGCTTCAACATAGACAACAACCTCATGGAATAGGCCATCAGGGCCATCACGCTTGGAAGAAAAAACTACCTGTTCTGCGGTAACAAAGAGGGAGCAGAGAACAAATCTATCTTCTTTACCTTCATGGTGTGTTGCAGGGAAGTAAACATAGAGCCATACAGGTGGATGAAGGAAGTTCTTTCAAAGCCCCTGCCAGACATGACGGAGGGTGAACTCACGAAATGGCTACCTTCAAACTTCAAATAACAAATAACCCTTATATGCTGCCAGACATATAAGGGTTATTTGTTAGTGTGAAAGTTGGCAAATATTGGATTATTACGAAAAACAGAACTGAATGTCCAAAAGCGAATCCTTACAACATGCCAATCTACACTTTAACAACACTAAAAGAACGCTAAAGAGAGATATAGAGATAAATTAACAAAAAAACACTACCCACTTATAGGTATTCAAAATAAAAAAACGTATCTTTGCATGGTTAAAAGTAGGTATCTACCAAGACAATTATACAAAAACATTATTGAATACTTAAAAGTTAAAATCTATGGCTTACGTAATTGGAAACGATTGTATCGCATGCGGTACATGTATCGATGAGTGCCCAGTAGGCGCCATCTCTGAAGGCGACATTTATTCTATTGATCCTGAAGCTTGCACAGAGTGCGGAACTTGTGCAGAGGTATGCCCTAATGAGGCTATCTCACTTCCGGAATAAAAACATGGAATGAACGAAAGTCACAACCCGGTGACACATGAAAGGTAAATCTGAAAAAGATTGAACAACTCACTAGGGTTGAAAGTTTAAGAGGCTGTTTTGCGAGTCAAAACAGCCTCTTATTATTTGATATTCGCCGCACTATGTCCGCATCGTGAATCAACAAATGAAGGAGCATATATATGAAAAGAGGATGAAATGTGATTTCACCCTCCTTAACTTATTCTTTTTTTATTGATTATTTCATATTCAAAGCTTGCTTGGCTGTTTCGTTCTCTGGATCCAACTCCAAAACTTTCTTCCAATAGCCGTCGGCTGTTGATTTATCTTCCTTGAGCAAGTAGTAGTAACCCAAGTATCTGTAAGCCTCGATTAAACGAGTATTATCCACATTATCACGATCAGTCTTTTGGCTCAAAGAGTTAGCCAGTGCCTCATAGAATGGTTTGGCCAATCCTTCCTTTGTTTCGGGATCCAGATTAGAATTTACACGTGCTCGCAAGAAATTAGCGAAATCAATGTTGGCTGGGAATTTCTCACCCAACTGCTTGTACACCTCATCAGCTTTCAGATAGGTAGCTTTCTGCTCTTCACCAGTCTGACTTGCTGCCATGGTCGTGTAGATTGAGCCTAGTCCTGCCAAATCTGTTGCAGTAGGTTCTTTGACATTAATCAGATATTCTTCGTAATAAGTAATGGCATTGGCATAGTCGCCCTTAGCCAAATAAGCATCAGAGAGACTTTTCTTGTTGCTGTTGGCCAAATCCTTATTGTCAGCATTGGCGCTCATAGCTTTCTTGAACATATCAATGGCATTGTCATTCTGCTTATTGGCTAAATATGCCTGACCATAGTATGTATAGTCGTATCCAGAAATCTTCGCACTGTCAGAAGCGTTGAAAAGGCGGTCAGCATATTTCAGAGCCTCTTCAACTTTACCTTCGTCAGTGTAGTTATAGAATGCCAAACGGTTCCAAGCTGCGTTGCGTGGATTCTTATTGAGTCCATAAAGCGCCATATCCAAACTCTTCTGACGCTTCTGCGACAGGTAACCTGCCATGGCGTAATTGGTGATATCTACATCTTCGAGCTTGTTCTTGTCTACTTTCTCGTATGCTTGCATACTCTTGTCAAGCATATTGGAGTTGTAATAAATTCGGCCAGCGAGCGCATCAACCGCAATGTCAGGACGCTGTGCACGAAGTTCATTGAGATTTGCTACAGCCTCTTCGGGGCTACGACCACGGAGGATATTGGCATACTTGAAGTAGGCATCTGGGTTTTTGGGATCAAAATATTTTGCCTGCTGATACCATCCTGCTGCGGCACCGCCATCGTCTTTGGCTACTTCAACATCACCAGCCAAAATGTAAGCAGGAGCATATTTCTTATCACGAGCCATGGCCAATTCAGCATACTTCATTGCCAATTCCGTATTTTTCTGATCCAAAAACGCATGGCCAATGCCCACTAGCACTGCTGGATTCTTTTTGTTTGCTTTGACGATATCCTTCAGTGCCTTTTCGACAGTCTGAGGACTTGTTGACTTGATAATCTGAGTCGCTTGTTTGATGGCTACATCATTCTGCGCCATTGATGGAGCTGAAAAACCTAGTAACAATGCTCCAATCAGTAAATATTTAATTGCCTTCATAATCTTCTACTTTCTTTGGTTTTGTTGATAATTCAACGCTCCTCACGTTTTGTTTGTCAGTTTTTTCGTGCCAAAAGTACATTTTTATTCTGAAACGCGGACGTTTCGTATAGTTAAATTTCCATAAGCGGGCAGCAATCCTGACCTTAGAATTATTTTCTGGCCCTTGTCTTGCGAAATAATGAAATTGGAAAATCCTGTGGGTAGGCCCATGTGAGTATCATTCAATAGAATGTATAAAGTACGCACCAAAGGATAATTGGCATTGTAGAAGTAATACTGATAAGGCTTCCAACTGTTTTGCACATTGGCCACCGGAATTGAAGAAACAGCCATCGGGCGTATTTCTTTCTTGAAAGTAAGGTTGGTGCTATCACGCTTATCATTGAGCCAATTGCTGCCAATGATACCAATGGCTCCCTTGTTTTCTTCTACATATTTAATAACCTCTTCTGTCTTTTTGACTGCGGCTACATTTTTATTCGCGATAGGCTTTCCTCCGAGGATGGAATCTTCAACATAGTGCACGGCTGAAGAGTTAGGATTGTCAAATACTACCGTGATGTCTCCAATCTTGGAATGGGGATAGATTTGACTCCATTTAGTGATTTCTCCGTTAAATATTTTTCTTATATTGTCAACACTGATACAAGAATCCGTGTTGTTTATATTCTGAACCAAAGCAAGTCCATCATAAGCGAACTTGATAGAGCGAGGGAACTGTTTGTTTGCTTTCAAACTTTCCAACTCGTCTTTTGTAAAATCACGCGACGTTATTGCCATGAACACTTCTCCCTTGAGAAGTTTGTTAATGGCGTCCGACTCGTTCGTATAGATGGGAGTCAGCTTAGCCTCTGGATAAGTAAACTCGAAGAGTTCGCGCTCCTCTTCGATAACAGGGCTAAAACTTTCGTCAGAAGCAAAAGTTATTGCTCCTGACGAATAAGTATCTGTTCTGCCATCTTTTGACTTCTTGTTTTGGCAAGAAGCCAAAAGAGAAGCAGAGAGTGTTAATCCTACGATGATGTAAGATAATTTACAATTCATATTATTGCAATTTGAACGAAACAGGCACGTTGTATTTCACACGTACGGCTGAGCCATTTTGCTTACCAGGAATCCAACTAGGCATGCTCTTTACAACACGAGCTGCTTCCTTATCCAATGATGGGTCTACTGAACGAACTACTTTAACGTCTGTGATATGTCCATCTTTCTCTACAACGAAAGAAACAACCACACGTCCCTGCACACCATTTTCTTGTGCCACTACAGGATACTTAACGTTTTCGCTCAAATACTTCATCAAGGCAGAAGGACCACCAGGGAATGATGGCATCTGCTCAACGACATCGAATACCTTGTTCTCAACTTCCGGTTTTGGCTCTGGCTGAGCCACTGCTTCTTTAAGTTTCAATACTTCACCACCCTTGTCGTCATTACCTTTAACGTCAATGGCGCCGATGGCGGTTTTCGTATTCATCAATTCATCTTGAGTTTTCAATTCTTCTTCAGGTTTCACCTCGTTGTCCTTCTTGATGACAGGTGCGGTAAACTTGATAGAACTCTTTACTCGCTCAACAACCTTTTCAGGTTCAACTTGAATTTTCTTTTGTTGTTTCACTTCAGCCTTTTTCTTAGGCTGTTCCAACTTAGAAAGTTCAACGACCTCTGTCATGGCTGCTCTCTTTCTGGCTTCTGCGTCAGCGGCTTTCTTTAAAGAAAGACCGATTTGACACAACAACACTAATGCGACTACAGCAATGATAGAGATAACATTTCTCTTACCAGTACCTTTTCTTAGCTGATAGGCACCGTAAGCCTGGTTACGGCCGGCAAAAACGAGCTCGGTCCATTCACCAGAGATCAAATCAATTTTTGACATTGTTACTCTTTTTTAATAGTTAATACTTTGTTCTCTTACTCAACTCCTTTGGACTTCAACAACTTTGCGTCGTCTGGGGAAATCTTGTCGAGAACGTATTTAGCTATGCTGCAAATCTGCATCTCGTCGAGAGCATCTATAACATTCTGTGCTAACGCTTTATCCGTAGCCTTAATAATGACAGTCATTGTCTGGATCTTCTGACCACCGATCTCACCGGATTTAATCTTAGTCAATTCCTGCTTATACACGGAGTCGGGCATTTGGTCTTTCTTCTGATCAAGCTCGGCCTTGGCCTTCATTACCTGTAGCACGGGTTGTGTGTTGTCCTCGGTCACGTGCTGCATGAAGACTTTGCGAATTCCGTCTTTACCCCAAGTTGTTTCCTTGAGGGTTGAAGGATCGTCGTATTTAGGCAAACCTGCCGTGTAGAAAATCTTGTTGTTTCCAGCCACATAAACGGTAATCGTGTATGAAGCCTTTGTTACTGACTTGTCTTGATCTGTCATGTTCTTATCGTTACTAGGCATACTCAACTCCATCGTTTGAGGTTTGGCCAATGAAGTACAGAGCATGAAGAACGTAATAAGAAGCATCATCATATCCACCATAGGCGTAAAGTCTACGCGGACATTGATTTTCTTCTGCTTACTTGTATCTTTTGATTTTGCCATACTTATTTATCCTCCCCCGTTTTTAATGTAGTGATAAGGTAATAACGGTTTTGATTCATATCCTGAAGTTCAGACATCACCTTCTTCATATTAGCATAAGGTGTCTTCGCATCAACTTTGATAGCTATCTTGATGTCTTCATTGACATTCAATGCTTCGGTCACCCAGTGTTGGAATTCACTCTTTCCACCATCGATAGAATCCAAAGGAACTCCAGCTTCAGCGCTGGTAATCACTTCTGTCATCTTCTCAGTAGGCAAACCCAAGTAGCCTTTCAAGTTGTCCAAAGGAACGCCCCACATTGGGTCGGTCTGGAACTTCTTCATTTCAGCATCAGTCAGTCCGAGGCTGCCAGTCTCATTCATTCCCTGAATGAGCGAAAGCATGTCGTTCTGATTATCCATACTCATAAACACCTTGCCCTTGTCATTGACAAGAATGTTTAGCACGTCGTTTTCTGGAACCTTGATCTCAGAGACAGACGATGGCTGGTTTACTTTCACTGGTTCGTTCTTAACGAATGTTGAGGTCAACATAAAGAACGTCAGCAACAGCACCATCACGTCCGACATAGGAGTCATGTCGATCCAGATGTCATGTTTCTTAATTTTTAACTTACCCATAACTGAATAATTTTAAAAGGGTTAGCTAAAATTAAGCTTCTGGATGCTTTTCTTCGAATGTGTGAGCGATTGTGTAACCAATCTCGTCCATTGCAAATGTTAACTTGTCAATCTTGTTGGTGAAGTAGTTGTAAGAAACTACAGAGAACCAAGACGTAGCAATACCAGAAGCCGTATTTACCAAGGCCTCAGAAATACCAGTAGAAAGTGCCATAGAGTCAGCACCACCACCAGCTGCCAAAGCTGCGAACGAACGAATCATACCAAGCACGGTACCGAACAAAGCGGTAAGTGTACCCAATGTTACGATCGTAGCGATAATCGGCAAGTTCATTGTCATGGTAGGCATTTCAAGTGCGGTAGCCTCATCATGTGAGTTCTGGATGGTAGCCACTTTCTCCTTCAACTTGATATTAGTAGTTTCCATCTCTCTGTAAGACTTCAAGTCTGCCAATACCACGTTTGCCACAGAACCTCCTTGCTTGTTGCAAAGCTCTTCAGCCTTAGCGATGTCACCATTTCTCAGAGCTGCCTTCACGTTTTCTGTGAATTTGGTTACGCTACCCTTACCTGAGCAAGCGCTGATAGCAATCCAACGCTCAACAGACATTGCAATTACGGTACACAACAAACCAAAGATAATAGGCACAACCCATCCACCTTTGTAAACGGTACCCAGCATATTCAAAGGATGACCTTCACGATCGCCGTTAGCGAAGTTGGCAGGATCACCAAGAATAAAGTTGTAGAATGCCCATCCTACAATGAATGCCAAGATAATGATAATGAACGCATGTCTAACGCCCTGAAAGCCCTTAGACTTCTTTTGTGGGGCTGCTTTTGTTGTTGCCATAATTTAATAATTTTAATTTTTGGTTATTAATAATTTAAGTTGTTTATATGCTTAATCGTTTTTCAAGATTCTCACTATTCTGATTTCAAAAAGGAGAATTTTTTGGGTTTAACATCGCAAAGATATATAAATTATAGATAAATCTTTGTGAAATTAAGAAGTTTTAACGAGTGATTTTATGCTTTTTCTTGCAATTTATCTCCGTTTGTGGCTTCATTATTTCAATTTTGCGAGAGCATCTTTCATTCTCTTGAGTGCTTCCCGAATGTTTTCATCGCTGGTGGCATAGCTCATGCGTATGCACTCGGAATCGCCAAAGGCATCACCACCCACAGTTGCAACGTGTCCTGATTCAAGCAGATACATAGCCAGGTCGGTGGCTCTGTTGATGGTATGCTGACCGTCACTCTTCCCAAAATAACTGCTGCACTTGGGGAACAGATAGAAGGCTCCTTGTGGCTCATTCACCTCAAACCCGTCAATCTCTTTTGCCAACCGCACAATCAAATCCCTTCTGCGTTGAAAAGCCTGACACATTTCTTCCACACATGCCTGCTCTGTGACGTATGCTGCAAGCGCGGCACGCTGACTCACCGAGCACGGTCCGCTGGTGTATTGTCCTTGCAGCTTGTTACAGCCCTTTACAATCCACTCGGGAGCGGCGATGTATCCGATTCTCCAGCCTGTCATGGCGTACGCTTTTGAAACGCCATTGACGAGAATGGTACGTTCCTTCATGCCGGGAAACTGTGCGATGCTCTCGTGTTGACCGATGTAGTTGATGTGCTCGTATATTTCATCAGCCAGCACAAACACGTCTTCATGCCTTTTGATGACGTTGGCTAATTGCTCCAGTTCCTCCTTCGAGTAAACACTCCCAGTAGGATTACTGGGTGAGCAAAGTATCAACATGCGCGTCTTCGGCGTAATGGCAGCTTCCAACTGCTCGGGCGTCATCTTGAAGTTCTGTTCAAAACCAGCCTTGACTATCACCGGATTTCCACCTGCCAGTTTGACCATCTGTGGATAACTCACCCAATAAGGTGCAGGGATAATCACCTCGTCTCCATCGTCAACCAACGCCATCAGCGTGTTGCAAACGCTCTGCTTGGCGCCATTGGAAACCATGATCTCTGCGGCATCGTAACTGAGGTGGTTTTCTCTTTGCAGCTTCTCTGCGATAGCTTTCCTCAAGTCGGGGTATCCTGGTACGGGCGAATACCTCGAGTAGTTTTCCTCGATAGCCTGCTTTGCGGCTAACTTGATATGTTCTGGCGTATTGAAATCAGGCTCGCCCACACTCATGTTAATCACATCGATGCCTTGAGCTTTCATCTCACTGCTCTTTTGCGACATGGCGAGCGTGGCTGAAGGAGCCAGACGATTCAGACGATTTGATAGGTGTGCCATTTATTTTACAATTGAATAGTTGTTGACTGCAAAAGTAGCATTTTTATTCTTTGAGGCGAAATAAAAGTGATATTATTTCAACTATTGTTTTAGATTTGTAACATTCGGGCAGTTATTTGAGGTGCAGTTTATGCCCCATCCTTACCTGTTTGGTCTTCAGATAGCGCTCGTTGTATCGGTTGGGTGTCACCTCAATGGGTACGATTTCGGCAATTTCCAATCCGTAGGCTTCCAGTCCAACGCGCTTTACGGGATTATTGGTCAGCAGTCGCATCTTGTGTATGCCGAGGTGACGTAGCATCTGTGCGCCGCAGCCATAGTCCCGCTCATCGGGTTTGAAGCCCAAGTGTATGTTGGCATCCACGGTATCGTAGCCCTCTTCTTGCAACTTATAGGCTGCCACCTTATTCATAAGGCCGATGCCACGACCTTCTTGCTGCATGTAGATAACAACGCCTTTCCCTTCTTTCTCAATCAGTTCCATCGACTTCTGCAGCTGTTGGCCGCAGTCACACCGCAAACTTCCCAGAATATCGCCCGTGGCACAAGACGAGTGCACGCGAACCAGCACCGGTTCGTCCCGTTCCCACTGCCCTTTCACCAAGGCCATGTGCTCCAAACCGTTACTCTGTTGTCTGAATGGTATGAGGTGGAAATGGCCGTATCGGGTGGGCATGTCTACCTCGTCGCCCACTTCTATAATCGATTCCTTTTCCAATCTGTAGGCGATGAGATCAGCGATAGTGATGATTTTCAGTCCCCATTCCGTGGCCAACTTTTGCAATTCGGGCATGCGAGCCATGGAGCCGTCTTCGTTCATAATTTCCATCAGGGCCCCGGCGGGGTAAAGTCCGGCCAATCGGCACAGGTCTACGGCAGCCTCGGTATGTCCACTGCGCCTCAACACGCCATTGTCTTGCGCATACAGCGGGTTGATGTGTCCTGGTCTACCAAATGTCTGTGGGGTGGATGTTGGGTCTGCGAGTGCGAGGATGGTGGCTGCCCTGTCATGAGCCGAAACGCCCGTAGTGCATCCTTCCAGTTTGTCTACGGTCACCGTAAATGGGGTTCCCAGCACAGATGTGTTATCCGTCACCTGATGCGGAAGATCCAACTCCTCGCATCTGGACAACGTGATGGGGGCACAAAGCACGCCGCGGGCGTGTTTCAGCATGAAGTTCACCTTCTCGGGAGTAATCTTCTCAGCTGCGATAATGAGATCGCCTTCGTTCTCTCTGTCTTCATCGTCCACAACGATGACAAACTTGCCTTCCTTGAAATCTTTGAGCGCATCCTCGATGCTGGCCAGTTTAAAGTTTTCCATATCGTATATGTCTATATATAAAGAGGTGTTATTTTGAATGAACTATTTTCGTAATTTGCTCCGTCACCGCATCATTTGTCTGCACGATTTGTTTGAGGTCGCGCAGCAATCGAATCCTGAATCGCCACATTCTGAGGTAGAAGAACAGTCCCAGCGGGATGATGATGGCCGAAACAATGTTCAGCCATTTGTGCTCAAAGGGACGCGTGTGGGCCTTTACAGCCAGCACAGGATAGTTGTTCAGCTCGTTCAAGAGCACTTTGTCCCGGGTGTTCGTAAGGTCATCTATCACTTTCTCAAGCTCATCGCTGATGCGTTCCACCTCGTGGTCAGGCTGGTATCTAAAGAACACCTGCACCACGTTGGGCAGCGATTTCAACCGATGTTCCTCGACATATCGTCTGATGTCGTCGTTCATGTTCAGCAGCAATTGGCGGTCTTCAATGTAGTTGGGATCTTCGATAATCACCTCCTTGCCGTATACATGGCGCTTGGTTCGCCAGCCCAGCGCTTTCATGATAACGGCTTTCCACTGATCGATGTTGAACACCATGGAGTCGCGATTGGCCTTGTACGTAACAAAGGCCGATAACGGGATGAGCACCGCGGGGGCCAGACCCTTGCCAAATTCTACCGTCCACATGTCGCCACGCGCCATTCGGTAGCCCGTGTTGTCAAGCAGGTAATACACGATGAAGACCAGCACCGACACAATCACGGGGATACCCAGACCTCCTTTCCGGATGATGGCGCCCAGCGGTGCACCGATGAAAAAGAAGATGATGCACGTCAGGGCCAGCGTAAACTTGTTAATCATCTCAATATAATGCTCCCGGAGCAACCTGTCGCCATCACTTGTAATCATGCTTCTGAAGTTAAGCTCGGTTACCTCCGACTGAACAGAACTGAGTGCCATGTTCACCGCGCTCAATTTCTGGTCTTTGGTTAATTTGTTGTATATCGAGTCAAAATGGTATGTTTTGCCTTGCGCTAATTTCACAGCGGTCAGCGAATCTCTTTTATTGACTTTCGGAATGCGGTAATACATTCGTTGCGCATCGTCATAGATGCTGCGCCCCACGCTGTCGTATGTCATACTAAGCGAGTCGATGCCCGAAGTGAGTTGTGACAAACTTTTTGCCTTGGCGTTGTTGGACAGCGCAGCGGCATCGGTCATGTTGAAATCGCCATCGTAGTCGAGCACGATTCGTTTGTCGGCAAAGGTTTCTCTGCGGTAAGGAATGCTGGCACTGGCGCCCAGTTCCTGCGACTGCATGTTCTCAAACCATTCGCCACTCCACAGGGTCAGCAGCAGGTGCTTCTTGTCGGCCGTAGTCTGGAGCATACCCGAATCGGCCAGAATAATGGCCTGATCCTCATAGCTGCCCGTCATCCTGTAAATCATGATGCCGTACAACTTGCCGGTATCCATGTCTTTTTTTTGCACGTAAAGATTGCTGTTGGGGATGCCGTCGTAGAAGATGCCTTCAGGAATCTCAAGCTCCGGATTCTTCTGCGACATCGAAATCATCAGCTGCGCCATCTTCATGTTAGCGCTGGGGCCTACGTAGTTTTGAAAATAAAAAGAACAAAAGCAGACAACCACAGAGATGACGATGAGCGAGCGAAAGGTTCGCATGGTTGATATGCCCGCCGACTTGATGGCCGTGAGCTCGCTGCTCTCGCCTAAATTGCCAAACGTGATGAGGGACGACAGCAAGATGGCCAGCGGCAAAGCTTGCGGAACTAGAAACAAGCCCATGTACCAAAAGAACTGCGCCATGACCTCCATGGACAATCCTTTGCCGATGAGCACGTCGACATACCTCCACAAGAACTGCATCATCAGCACAAACTGACAGATGAAGAAGGTTCCGGCAAACAGCAGCCCAAATTGCTTGGCGATGAATAAATCTAATTTCTTGATACGAAACATCTATGCCCTTGATATGTTGTACACGTGTACGAACAATGTGCAAAAATAGCATAAAAAAATAAGATATACTCCGTTTTTCGCTTTTTTAAGCATGATGCCCA
The DNA here is from genome assembly GCA_902488665.1 of uncultured Prevotella sp. GTDB lineage: Bacteria > Bacteroidota > Bacteroidia > Bacteroidales > Bacteroidaceae > Prevotella. The sequence continues at coordinate 1,984 of CABTXD010000038.1, read as the reverse complement.
CGGCTCGTGCACTGATAAAAGGTGGTTGGATGTAAAAAAACAACACTTGGTTTTGCTTCTACAACGAATGGAATCGCTTTGTTTGGACTCAATGACCAATGACCACTCGTTCACTGTCTTGGTTATTTCATTCACTTGCTCTCATTTCAACAACAAAGGTAATCAACCAACCTTAGTAAGCAAAAAGAATTAATCCTATTTTATTTTCATGTCACAGGCTTAGAGTTTCTTTTCCAACTTCATCACATTTTCACAACACGTTTGAATTCCTTTAATAACCAATCCCATCTTTTTCTGATTGGATAACGTGGTGTCAACTCGGGCTGAAAGCCCAAAAGCAGTTAGCCCAGGGCATCGCCCTGGGGTGTATGCGTAGAGTTTCCAGCGTCCTGTAAGGACAAAAGCGCTTGACACTCATTGCGTTGCGCTTGCTTTTGCCCCTTCGGGGCGCATACCTTGTCACACGCTTACCCAGGGCGTTGCCCTGGGCTAACTGCTTTTGGGCTTTCAGCCCGTCTCCTTCGTGTCGTTTTCCAGCAATGTTAGGGTATAGACAGTTCTCTGCGTTGTGGCATGATTTATCACAGTCTGTCATATCTGTAGGAGCGTGATTGAGCACGTCACGCCACGGGAAATACGAAAAAATCAGCGTGATTGAGCACAGTCCACCCCCGCAACGGCGACTGGTGAAACGTTATCAATATTCTTAACAACTACCCTCTCATATTTCGTTTATTTGTCAGCAACCTGCCAAGTGCTCATAAATATTGAAAATATGCGTAAAAACCGTATCTCCTTATCTATCAAACTATTGCGACTATCACGGCTCATCTTGGCACGTTTTACTCATGGTTTTTCACGTTATAAGCCGCATTTTAGCCGCAAAAAGGGTACGTTTAACAGCTTAAAGTCATGTTTGTAAGAGGAGAAAGGCATGGAGTTTACCTTCACAATGCAATGCTTTTTTCACCGACCGAACGTTTTTCTTGTTCCGCAAACGATAATTACAGCGCAATTGCCTATTTATTTTTTCTATTTCAACATTTTACAGGAGGCTTTTTATTGTCATTTTTGCGGACAAAGCCAAGAATGGGAAAAAGAAGAAAGCGCCACATATAGGGGCGCGATGAAACTTGTGCGAGGAAGCAAACCGCCTGCTTAAAGACCGCTGAACTGTCGCAAACGCAACAAGTTGTCCTCCCACAAATCTTCCAAGGTGTCCACATCGTCATTATCGGCAAAATCGGTAATTACGAGAATGTAATCGTCCGTAATGTCGCACTTTTCCATGCGCAGCTCCACATACGCATCCGCGTCTTCCTCATCCAACCATCTGAAACGCAGGTAATTAAATTTTACCTTAGCAACCACTTTAGCCTGCCGTGTTTCATGATGCGCATAAAGTTCACCCCATCTGAAATTCAATAGGTCACCTTGTTTCTGTATGTCATCGGCCAACCATCGAGCCAACTGATCTGGCTCACTAATCAGATTCCAGATGATACTTTGCGAATTAGACTTTAACTCTCTCTCTATCTTGACTTGTTGTTTGGGCATGTTGAATAGTTTCTTGGTGGTAATCATGTAATACCTACAAATATAGTAAAATTTATTGTAACGGAATAAAAAAATATATTTTTATTGTGTATTTAAAAAGATTGTAGTATCTTTGCAGCCGCAAATGAGTGATATGGCGGGATAGCTCAGCTGGTTAGAGCGCATGATTCATAATCATGAGGTCACCGGTTCAATCCCGGTTCCCGCTACAAAAGCCCTGTTAGTCTGTTGAAAGATTTGCAGGGCTTTTTGTGGGTCAGTCGTAAAACCCAGTTGCAACCCCTCCCTCTCATACACATAATTTCATAAGTATTTGTTATCTTTGCATCATGAAGACCGAGCAATTGTTGCGTTGTATCTTTCCAGAGATAATCGCAGATTATTTTGATGTGATAGATATCCAAGAGAGTATTTCCCAGATAGACTT
>CABTXD010000037.1:0-26767 GCA_902488665.1 uncultured Prevotella sp. | reverse complement strand
GAAAAGTTAGTAATTTTTAGTTTGCGTAAAGCATTAATCCAGTTTGAGCACGGCAAGGAACGCTTTCTGCGGAACTTCAACATTTCCAATCTGTTTCATGCGTTTCTTTCCTTTCTTTTGCTTCTCCAATAATTTTCTTTTTCTGCTCACATCGCCACCATAACATTTAGCGGTTACATCCTTACGGACGCATTTCACGGTTTCCCTGGCGACGATTTTGCCTCCGATGGCAGCTTGAATGGCTATGTCAAACTGCTGTCTTGGTATCAAGTCTTTGAGCTTTTCACACATCCTTCTACCCAAACTCACAGCATTGTCCTGATGCGTCAGGGTAGACAGCGCATCCACAGGCTCTCCATTGAGCAAGATGTCGAGCTTGGCCAACTTTGAGGGTCGGAACGAGTCTACATGATAATCGAACGATGCATAACCCTTTGAGATGGATTTCAGTTTATCGTAGAAATCGATGACAATTTCTCCTAACGGTATCATAAAATGCAATTCCACGCGATTTCCAGAGATGAACTCCTGCTTAACCAGCTCGCCTCTCTTCTCCAAACAGAGCGTCATGATGGGGCCAATGTAGTTGGCATCCGTAATAATAGTAGCTCGAATATAAGGCTCTTCAATATGTTCAATCATCGTTGCTTCTGGCAAACCAGACGGATTATGAACTTCCTTTGCATCTCCGTGTTTGTCGTAAACCATATAAGATACGTTGGGTACGGTAGTGATGACCTCCATGTTGAACTCTCTATCCAAACGTTCTTGCACGATTTCCATGTGCAAAAGTCCTAAGAATCCACATCTGAAGCCAAAACCAAGTGCCACAGACGATTCAGGAGAGAACGACAATGAGGCGTCATTAAGTTGAAGTTTTTCAAGAGATGTTCGCAAGTTTTCGTAGTCATTAGGGTCGATGGGATAAACACCCGCAAACACCATCGGCTTCACCTCCTGGAAACCAGCAATAGCCTTTTCGCAAGGACGGTTTACATGTGTGATGGTATCTCCCACTTTCACCTCCTTGGCATCTTTTATGCCGCTGATGATATAGCCTACTTCTCCGGTTTTCATTTCTCGTCGAGGAACCATGTTCATCTTGAGAATGCCAATTTCATCGGCATCATATTCCATTCCCGTGTTATAAAACTTTACCTTATCGCCCTGCTTGATACATCCATTTTCTATTTTAAAATAGGCGATGATACCACGAAAGCTGTTAAAAACAGAGTCGAAAATCAATGCCTGAAGTGGAGCTTTCTCATCCCCCACAGGATGTGGAACGCGTTGAACCACAGCATCTAAGATATCGCTAACTCCTTCTCCTGTCTTGCCAGATGCGCGAATAATATCAGAACGATCACACCCAATCAATTCTACGATTTCATCTTCAACCTCTTCTGGCATGGCAGAAGGCATGTCAATCTTGTTGATAACGGGGATGATCTCGAGATCATGATCAATGGCCATATACAGATTAGAGATGGTTTGCGCTTGTACGCCTTGCGTGGCATCGACAACCAGCAAAGCACCCTCGCATGCAGCTATGCTCCTACTTACCTCATAAGAAAAGTCAACGTGACCCGGAGTATCAATCAAGTTTAATATATAATTTTGCCCCTCATATTGATATTCCATTTGGATGGCGTGGCTCTTAATTGTGATGCCGCGTTCTTTTTCCAAATCCATATTGTCAAGCATCTGTCCACCAGTCACTTGAACCGTTTTAGTATATTCCAGTAATCGATCTGCCAATGTTGATTTTCCATGATCAATATGGGCAATGATGCAAAAGTTTCTTATTTGATCCATCAGATATTTTCGTTATCGTATCAAAGATTGTACTACCGCTATGAAGGAAGTTCAATCGTTAGTTTAAAAAGAGTGAAATCAATCCTTTTGTTAGTAAATAGTGCCATGAATTTCATTATGTTCATCAAACTGATTCAAAGGCCGCCAATCTTATGCAAAAATAGCGCAAACCGAATCCAAAAGAAGTTTACTTATTTTGGTAAGGTGCTGCCTATTTTATGCAAAGATAGCTATTTAAAACCATATATCAACGAACGAAATGATAAAATTAGTAAAAACTTTGTATCTTTGCAGTGGATAAAATCCGCCCAAACATAACTGAAAAAATAGCTTTTCACTCGGCACATACGAGCTTCGAAATGCTTATAATGTAAGAAAACATGAAAAAAATATTCATCGCTATTTTATTAATCCCTATGCTGTTTGCATGTCATGAGAGTCTGGAAGACAGATGCGCAAGAGAAGCCAAGGAATATACGGATAAATACTGCCCCACCCCAGTTGTTAATGGCACAAGGACAGACAGTGTGACCTTCCAAAAAGACACCAAGACCTACACTTACCACTGTTCCTTTGTAGGTGAACTGGACAATGCGCAAATTGTAGCACAGAACAGGGATAAAATACACCAACTCATGGTGAAGGAGATTAAGGACAATACAAGTATTAAGAAACTAAAAGAAGCAAAATATAATTTTGCCTACATAGTGCATTCAGATAAAGAACCACAGAAAATATTGTATCAGCAAACAATCAGAGTAGCTGACTATCAATAGGGTTAATTGAAGAATACTTATTACGAGGACTTGTTAGATATTTGCACCTAATAGCCGATACACATACTCGTAATATTTAAAAAGAGAATGCGTCAAAAATGACGCACTCTCTATAACATGTTCCTGTTATTCAGGTTTCATATTGGTGTAAACAGTTTGCACATCGTCAAACTCTTCAAGACGCTCTACCATTTTATCAATCGTTTCACGCTCTTCGGGAGTAACGTCTTTCAAGTCGTTCGGGATGTACGTAAACTCAGCACCAGTCACTTCAAAACCGTCCGTTTCCAGATGCTTTTGAATTTCACCAAAGCTCGTGGGGGCTCCATAGATGGTTATTTCGTTTTCTTCCTCATCTTCATCATATTCATCTTCCACACCATAATCTATGAGGTCGAGAATCAGTTCGTCCATGTCCAAGCCATCTTTCTTCTTAAAGGTGAATACGGCTTTATGGTCAAAGAGGAATGCCAGTGAACCACTTGTCCCCAAATTGCCATTAAACTTATTGAACACAGAACGCACATCCCCAACGGTTCGGGTTGTATTGTCCGTCAAGGTATCTACCAAGATAGCCACTCCATGAGGACCATACCCTTCGTATGTGACCGATTTGTAGTCGCTTTGATCTTTCCCCATCGCATTCTTAATGGCACGATCTACATTGTCTTTCGGCATGTTTTCGCGCTTGGCATTGGCTATGAGGGCGCGCAAAGCGGGATTGTTTTCAGGATCAGGTCCTCCGGCTTTTACTGCAATTGCAATTTGTTTACCTATTTTCGTGAATGTACGAGCCATGTGGCCCCATCTTTTCAGCTTCGTTGCTTTACGATACTCAAATGCTCTTCCCATTGGAATAAAAATATTTAATCCTCTTCATTGAAGAGGTTTAGGACGAAGAACTTTCGTTCCTAAATGTTGATTATTAAATGATAAATGATCGTTTATATTTACTAAAGTATGGCAACCGAATCATCGAAGTTCGGCGCCAAGCTTTTCTGTGAGATTCTTTATAAGTTTCTGCATGATTCCGTCAATCTGCTTGTCATTCAATGTTTTTTGCTCATCTTGCAGAATAAAATTGACGGCATAGCTCTTTTTGCCTTCCGGCAGATTCTTACCTTCGTAGACATCAAAGAGTTCAACGCGCTTCAGTAACTTCTTTTCTGTCTGGAAAGCAATCTTTTCTATTTGCTCGAATTCTGTTTGCTTATCTATCAACAGGGCCAAATCGCGACTAACGGCAGGATACTTAGACAACTCTTTGTACTCAACCTTATTCTTACGAGTTAATTTCATAAGTGCCGTCCAGTTGATTTCAGCAAAATAAACTTCACCAGCTACATCAACCTGCTTCAGCAACTTTTTACAAACAACACCCAATTCAGCGATGATTTTCCCTCCTCGATTCTTGATGGTCAAACCGTGAGAGAAGATGTTGTTGTCACTTTTTTCTGTTACCAACATGCCAGAAGGCAGGCCTAACCGGGCAAAAATATTTTGAACATAGGCTTTCAGTTCGTCAAATGAACTAGGCTCATCTGCATGTGCCCAACTTCCTTCCACACGTTTACCAGTAACCCACAGTCCTAAATGATAAGCTTGCTGATATGCCTTAATCGGATCATCCTCATTCTCTCGCTCTACTACATATTGGTAGCAGTTACCAAACTCAAAGAAGCGCAAGTTTGTTTGCTTACGATTCACATTGCGCATGATGCTTTCAAGGCCTCCAAACAACAGCGTCTGGCGCATTACGCCCAGGTCGGTACTCAAAGGATTCATAATCTTTACCGTTGCCTCCTCTGGGTAACGGTTCAAATCATGATAATAAGACGTCTTGGTAAGCGAATTGTTCAGAATTTCATGAAAGCCACATCCAACCAGCTGTTCACCCACCAAGTTTTCCAAATGGGCAGCCCTATCCTCATCACCCTGTATGGTCAACGAACTCTTGAGCTGCGTTGGAATTTCAACGTTGTTATAACCATAGATACGCAAGATATCCTCTACAACATCACAGGGACGCTGAACGTCAACCCGATATGCGGGGACAGACAATTCAAGACCTTCTTGATTCTCGCTCTTAACTTCCATTTCCAAGCTTTCCAAGATGCTCTTAATTACGTCTGGCTCTATCTTTTTACCAATGAGACCGTTCACATAGTCGTATGAAAGTGACACTTGGGCGTTTTCAATAGGTGTAGGATACACATCTTTAATCTGCATGCTAACCTTACCCCCCGCGAGTTGTTGACATAATATCGCAGCCTGCTTCAATGCGTATATCGTGCCATTAGGATCGATGCCACGTTCAAAGCGATAGCTTGCATCCGTACTCAAGCCATGCCGGCGTGCGCTCTTGCGAATCCAGGTTGGGTGGAAATAGGCACTCTCCAAAACAACATTGCGTGTTGTTTCATAGGTACCACTACCCTTTCCACCGAAGATTCCGGCAATACACATCGGGTGTTCTGCATTGCAAATGCTTAAGTCATGTTCACCCAAAGTATGCTCTTCACCATCAAGGGTCACAAACTTGGTCCCCTCTGGCTGTGTTCTCACCACAATTTGATGACCTTCAACCATGTCGGCATCAAAGCAATGCATGGGCTGTCCATAGGCCATCATCACATAATTTGTGATGTCAACGATGTTATTGACGGGTCGCAAGCCGATTACTCTCAGCTTGTTCTGCAACCATTCCGGACTTTCTTTCACCTCACAATCCGTGAGTGAGAGACAGGCATAACGCTTGCAGGCCTCTGTATTCTCAATCTTGACATCAATGAGCAAGTCTTCATTATCTACCTTAAATTCATCACAAGACGGACGATGCAGACTGGTTTGATACCCATTTTGCTTCAACCATGCATACAAATCTCGAGCTACACCGTAATGAGACAAAGCATCAGACCGATTGGCTGTGATGTCTATTTCGATAATCCAATCGCTCTCAAGGTTATAATATTCTGCAGCTGGCTGGCCAACAGGAGCATCCTCTGGCAACACAATGATACCCTCATGTGACGTACCAACACCAATTTCGTCTTCGGCGCAAATCATTCCGAATGAGTCTACGCCTCGTAATTTGCTTTTCTTGATGGTAAACGAATCATCACCATCATATAAAATACAGCCAAGGTCGGCTACGATGACTTTCTGCCCAGCAGCCACATTGGGGGCGCCACATACAATCTGCTGAGGCTTTCCCTTCCCTAAGTCTACTGTCGTGATATGGAGGTGATCGGAGTTGGGGTGCATTTCACAGGTCAACACCTGCCCAACATAAAGTCCTTTTAATCCTCCCTTGACGTTTTGAACTTCTTCCAAGGCATCCACTTCTAGCCCTGTAGAAGTTAAGGCTTGCGCAACTTCCTGCGGAGTCAAGTCGAAATCGACATATTCTTTAAGCCATTTATATGAAATATTCATTAGATAGATGAATTTTAAGTGTATTCGTAAAGCATTGCAAAATTACTAAAAAAACAAGACCCTTACAAATGTTTGTTCAAAAATGAGTGTCACAAAACCTATCTTGAGGAAAAGATAATACATCAATGCACGAGCAAACGACCGAATCGCTTGATGGAATAAACCAAAGAGGGCATGTCAAATTTTTGACACACCCTCTAGTACAAACTCTTTCACCTCAAGTTAATCAAGCCATTTTACATAGTTGAAATCTTGACGGTGTGGCAGGTTTTTATGCTTTGGGAACATACGCACGCATGATTTAAAGGTGCCGGCATCATCAGGATCTATTACTGCTTCAAAAGTATATTGATTGCCTTCGTGCCCTGTCATCTCAAAGGGACGTACGCGATAAAGCTCACGACCTTCATCATCGGGTAAGGGTTTCAGTGTCACCAGCTCCAAACCAACTGCATCCTCCAGGCCTTGTTCGTCAATCACATATTTCATGCGATATTCAACACCCGTTTCGCCACCGTTTGTCAAGAACTCAGTATCCTTTGAAACAACATGGATGGCATCCCAACGCTCGGCCACTGTTTCTTTCCAATGCGCAATCTCTTTAGCCAGCTTGGCATCTTCAGCGGCCAACTCAGCAAATCTAGCTGCTTGCTTCTCGTAGAACTTGTCGTAGTAATCGTCCAACTGACGCTTCATCGTGTAATGAGGTGCAATCGTCGCAACGGATTTCTTCACCACGTCAAGCCATTGTTCGCTATAGCCTTCCTCATTCTTATTATAATACATAGGAATAATCTCATTCTCTAAAAGCGAATAAATGGTAGCCGCATCCAACTGGTCTTGGTACTCCTGGTTTTGGTAAGTACGCTTCTGTGGCAAAGCCCATCCGGCACCTTCTCTATAACCTTCTACCCACCAGCCATCGAGCACGGACAAGTTGACAACACCATTCATCTCGGCTTTCTCGCCAGATGTACCCGAGGCTTCGAGTGGACGCGTAGGCGTATTCATCCAAATATCTACACCAGAAACCAGTCTACGGGCCAAATGCATGTCGTAATCTTCCAGGAAGATGATTTTACCTAAAAACTCTGGGCGCTGGCTAATCTCATAGATACGTTTGATGAGATCTTGACCTGCTCCATCTGCAGGATGGGCCTTGCCCGAGAAGAAGAACAGCACAGGGCGTTCTGGGTTGTTCACAATCTTTGACAACCGATTGATGTCTGTAAACAACAAGTGCGCTCTTTTATAGGTTGCAAAACGACGACAGAATCCTATCATCAACGCATTTGGATTGATACATTCAAGCAGTGACATCACGCGTGACGGATCGCCTTGGTTCTTCAACCAATTCTCGGTAAACTTCTCACGGATATACTTCACCAGCTTATTTTTCAACTTCATGCGCGTTTGCCAAATCTCTTCATCCGGAATCTTCAGAAACGCGTGCCAAATGTCTTCGTTGCTCTGGTCGCTCATAAACGACTTGTCGAAGTACTTGTCGTAAAGGTCACGAAACTCTGTCGAAGTCCATGTTGGGAAGTGTACACCATTGGTCACATATCCTACATGGCTCTCCTCTGGATAAGAGCCTTTCCAGATAGGAGCGAACATTTTTTGACTTACCCATCCGTGCAACTTGCTTACGCCATTAACCTCTTGTGCGGTATTGCATGCAAAGGTACTCATGCAGAATTTTTCTGTATGATCGTCAGGATTCTGACGTCCCATTCCAATGAATTCATCCCATGTGATACCCAAACGCTGTGGATAGCCTTGCATGTACTTTCCGAAAAGGGTTTCGTCAAAATAGTCGTGGCCTGCCGGAACGGGGGTATGCACGGTGTACAGTGAGGATGCTCTCACCAATTCCATTGCCTGATTGAACGTCAGTCCGCTCTCAATGTAATCACAAAGACGTTGCAAATTACAAAGCGCCGCGTGGCCTTCGTTGCAGTGATAGATGTCTTTCTTAATGCCCAGCTTCTTCAAAGTGAGAATACCACCAATACCCAGCAATATCTCTTGCTTGAGTCGATTTTCCCAATCACCTCCGTACAGAGCGTGAGTAATGGATCTGTCAAACTCTGAGTTCAAGTCGTTATCAGTATCCAACAAGTACAATTTGATACGACCCACATTCACACGCCATACGTATGCATGCACCACATAATCGAGATAGGGAACGTCAACCACGATGGGGTTGCCATTCTCATCAACCTCACGCTCAATGGGAAGCGAGTTAAAGTTTTGTGCCTCGTATTGAGCAATCTGTTTACCCTCCATATTGAGTGACTGCTTGAAATAGCCATAACGATACAAAAAGCCTACAGCACACATATCTACATTACTGTCTGATGCCTCTTTGAGGTAGTCACCAGCCAACATGCCCAAACCTCCTGAATAGATTTTCAATATCTGATTAATGCCATATTCCATGCAGAAATAGGCAACAGATGGCCGCTTTTTATCGGGTTCCACGTCCATGTAAGCGCGAAATTGGGCATACACGTCCTCGACGCGCTTCATCAACTTGGCATCGTTCACAATCTCTTCTTTGCGGTCATAGTTAAGGCGCTCCAACAACAGCACAGGGTTATGCCCTACTGCTTCGTATAATTTCTCATCAAGACTCTTGAAGAGACTACGCGCTTCGTGATTCCAACCAAACCACATGTTATGTGCTAATTCGTCCAAACATTTCAGTTGTTCGGGCAGTCTTGATTTGATTGTCAACTCCCTCCACTGTGGAGCGTTAACATTGCTCGTCTTAATTTTCATAAATCTTTAATTTTCTTATTTCTTTTCTTACTTGATTATTCTATTTTCTACGCGTGACAAAGCCTCATGGTAGGCTGCCTCATAATGCTTAATAAACCGTTGCCACAATGCTTTTTTTGACAAATCGGCTGCTCGCCGGCGTATAGTATTCACCTCTTTAGGTGATAACTTTGACAGCTGCATGATGGTTTGCTTGATTTCGTCGGCCACCTCAGAGTAGTTGTTGTCAGTGCGGTGAATCACTTTCACACCATGCTCAATCTCACCATACGTTCCGATTGTTCGATTAACCCACAAACCAAATCCCGCTAAATCGGTTGTGACGCAAGGCACCCTGAACGCAATAGCCTCCAACGGCGTGTAGCCCCAGGGTTCGTAGTAGGAAGGATAAACGCACAGGTCGTTACCCACAACCAAATCATAATATGGCAGGTTTAAAATGCCATCATCACCTGTGAGGTAGCACGGAACAAACATCACTTTCACGTTGTCATGTTCGGCGTTATGCATATTCAGCGCTTGCAGCATCTGAAGAATGCGGTCGCCTGGCATGTCCCGAAGCCAATGGGTTAACATAGGATGCTCCAAGGGCGTGTCAAACGATTCGCCTGACGCTAACCTTGTTATCAAGTCGGCACGCGGCTCGCCCACCCAAGCCGGCACTTCCACCACGGCCAGCACCTTACGCGTCAAGGCATCTTGCGACAACCGTAAGCGGTTGATGGCTTCTAAGAAGACATCAATGCCTTTGTTGCGAAACTCATAACGCCCACTTGTAGAAACAATGAAAGCATTATCATCAAACGTATTGCCCATCAAAGCATTAGCAACTTCTATGATTCGCTTTCTTGCCTGCCTACGTTTGCTCGTCAGCTCTTGCCCTCGTGGCACAAAACTGTCCTCAAAACCATTGAGTAATATCTCATCAACGGGTTTATCCAGCAGCTCCTTACACTCGTTGGCAGTAATCTCACTTACGGTTGTAAAGCAATCAACGTGATGGGCGGCTTGCTTCTCTATCGAGTGTTTGCTCTGCATGTTGAGTTCCTCGGCCATTTGGTCTCCATGATAGGCCGACAGGTATTCGTACAGGGGCTTATTGTTTCCCGCGATACTTCGCCCAATGCTCGTTGCATGGGTTGTGAAAAGGGTGCCTATCTCGGGTACCTGATGGCGAATGTAGAGCAATCCCATGCCGGTCATCCATTCATTTCCATGATAAATCACCTTCTTGGTCTTGTCCAGATAAAAGCGATAAAAGCTCTCCACCACCCTACCGGCTGCATACGAAAACATAGAAGCCTCGTCGTAATCGCCATAGCCGTGCAGACTATCCACCTGAAACCACTCCCACATTTGGGCATATATCTCATTTTTCAGTGCATAAAAGGGTTGGTAATCCACTAATATGGCAAGCGGATGTCCCGGAACTGACCAACGGCCAATTCTGCATGTCAATCCGTCTTCTGCGGCTTTGCTCTTCCAATCTGCGAACAAAGAGCTGTCTTCTTGAAAATATGGATTGTCTTGTTCTTTCCAACAATCAGGGCCGATAAAAATGATTCGGTCCGGATATTGATCCTGCAATGTTTTTGCTCGCGTAGAAAGAACGGTATAAATACCTCCCACTTTATTACAAACTTCCCAACTCGACTCAAATATATAGTCGGGACGCAACAAGTCCTTAGTCATAAGAATCATAATATGATGAGCAAAGATAATATAAAAAAGGTGAAATCCAAATGATAGGTTCTTTAATTTTCTTAATACACGCGTTTTATTGATATAAAGCAGTAACTTTGCAATAACAGGCAGCATATTGGCCAGTTAGGGACATCTAACGCAACCCTTACCCGTGCCTTTCTGTACATAACTAAAATCAACAAAAGATGATAAAGTACCTATTTCTTCCTATTTTATGCTTTCTAAGCTTGTTGGCGACAGCACAAAACACGCAAAAGCAGCCTTTCAAGGGTGTCATAGGAAACTCGGAGTACAGAATATACATCAAAATGAATTTGTACGAAAACAACGTTACTGTACCTGGACAGGAAATCTTTGGTGAACTTCCAGGCTTCATGGGTGACAGCATCGATTCACGAAAATGGTTGTTCACATCGGCCAAGATTCATAAAAACACGGCTCAACTGGCAATTACCAACGACTATGGTAGCGAAGACTTAGTGGCCACTTTAACCCTTAACAAAGACAACACCTACACGTTGAAGCAAGTGGAAGGCAGCAATATGAAAATTGCTCGTCAAAGAAAATGGAAAAAACTGCCCAAAACATTGGTATTCATTCCGAAAGAATAGGTACCTACAAAGGGGCCGGGCTTATTGATAAATCTTTGTATTTCAACACTTTCAGGCCCAATGTTCATCACTTGACATAGGTAATCACCAGCTTTACACTTTCTTCGTTCGTGCGCTTCTGAATCCATTGGCGCATTTGATTGTTCTGCTGGCTCGTCAACGGCTTCTTCACTTTGAATTGAGCGATGGCTAAAAGGTAAGGCTCGTTTGCTGTGGTATCCAAATTAGCTTCGACAACGGGGGACAACACCAGCGATTGCACACCTGGGTATAGCACCAACATCTCGTTCAACATATCCACACTCAGTTGTGAATACGAATCAATTTTCCCCAATTTTTCTCGTAAATTCTTGATTTCAACAGCTTGCTCTTGAAGTACTTTGACGCTTTGTTCCCGATTTTTCGAGATGGCTACAAGAGTACCTTTTTCTGGTGCTAAATCAGAGGATTCGGTACCCTGTATAACAGTTAGTTTCAGATGTTTCAGCCGCGAATGCTCATTCAGTTCCTTCTGCGCTTTCTTCTTTTGCTCAGGCGTAATCTCTTTACCTAAAGCAACGATTTGCAATACGCTGTCTCCATATAGATGTTGCGATACCACTTGTGTTCCTTTCCATTTCAAATTATGTTGAACAAAGTTACTCAACTGCTTGTCAAACAAGCTGGTTCGCATCATTCGTACAGTCATATATCCTGCTGGAATCATCGTTAAAATAGCAATGGCTAAAATCATACGATGCACAAATTTACAACGTTGAGGGTCTACAAAGTGTTTGCGTCTGAAACGCAACAAGAAGACACCGAAAGTGGTTGCCACGGCAATGAAGACGGTGTTGATAAAATATAATAAAGAAGCACCAGCAAAAAAGGCCAAGTTTCCCGTTGCGATACCATATCCTGCCGTACAGAGTGGAGGCATTAATGCAGTGGCAATAGCCACGCCGGGAATGACGTTACCCTTGTCTTTGATAGAGGCAGCGACAATACCTGCCGCACCACCAAAGAAGGCGATGAGGACATCGTAAATGGTAGGCTCGGTACGCGCCAACAATTCTGATTGTACACCCTGAAAAGGTGTTAAGAAAAAATAAACGGTTGCTGTGATGATACCAATAATGGTCGCCACCATATAGTTTTTAACAGCCCGTCTCAGCAGCGGCAAATCATCGATTCCCACCGCCAAACCCATGCCTAAGATTGGTCCCATCAGCGGTGAAATGAGCATGGCGCCGATGATGACTGCCGTAGAATTGATATTCAATCCTAAAGAAGCAATAAACACGGCACAAATTAGAATCCAAAGGTTAGCTCCTTTAAAGGCTACGCCCGATGCAATTTCATCAACAACATCCTCTTCCTTCTCACGATTCTCTGACATATCGAAATACTGTCTCAGATATGCCTTCAACGAAATCTTTTCCATTTTGTATGATATTTCGCAACTACAAGGTTATTCTATCTTGTGACGTGCTGTTATGTTCGTAAGTATTGAACACTTGGAGTGTCCATTCTTTTCCTAAAAGATGCACACCCACACTTGTTCGTTTATGATTTTGCAAAGATAACAATTTCAACAGAACTCACCAACAAACCGCCTCATTAACTCATTCGGATGATTGCGCGATGAAAACAACATTATTTTCAAGTCGAAAAGAAAGACTCCATGTTGCGTTCAGAATACGGCTCTTTCGTTTAACAATAGAACTTTGAACTTTTTAGACCAAACGGAATGTTTATCTATGAAATGTTTTCTGTAACGACAACTTTTTAACACAAATGCGGGGCGTTTTTTCGACCAACTGGTTCGGATGCTGAAAATATGCGAAATATGGAGCGATTTTTATACCAGTTTGATTATTAATGTATTATACGATTTTTGGGATTGAAAAGATATTCCTGAAGTAATGAGTTTTTGTGGAAAAATCCTGTGTTTACGGAAAATAGGCCTTCTATAGCATGTAAATTGCAAGCTGAAATCATGTAGGTTAGACGGTAAATGCATACGAATAGCCGCTCTATTCGATGTGAATAAGGCATGTGATGATGAGTTTGAGACTTTGAAACCCTAAAAAATCATCTTTTTCTTGTCTATTTCACGATTTTATTTTGTAAAATATTACGAATCATTTTAACAAACAAAAGGCTTTTTAACAAAGATGATTATCACTGTCCGACATCGTCCAAATTTCAACAAGTTGCCATTAATGATAGCTTTATGTATCAAGTTCGCTATTCAAATCAAATACAGATACATAAAGTCAAGAGATGGAATCACAGGATGAGATAGCAGGGCTTAAAATGCGTATATAGGATACGCTACACCCTGCGGATTAGTTAAAATAATGTAATAATCGATATGTTTTACAAACAACACCCGTTGATTCTCATTATATTGTTGTAATTTTGCACCCGATTTATTTATTCACATAAAGTCTAACTTTATTAAATTTTAAACATTAATTATTTTATGTCAGATTTAAAGAACGTTCAACCATTAGAGGACTTCAATTGGGATGAGTTTGAAAATGGTACAAACGTAAACGCCAACAAAGAAGACTTGGCAAAGGCTTACGATGAAACCTTGAACAAGGTTAGTGAGCGCCAAGTGACAGAAGGAACCGTTATCGCCCTTGACAAAAAAGAGGTCATTGTTGACATTGGCTACAAGAGCGATGGAATCATTCCCGCTTCAGAATTCCGCTACAACCCAGACCTTAAAATAGGTGACAAGGTTGAGGTTTATGTAGAAAACCAGGAAGACAAGAAAGGCCAGCTGGTTCTTTCTCACAAAAAAGCTCGTCTTACCAAGAGTTGGGACCGCATCAATTCAGCCCTCGACAACGATGAAATTATTCAGGGCTACATCAAGAGCCGCACTAAGGGCGGTATGATTGTTGACGTGTTTGGCATCGAAGCTTTCTTGCCAGGAAGCCAGATTGACGTTCATCCTATACGCGACTACGATGTATTCGTAGGCAAAACCATGGAATTCAAGGTGGTTAAAATCAACCAGGAATTCCGCAACGTTGTTGTTTCACACAAGGCGCTCATCGAGGCTGAGTTGGAAGCACAGAAGAAAGAAATTATCAGCAAACTTGAGAAAGGCCAAATTCTTGAAGGTACAGTCAAGAACATCACATCATACGGTGTGTTTGTCGACCTTGGCGGTGTGGACGGATTGGTACACATCACAGACCTTTCATGGGGCCGCGTAAGCGATCCACACGAAGTGGTTTCACTGGACGAGAAAATCAACGTGGTTATCCTCGACTTCGATGACGAGAAGAAGCGTATCGCCCTTGGTTTGAAGCAGTTGACCCCACATCCATGGGATGCACTTGATGAAAACCTCAAGGTAGGTGACAAGGTGAAGGGTAAAGTTGTGGTGATGGCCGACTATGGTGCTTTCGTAGAGATTGCTCCTGGTGTAGAAGGACTGATTCACGTCAGCGAAATGTCGTGGAGCCAGCACCTGCGCTCAGCTCAAGACTTCATGCATGTAGGTGATGAGGTTGAGGCTGTTATCCTGACATTGGATCGTGAAGACCGTAAGATGAGCTTGGGTATCAAGCAGCTGAAAGCCGATCCATGGGAGAACATCGAAGTGAAATATCCTGTTGGCAGCAAGCACACAGCAAAAGTTCGCAACTTCACTAACTTCGGTATCTTCGTTGAGCTTGAAGAAGGTGTTGACGGCTTGATTCATATCAGCGACCTCTCTTGGACTAAGAAGGTAAAGCATCCTTCAGAGTTTACAACAGTAGGTGCGGCCATCGAAGTCGTAGTTCTCGAAATAGACAAGGAGAACCGTCGTCTCTCTCTCGGTCACAAACAACTGGAAGAGAATCCTTGGGATACCTACGAGACTATCTACACACCTGGATCAGTACATACCGGTAAGATTACCGAAATGATGGACAAGGGTGCTGTTATCACACTGAATGAAGGTGGCGAAGGCTTTGCTACACCTAAGCATCTTGTGAAAGAAGATGGAACACAGGCACAACAGGGTGAAGAACTCGAGTTCAAGGTGATTGAGTTTGTTAAGGAGACCAAGCGTATCATCCTTTCACACAGCCGTACCTTCGAAGATGTGAAAGATGACGTGAAGCCTGCACACAAGCACTCAACCTCCAAGAAATCGAATGATATTCCACAAATCAACAATGTGACGGCAGGAACAAGTCTTGGTGACTTGGATGTGCTTGCCAAGTTGAAAGCAGACATGGAAAAAGGAGAATAATTAAGTATTTTTCTCACGCTCCTTATAAGAAGGGCAGATTTTTCTATTGCTGTCCGCTAAAACTTATTTGAGCAAAAAACTTATTTGAGCATAAGAACTTAGGGCTTGATTCCTCACACGGAATCAAGCCCTTTTTATTACAATCTTTTTCAGCCTTAAATTCAATACTGATGGAAGGAAATGAGGGACGCAGAAGACAATCAACAGTTAGACGAAAGGCAGTCGACTCTCGAAAGAGACATAGCATTTTTGAGGGGTCGGTTAAGTATTTGGAGACTTATATACTGTATGTACACAAACAGTACACCTCTGACGAAGCTGTAGAGAACCCGCAGCGTTATGCCCTCACTGTATGATTACGGTATAGAGCCATATAAATGGATGAGTGAAAAATCTTTCAAAACCACTGCCAGATGAACGAAAGAGGAACCCACAAAAATGCCACCTTCAAACTTCAAACAACAAATAGCCCCTATGTGTTAGCAGACGTATAGGGTGTGTGTGTTACTGTGAGAGACGACTAATATCGGAAGTTTACCCACAAAATACACATATTTATTCATAGGTTTTCAAATAGTACAAAGGTAACAAAAAAAAGGACATTTGGAGCTTTTTAGCCTACCAAATGTCCAATATATCGAAAATTGCATTTCAAAACGCAAATCTCTATCCTCTTTTTACTTTAGAGTAATTACTTCTTTTTGTACATCTCTACTGTTAGGCCCAATCATAATTTCAAACTCTCCAGGTTCACAAACGTATTCAAGCTGACTGTTATAGAATTTTAGTTTGTTGACATTGATTGTAAATATAACTTGTTTTGCTTCGCCTGCCTTGATGTTGATTCTTTGAAAATCCTTGAGTTCTTTCACAGGCCGAGACACTGATCCTACTAAATCACGAATGTATAGTTGCACCACCTCATCAGCATCATATTTTCCGGTATTGGTTACAGTTACCGAAACTTGTACTTCTCCATCTTCCGTCATAGAGGTTGAAGAGAAAGATAAGGGACCGTAAGAAAAGGTTGTGTAACTAAGCCCGAAGCCAAAAGGATAAAGAGGCTCGTTATCAACATCTAAATAATTAGATCTAAACTTTTGAAACCATTTACCTTCTAAAGGTCTACCAGTGGGTAGATGGTTGTAATAAATGGGTACTTGTCCTATGCTCTTAGGCATTGACACCGACAAATGTCCACTGGGGACTTTATCTCCAAATAGCACATCACAAATAGCATCGCCTGCTTCTGAGCCTCCAAACCACACATTCAGAATACTTGGAAACTCATTGCTCTCCCAAGTCATATCGGTAGACCGACCACTAAAGTTAACTAATACTACAGGTTTGCCTGTTTTCTTCAATGCTGATAACAGTCTGCGTTGTGCATCTGGTAAAGAAATATCGGAACGTGAAGAGCTCTCTCCACTCATTTCTGATGTTTCTCCTATAGCAGCCACAATAACATCTGCATTGCTGGCTACTTGTAATGCCTCGTCAATCATTTGTTGGGAAATACGCTTATCTCGTATTTCTCTGCCAAACATCGACCCATTGGCTTCAATGTATTCATCATCCATTACATTACTACCTTTGGCATAAGCTATCGTAGCATTTGTTCCCACAGCATCTTTCATCGCCTCGTACAAACTTTTATAACGGTCGAAAGTAGCAGCTACACTCCACGTACCTGGCATATTGGCACGCGTATGTGCCAAAGGCCCAATTAAGGCTATTTTACCTTGCTTCTTTAAAGGAAGTATTTGTCCATCGTTTTTCAATAAAACGAAGCTCTTGGCAGCTAAGTTACGAGCTTCTTGACGATTACTTTTGGTATAAATTTCTTTTTTAGCTCGCGTTTTATCTAAATATTTATAAGGATTATCAAAAAGACCTAACTTATATTTCGCTTCTAAGATACGGCGACAAGCCAAATCAATCGCTTGCTCTGAAACTTTGCCCTCTTTAATACTTTGTTGGAGTGTGCCAAGAAATCCCTCTGACACCATGTCCATATCAGTACCCGCATTAAGAGCTAACGCAGAAACCTGTTTCAAGTTTCCTAACCCATGAGCCATCATTTCTGAAATAGCAGTGTAGTCGGTAACTACAAAACCTTTGAACTTCCACGTATTACGCAACACCTCTGTCATCAACCATTGATTACCAGAAGCAGGGATTCCGTCAACAACATTAAATGAAGTCATTATTGAACCAGCACCAGCATCGATAGCAGCTTTATAAGGTGGAAAATAATAATTAAACATACGCCAATGACTCATATCAACAGTATTGTAATCACGTCCAGCCTCTGCGCCGCCATAAAGTGCAAAATGCTTTACACAAGCCATAATCGTATTATTTTTTTTCAAGTCATTACCTTGATATCCTCTCACCATAGCTTTGGCTATCTGTGCTCCAAGATATGGGTCTTCTCCGTTGCCTTCGGACATACGTCCCCACCGTGCATCACGACAAACATCAACCATTGGCGAGAAAGTCCAACAAATACCATCGGCGCTACTCTCTTGTGCAGCTACACGTGCCGAGCGTTCAATTCCCTCCATGTCCCATGTCATAGAGATTCCTAATGGAATAGGAAAAACAGTTTCATAGCCATGAATAACATCCATACCAAAAATAAGAGGGATTTTAAGCCGACTTTGTTCTACTGCCAACTTCTGAACTTCGCGTATTTGGTCCACTCCTTTCAGGTTGAATAGTCCGCCTACTTCTCCTTTTCTTATTCTCTCAGCTACATCCGAACTTTTTGCTTGCCCCGTTACTATATCACCTGTTACAGGAAGGTTCAGTTGCCCAATTTTTTCTTTGAGTGTCATTTTACTCATCAAATCGGTGATAAAAGCATTCATCTTTGCATCTTGGGACATTCCTGCCATCGGTATAAATGTTGCAGCCACAGTTATACTCAATATTATTTTCTTTAGTCTTATCATAAGTGTATTTATTATTTAGAAAGTAAAACCTAATTTTTGTAATCCGTTTTGTATTTCAGGAGCATTCATGAATAATCTCCATAATAATCCAGTGCGATAATTCTCAATCATAGGTGCAATAATGCATTGATCTATAGCTAAATAATGAGGAGAAGTCCAATTGTCTTGTTCACTAAAAGCATCATAAAATCCATATTTCCCCCAAAGCCAATTCCCTTTTGAATAGAAATACTTTAACGCAGCCAGTGATTCTTTGGGCGTATAAGGAAATGACGACAAAGCAGCCGTTGGGGTTATAACGCCCAAATCGTTATGAGGTGCATGAGCACTATACCCGTTTGTAGAATAACTTGCTGTTAATCCCCAGCAATTGGGTCCATATCCTTTATATCCTTTAGGATTCCGCACACAATACGTATAATTAACTAAGGCATGATTGCGCACCACTTTCCAATAATCGGCATACTGATCTTTAAGATTTCTTGGGTCAAGGCCTATCCATGAATATTGTGCCCAAAAGAGTGGTCCTCCCATTTTCTCTGCACCATTGTGTTTTACTTCTAATGGAATGCCAAACGGTTTTTCCTTACTTTTGATACCTCCACTACGTGCCCAACCTTTGTGGTAAGCTTGTGCTGACACACTGTGCGTAGGGGATGCTGCGGCAAGAATATAGGTTATCAAACATTCATCGTATCCCTCTAATGGAAAGTTCATTTCCCATCCATAATTAGGTGACCAATGCCAGTAAATAACATCCTGTCCTCCCTGTGTGTACCAGTCGAACTCCATTTCACGCCACAGCTGATTAATTTTATTCGCCAACTCTTTTTCTTCTTGATTACCATTTTTAAAGTATTCACGGACACAGAGCAGAGAAGTCATAAGAAACGAGCTTTCTACAATATCGCCACCATCGTCTTTCTTGCCAAATGGTTTAGCTTTTCCAGTAGGCCCATCAATCCAATGTGACCAAATGCCATGGAATCGTTCGGCCTTTGCCAAATAGTCAACAATTTTAGTAAAGCGTTTTACACCCTCGCCTCGGTTAATAAAGCCACGATCTATGCCAACGAGAAGACCTGCAATTCCAAAACCGCTACCACCTGTTGTTATCACATCCTTGTCATTTAAGGGATATACACCATCCAAGTGAATTCGTTCACGAGCAAGGCCAGATGTCGGTTCAGCACCATCCCACATATAATTGAGTGTGGTTCGTTGAATATCATCTAACATTTCACTTTCGGTTTGAAAAGAAGTTGGTCTACTTGAATTGGTAATATTTCGGGTATTATTCTCATCTATTTTATTTCCTGCCTGACATGATAACATGACAAACAAAGCTAACATGATAATATTAATTTTATGTGTTGGTTTCATCGTTTTATGAATTTTGTTGGTTTAGATACACCTGTTTCAGCAAGTGCTTCAATGGTGAAATAATATGGTTTATCTTTATCCATCCCTCTAAAGTTGTATGAAGTAGCTCCATTCACGGTGATACAGTGATAAAGTTTATCAGGTGAGATACCATAGCGAATATTATATCCATAAGCACCTTCAACAGCTTTCCAGCTTATCATTGCATTTCTTGTGTCATTTTGATTGCGATTAACTTTGAATCCCTTCACCATTTGTGGTTTCCTGCCTGATCCGTGACCAAATATTCGCAAATCAGATAAGCAGAAAGAGCCTTGACCTGGCATGTGCAGATTTTCAATTTTTACATACCGAGTCTGTAAGGGGGTAAGCAATTCTATATAGTCATGAGGGGTATCTCTATCATTATCGCTTTTGTCTACCACTAAATCCCATTGCTCACCGTTCTTACTTGCCCATACCCGATATTGGTAATAAGTATCATTTGCACGATTGGTTTGCTTCGTTAGATGATCATAAAAATTTATTTGCAAAGCTCTAACGTCTTTCTGTGCACCTAAATCCATCATTACCCATTCACCAGCTTTACCAGTCAAAGCTGCCCAATACGTTCTCATGTTTTCATCCGACAAATTTTCAGGAACGAATGTACTATCACTGGATGACACTGTAACTTGCTTATTATACGAAAGTAACATCCACCCTGTAAAACGTTGTGTATCGTGATAATCGGCATTGCACTGTGGATAATCACCAAACGATGTATCACTCCACATAATTCCATCTTTGTCAAAATAAGTGGGATAAAGAGCAATACGACGCTCAAACTTATATTTTAAAGATAGCATACATGTTGCTACATGCCAATACTGTCCGTATCCATCCCGCCAAGTACCACCATGTCCTGAGCCTTGCACAAACCCACCTGGCTTATAACTCATCGGATTATGTTGTTGATAGGTAAAAGGTCCTAATGGACGATTACTTACGTAGACGCCATCTGCATAGACTTTAAACTCAGTTCCAGGGGCACCGTATTGTAAATAATACTTTCCAAGATGCTTAGTCATATAAGCACCCTCTGTAAAAGGAGGTAAAGTGGAATCATCATCGTTATTCATACCAAACCGCTCCCATCCGT
The DNA here is from genome assembly GCA_902488665.1 of uncultured Prevotella sp. Classification (GTDB taxonomy): domain Bacteria; phylum Bacteroidota; class Bacteroidia; order Bacteroidales; family Bacteroidaceae; genus Prevotella. Next base: position 5,918 of record CABTXD010000037.1, on the reverse strand, counting down.
GATCAGTTGGGCGCAGCATGAGAAGATCATGAATCTTTCCAACGGGTGCAAAGGTAGATCTGTCTAATTCAACCCCTTTAAGAGGATACTCATTACTTGAGCCGTAATATACATACAATCGTCCATCGTCATTTAAGAATAAGCAGGGATCCCAAGTAGGCAGGGTGTTACGGGTCACGGCTTGTCGCCATCGTCCAGACTTAGGGTTGAGAGTATACCAAATTGGCAATCCTTCATAAGTAGATCCTGTATAAAATAAGGTATCACCACTCACATAAGCAGCAGGGGCACACTGATCATCATCGGTTGGATAGCGTTGAAAAGATGCTACTTGAAAATCCCAATCACTCAAATTCTTAGAACAATGATATCCTCCTTGATTGGTCGAGAACAACAAGTTTTCTCCTTGATACCATAACCCCATGGGATCAGCAGATGAACGGAAACATCCTCCATTTTTTACATTGTTGTTAAAAGGCTCATAGTTATAACTAATATTCAAAGGATTACAATACGTGTTAGTTATAGGATGCTCTGGATTGTACCATTTAGTCTTCAAGGCTTTTCTCCTTGGGAGTACATTTGTACCATTGCACCAATCTTTTGAATCACTACCTGTAGTGCTGTTCCCCCATAATAATCGAATATTCACAGTTCGTTGAGTAGGTTTTCGTATAACGTTAGCATACTTCATTCCAGGATAGTAAACATACAGATGCTTGTCATTATCAGTAGCTCTAAGTATAAAGCGTCCTGCCTTATCCGTGTTCACGTGACGAGGAGAGGCAAAAAACATAACAGTTGCACCTTCCAGAGGCTTACCATCTGCATCGACAACTATTCCAGAAATATCGTATTCATGGTTCACAGGAATATAATAATTGCTCACTTGTCCCTTAACTATTTTTATAGAATCGTCTTGTTTGTCTACGTTTCCAGCATACACTGGAAACATAAACAAACTCACGAATATTAGGAAAAAGAGTTTTTTTGAAAATGTGAAACTTCTTACTACGTGATTTTTTAACGAATAATATTTATTCATTACGTGGAGCGTTTTTAAGTGTAGGTACGTTATTAAGTTGTTCAAATGGCAACGGATAATAGGTTTTTTCTTTTGTCCATCCTTGTGCGCCAAGAACCTCCGCAGCTTTTCCTGTACGAATTAAATCATTGTAACGTTCTCCCCACTCACCGCAGAACTCCATACGACGCTCATCCAAAATCTGATCTACAGTAACGTTATTTATAGCTGGCATCTTGGCACGAGTTCTAACAAGATTGAAAGGTTGGTCACCATTTCCTCCTAACCGGACCTGTGCTTCTGCATTCATTAGTAAGACGTCTGCATAACGAAAAACACGAATATTGTTATTCGTTCCATACTTTGTTCTACCCTCTGTTAACTGATTACTTGGTGTGTAAGCTTTTCCATTCCAACACGTTGTTTGAGTGGGATTATCAGAGCCTTTAATTTCATCTCCACTGGGTGTAATCGTGCCTTTCTTCAAAAAAGAAGTCGTTTTACGCACAGTCTCGCCACGTTGGTCAACCCAATTCTGGAATGTTTTATGATATCCAACGAAGCCCCAACCAGAAATATCGCTACCTGGGTTTGCAGGACCTTGAAAAACAAACCAGTTATCAGCATCAACTAAATCGCCAGAACCGAGCCCAAAGTCTGTTGTCTGACACTCAAAGAGGCTTTCATTACATAGCTTACCAGGGATCTTAAAGAGCTGATAGAAGTCAGGATATAGACTAAACTTTCCACTATTGATAATAAAATCTGTAAGCTCTTTAACTTTTGCATAGTTGCCCATATTCAAATGAATCTTTGCTGCTAAGTGTGCAGCAGAGTAAGCTGTAACAGCTCCTTTGTGCTCCATTTCATTAGGACGAACCTGTGGACAGTTATCAATAGCAAACTGTAAGTCTTGTAGCATATATTCGTTAACGGTCTCAACTGTTGAACGAGTCATATCTGTCTGCTTATTATCTCTGAGAATTGTTACTGCTCCAAAGCCTTGAACCAATCGATAGTAGGCATAAGCACGCAGAAATTTTACCTCTCCAATATAAGATTGATAATTAGTTTTCTGCGATGCCTCTGTCATGTGGTGAGCATAACTATCAAGCGATTGCAGAGCAGAATTTGCAGTCTTAATGATTCCATAATATTGATTCCACATTTCATTAAGCCCCCAGAAAGTATTATCATATTTATAGTTTCCAAAGTCTACGAGCATCTGTTGATCATCTACGCGTCCTGACCACATATCGTCGTCACGAATAATTGTCAAAGGCCAAATCACCCAGTGCATTCCACCTGTACGAATACTGGCGTACACACCTGATACAGGCTGATACAAGTTGTCAAGATTCGTAAAATCAACATTCTCTTCAGGAACACTGTTTTCAGGATCTTTGTCTAAGAAATCTGTACATGCCGAAAAAGTAATGGCTAACAGAACAATGACGGATATATTTTTTAATGTTTTCATTATCTAAAATTTTTATCTATGTGGATTAAAATTGAATCTGAACCCCAAAAGTATAAGTGGCAGTCAATGGATATACATTCGTATCCCAGCCATCCACATCACTAATTTCAGGTGTAAACGTATTGGCAGAGAATAAAGTTACAGGTCTATCGGCTGTAAAACTTAGTCGAAGAGAGGGTAGAACATACTCACCAAAACTGACTTTCTTAAAGGTGTATCCCAATGTTACATTCTGAACTCTGAAGAAGTCTGCACTTTCTACAAAGTAACTATTTACTCTTTGATCACTAACATTCCACCCCTTGGTAAGTGCTTTTGCAGAAGGATCTGTATTCGTAGTTCCAGCTCCTGTCCATCTGTTTTCATACTGAGCTGCGTCGAAATTATAATTACTCTGTGCATAACGAAGTGCGCGCTTTCGATTATATATCTCTGCTCCCAACTGACCATAAGTGCTCAATGCAAAATCAAAGTTCTTCCATTCAAATCCAAAATCTAATCCATACGTAAATTTGGGTAAATACGAACCAAGTGTTTGACGGTCTCCACCATCAATCATCCCATTCTTATTCACATCTTCATATTTAAAGTCACCAGGCTCTAATCCGTTTGCCACAGCCACAGGATCATTTTTTACCTCATCCTCAGTTTGATAAATCCCAACTACTTTATATCCATAATATGAGTTCATCTCCTCACCAACGATATTATATGTCTTGCCATTGTTAACCATTGTTGAACCACTCAGATCTTTCACTTCATTAGAAAGTGTAGAGAAGTTGGCACCAACGTTATATTTAAAATCATTGCCTACCCGATCATTCCAGGTGAGACCAATATCAAAACCTTGATTAAGAATCTTACCATAATTCCCTGCAAGCGTTTGATTGCTAAACGGTAAGCGCGGACTTATCACAGCATTCTTCGTCATGCGGTGGAAATAATCGATGTCTACATTCAGTCTGTTATGTAAAGTAGAAAGGTTCATACCTATATTGGTTTCATCTACCAATTCCCATTTAAGCCAACTAAAGAAGGTCGTATTTTGATAGCCTGGGTATGTTGCATTACCAAAGACCCCAGATGCATTATTTCCTGTAGCTATTGAAGCAAATCCGTCACTAGCGGCAACATGGTCATTTCCCAACATTCCCCAACTTGCGCGTAACTTCAGATAGTCAATGAAGTGTTGATCTTTCATAAAATTTTCTTCGGAGAGTACCCATGATGCTCCTAAAGAAGGGAAATATCCCCAACGGTCCTGATATTTTGATGATCCATCTGCACGGAATGTAAATGTAAGATAGTATTTATTTAGATAATTATAATTTAAACGCGCAAAGTAACTTAGTCCACGATATGATGTACCATTATCATTAGCCTGACGACCCTCTTCGTTGCCCTGTGATAGGTAATAATATTCTTCTTTTCCATTAGGTACATTTACAGAGGTTCCTGACAAAAAACGATAATTTTCTTCACGCATAGAATATCCCAACATAGCTCCAAAGGTATGATCTTCCCATTTGTCATTATAATTCAAAGTATTATCCCAAATATAGTTGTTATACGTGGTCATGCTCTTCGTCAGCGAACTGGTCTTTAGTTGTTGCCAACTACTTACATAATGAGGTTGAGCATAAGTTCGCCCATCTATATTTGAAAAATCATAGCTCAGACTTGTACGCAAATTCAACTTCTCGGGAATTAGGTTGAACTGTGCATAGAAATTGGACAGAAATTGAGAAACTTGATTCCTGCTATTATGGTAGTTAGCCACTGCCATAGGATTGAAAAAGTTTGCTGTAAAGCCAACAGCCCCAGGGTTGGCAAACTTTTCAGGAAAAGCTTTTTCATTGTTCTGATCATAAATTGGGTAAATACCAGGTGTATTAAAAGCTACTTGCCAAGCAGTTCCAGCAGGAAGTTTCTGCTCAGATTTAGAGTACACACCATTAAAACCAACTTTGAGCCAATCGGTTGCATCATAATCCAAGGCAGCTCGGAAATTCAGGCGCTGAAAACGATTTGGTACATTCATAATACCATCTTGATAGGTATAGCTGGTACCGAGCGAATAGGTTGCTTTCTCTCCACCTCCACTAATGGCCACCGCATGATTAGTCATCATGGCATTACGCAACAGCTCATCATACCAACGTGTGTCGCTGCCATAGGTCCAATCATGAAAATCTGCCTGTTCGTAGCTTCCACCATATCTATCGATACTTGCCTTGAACAATGGAGAGTAAGCGTCATAATTGGCTTCCATCAACATTTCTGCATATTGATTAGAATTAGCCATCTTGAGTACATTGGTCGCAGTTTGAATTCCAACATAACCATCATACGTTATTTTAGCAGGTGTATTCCGATTTCCTTTTTTGGTAGTGATTAACACCACTCCATTTGCAGCACGAACACCATAAATAGCGGCAGCTGATGCATCCTTTAAGATACTCATATCTTTGATGTCACTGGCATTGAGAAAGTCAATATTGTCATAAAACATGCCATCAACCACATAAAGAGGATTAGAATTTGAAAACGAACCATTACCACGAATTCGCACGGTTGGTCCTGCACCAGGAGTTCCAGTATTCACGATAGTCACACCTGCAACTTTACCCTGGAGAGCTTGCATAGGAGATGTTGCGGGCACATTAGCCAGTTCTTCCCCTCGTACAACAGCAATAGGCGAGGTTAAATCTTTCGTCTTGGCAGAACCATAACCAATGGCTACCACCTCTTCAAGCATCTGAGAATCATCTTCCATCTGTATTTGCATGTCCATACTACCTGGTAAAGTAATAGTTTTCATACCTACATAGGAAACTGTAATCTTACAACCAGCTGGAGCTTCTTTAATTACAAACTTGCCATCCAAATCTGTAACAGCACCTAACTTAGTGCCTTCAATTTGAACTGTAGCACCGATGACAGGAAAATTTCCTGCATCTACAATAGTTCCTGAAACGGTGACATTTTGAGCAAGCACCATTTGTACACACACTACCATGAGTGCAAGCAATAATACTTTTTTCATCTTTTATTTAGGTTTTGTTATTAAGTTTGTGACAAAATTAGAGATTCATCCCTCATTCTCCAAATAACCACCTACCATAACAATACATTGTAACATTTATTTACTACGACTTTACTACTACATATATTTTTATCAATTGATTGTTAATTAATTATAGAATGAAAAATTATTGTAAAGTCAAATATATTTACACATCATTATTTAATAGGAATTAGGCTTACAGCATAAAGTTTAAGATATAAAACCATTAGTGTCCCGTTAAAATCGGGACCAGTTAAATATTAATCAAATAACCCCGGAAAGAGGGGACAATCGAGTTCTTTGACATTATTGAAATCAGTCCTTTCGAAGAGATCTACGAGTGGTGT
>CABTXD010000036.1:0-27619 GCA_902488665.1 uncultured Prevotella sp. | reverse complement strand
GGAGCAGGCGAAAACTCCATGGAACGCATCGCCGGACTTCGCAATATTGGCAGGGGACGAAACTATGGACTTGAACTGACTGTGGAAAAATTCTTCAGCAAAAATTATTTCTTCTTGATGTCTGGCACCCTCTATCGCTCACGCTATACCGACCCAGTACTCAACCATGAATTCAGCACAGTGTTTGATGGTGGTTACATCCTCAATGTCACTGGTGGGTTTGAATGGCCTGTGAGCAGCCGTTGGACTCTCTTTGCCTCACCTCAGTTGGCGCTCTCGGGTGGCTTGAGATACACGCCTGTTGATGAGGTGGCATCTCAAGTGGCTCACGACCAGGTGTACCAATACGATCAGTGGTATCAAAAACAAATGCCTGCTTACTTCAGATTGGACACTCGTTTGGGCGGCAGACTGAATGGTAAGAAGGTTTCACAGGAGTGGGGAATTGACTTGATTAATCTCACTAATCGAAAAAATGTCGCATACATGTTTTATGATATTGACAAACGTGCGTATGTGTCACAATATCATTTCTCCTTTTTCCCCATGGTAGTCTACCGCCTGCATTTTGGTCTGTAAGCTCAAAAGATGTCCATTGGTGAGCGTTCGTGAAGCTCTTGTCATGGTTTTGAAGGCACAAAGCATGTGAACGTACGTGCTTGATGGCTATGTACTTCTTATTTGAATCTTCACAATGATTTTAAAAATCTTTTCATTATTTTTGTCATCAAATAGAAAATAAGGCATGAAAAGATTATTCTCCATTTTATTATTTATATGGATGACGCAGTGGATTGTCGCCATACCAGTCAAAAAGAGCGGGTGGAAAATCATTCGTCTTGCGAGTGGAGTGGAGGTAAGAGCGATGTTCAAAGGCGATGAACACCTGCATTACATGGAGGCTGAAGATGGTCAGAAATACGTTTTTGACGAACAACTTCAGGCTTATCGACCTGCCGATTTCACAACCTTAGCCAGAAAAGCTGCTGCAAAAAGACGCAGAGCCTCCGCTCGTAGACAGGCAAAGACACGTGTTTCCTTGGGCGAAAAGCATGCCGGCTACGAGGGAAAGAAAAAAGGTTTGATGATTTTGGTGGATTTTGAGGACGCCAAATTCAACGAAACACATACAAAAGAGCTTTATCAACAGATAACCAACAAGCTGGGTTTTGTACACGAGTTGGGATTTAGAGGAAGTGTAAGAGATTATTTCTTAGATCAGAACAGGGGGAAATTTGACTTAACCTTTGATGTCGTGGGGCCGATTCGCATGAAGAAAGGCTATGCTTACTATGGTGCCAACGATCGTGAAGGTTACGATATCCGACCGCAAGAAATGATACAAGAGGCCTGCTTGGGTGCAAATGCCGAGGTGGATTTTAAAGATTACGATTGGGACCATGATGGGAAAGTGGATGCGCTTTATGTGTTGTATGCCGGTCAAGGTGAAAATTCAACAGAAGGTGAAGATTCCAAGCGCGTGTGGCCTCACCAGGCGGAGTTGTCTGAATCTAACTTTGAATTTAACTTGGATCAGGTAACCATCGATTCTTATGCCTGTGGTCCTGAATTGTCTTCACGAACAAAAATCGAAGGTATCGGAACCATCTGTCATGAGTTTTCGCACGTGTTAGGGCTGCCTGACATGTATGACACGCTTAATAGCGAGGCTTATGGCATGTTTTCATGGGATGTGATGGATCAAGGAAGTTACAACGGTGATGGCTTTGTTCCAGCTGGTTATACCAGTTATGAACGCACTTATTTAGGTTGGTTAAATCCGATAGAACTAACCAGCGACCTCACTGTCGCGAATATGAAGCCGCTCAGTGAGCAAGGTGAGGCGTATGTCATTTACAACGAAAATAATAGAAACGAATACTATCTGTTGGAAAACAGGCGCAAAACAGGTTGGGATGCAGGGCTTGGCGGAGAAGGATTGCTGATTCTGCATGTTGATTTTGATGCCAAGACTTGGGCCGACAATATTGTTAACGGCCAGAAAGATCATCAACGATGTACCATTTTTCACGCCGACAATTCGGATGTTTACCTCGACAAATTGGGAATTTATAGTGCCTCAGAGATTGCAGGCGATGCCTATCCGTATCAGGCTAATGACAGTCTGACAGCCAACTCTAAGCCTGCGGCCCGCTTGTTCAATGCGAACAGGTGGGGAACCTATTTCATGAATAAGGATGTGAATGAGATAACAAGAAATGAGGATGGAACCATTTCTTTTCGTTTCAAGGTGGTTGCTGCCTCAACAAAACCGAATCAGACGCCGTCTGACGGCATATTATTCCATGAAACATTTGACCAGTGTAAAGGCACGGGTGGAAATGACGGTCGATTTAGCGGACAAGTGGCCCGAAGCATGAATGATTTCATGACGGATATGGAAGGCTGGAACGTGCTATCTGGTGCCGCATACGGTGGCGACCGATGTGCGAAGTTTGGCACATCTTCAAAGAATGGCACCGTGTTGACACCCAAATTTGATGCGCACGGTAATGACACGCTCATCTTCGTAGCTGCACCTTTTGGAAAAGATGATAACACGTTGGATGTGTGCGTCAACGACTCACCGTTGGGCGTCTTTACATTAGAAAGGGGGAAGTGGACTACCATCAAGGTTCCTTTCATGGGAACCGGAGCGACGACCATTCAATTTGTACCTTATAAGCGCTTTTTCTTGGACGACGTAAAGGTGATAGGATCAACGAGCAAGCAGGAAACTGGTATCAAACAGTTTGATGCGAAGACCGACACTCATCAGCCTTCCAAAATTTATAATCTCAATGGGCAGTTTGTTGGAACAGAACTCGATGTCCTGCCAAAGGGGATATACATCTCGAATGGAAAGAAAATTCTGAAATATTGAGATTGCACACATAAAGTCGTCTGATAGGATTTTGAACCGTAGGTGTGTGATTCTTCACGTTCCGAATTGTAGGGATGTGATGAATTACGTCATGCCTGCAATCTATTTGGCTCTTCGATGAAATATTTTTACATGCGCCTTCAATACTCGCGTATTTGCAACCAACAGGAAGGTAGTGCGCAAATACGCAAATTACAGGATGGTTTCATATTCTGTTGTGGTACAATGAGTTACTACGATGGGGTGCTTTTTCGATTAAAAGGTGAATCCATTCTTGTGCCAATAGCATGTTTGTTGACCTCCAATATGTATGCCATTATGCAACAAAGTCATATTGGTTGGAGGCCAATATGTTATTTCTAATACGTCAATAGGATGCAAATTGGGAGAAACACCGAGTTCCGTTGCTGTGAAAAACGGTTTTTCAATGTTTTGAGGTGCATAAAAACACCTCCTCAACCCTCGCATTTTTTCTATTTTGAAACTTGAAAATTTTGAAATAAACGGACAATTAGATTATTGTCTTACCTTTTAAAACAAGTGCTTTGCCTTCACTGAATGGACTCCCGAAGGCGTGCTGTTGTCCGTGTAGCCTGACAACGTGGCATAGCAAAAAAAAAATTGATTGTCTCACGACAACCAATCTTCATTAACCTTAATAATCTAATACCATGAAAAACACAATGCAAAGGTAGTAAAATGTTTCATCCGTGCAAGTTTTCTGGTCTACACAGGGCGTTTTTATAACATAAATTATATTTTTAATCTGCCATTTAAACTTCCTTTGCATCCTTCTCGGCTGAATCTTTAATAATACGTACTTGACGGATTCTCTTTGAGAGATGCCATTAAGATATAGATGATTACGACCGAGCCGACCCTTAAAATGTTATATCGAAAGTAAGAAACTGTTGATGGCGGTAATGAAAAAAGTAGGAGACAAACCTCCATGACGGGCGTTTATCTCCTACTTGATAGCGTTGATGCGGAACATTGTTACCGCAGCGAGGTTTATCTTACACTAAACTTATAGGCAACATGACTGAAATATTTCTCACCTGGCTTGAGGTAAGGTGAAGGCCAGTCTTTCTTGTTTGGAGAATCAGGGAATTTCTGGGTCTCCAAACAAACTGAGGCACGCTGTGGATAGGCGATGCCCTTTTTGCCGATGACACTGCCAGAAAGGAAGTTGCCAGAATAAACCTGTATACCTGGTTCGTTGGTGTACACTTCCATATAGATGCCCGATTCGGGAGAGTACAGGCTGGCGGCCACCTTGGTGTCGTCACCCTTACCGTCCTTGTAGGTGTTCAGTACATAGTTGTGGTCATATCCTCTGCCATATTTGAGTTGTGTGAAGGTAGTGTCCCCGATGGTTTCATACAGTGCGTGACGCTTGGTGAAGTCCATGGGTGTACCGTAAACAGGTTTGATTTCTCCAGTTGTCATAAAGGTACTATCGCATGGTGTGTAGTTGTCGGCATTAACATAAAGAACCATGTTGGTGCCAGCCTTTGACGGATCGCCAGAGAGGTTGAAGTACGAGTGGTTCGTCATGTTGATGACGGTTTCTGCGTCGGTGGTGGCCTCAAACTTCATGTCCAAGGTGTTGTCGCTGGTTACCGTGTAGGTAACTGTTGCCGTTACGTTGCCGGGGAAGTTGTTATCACCGTCGGGAGAATGCAAGACGAGCTGCAGCGTTGAATCGTTCAGCTGGTTACCTTCGTATACGGAATATTGCCAACCTGAGGGACCACCATGCAGGCAGTGTCCGAAATTGTTGCGTGGCAATTGAATCTTCTTTCCTGCAACCGTGATTTGACCTTGATTGATGCGGTTGGCGTAACGACCAATGGCTGCGCCGAAATCGCTGGCGTTATTGACAGAATCGGCATACTGCGCAATGTTGTCATATCCTAACACGACATCGGTAGCAACACCTGCTTTGTTGGGTACGCAGATTGACACGACGCGTGCACCAAAGTTTGTGACGCAAACTTCCATGTCATTGTTGTTCTTCAAAACGAATAGCTTAACTGGCTTTTCGTTGAGTGTTGTGTCAAACTTGGCGGGGTCTAGACCGGAAACGGTTAATTTACTGTTGTCACTGGACGAGCAGGCCGTAAACAGTGCCATGGCAAATGCTGCGCCCATGAATAATCCTTTAGTTAGTTTCATATTGAATGTTTTGGTAATATTTGTTATGAGTGAATAAAAAACAAAAAGATACCTGTTATCAAAATGTTGATAACAGATATCTTTATTTGCTATCAATTAGCATACTTTGTGAGAGCCCTGGCTGATGACAACGTCATAGATTTCTGGTCTCTTGCCAAATTTAGCAAGATACTTTTCTGTGACATCGGCCACGAACTTGTCATGAATTTCATCCTTAACCAGGTTGATGGTGCAGCCACCGAAGCCGCCACCCATGATACGACTTCCTGTTACGCCGTTCTCTTTGGCAATATCATTGAGGAAATCCAGCTCTTCGCAAGATACCTCATAGTCCTTGCTTAGGCCTTCATGGGTTTCGTACATCTTCTTGCCCACCGTCTCATAGTCGCCAGCTTCCAATGCATCGCAAACGGCCAGCACGCGGTCTTTCTCACCCAGTACGAAGCGGGCGCGGTTGTAATCTTCCTCACCAACTTCGGCTTTCACGGCTTCTAATTGCTCCCATGTGCAGTCGCGCAGGGTTTCAAATTTCTCATTGGGGTACTTGGCTGCAATGTGCTTAACGACATTCTCACAGGATTTGCGACGGTCGTTGTATGGCGAACCAACTAATTCGTGTTTCACGCATGAGTTGACGAGCATGAGTCTGTAGCCCTCTGGGTTGAATGGGAAGTATTCGAACCCACGACTACGGCAGTCGAGGCGCATGAGCTTACCCTCCTGTCCGAAGACACTGGCAAACTGATCCATGATACCGCAGTTAACGCCTACATACTTGTGCTCTGTAGCTTGTCCTGCCAAAGCCATGTCCCATTTGGACACTTTGTTGTCACCGAACAAATCATTCAAGGCAAAGGCGAAACAGCTTTCCAAAGCAGCTGAGGAAGACATTCCGGCACCAAGTGGCACATCGCCAGCGAAGGCGGTGTTGAAGCCTTTTACGTTGACGCCAAGTTTCTTCATTTCTTGCACCATGCCGTAGATATAGCGCGCCCAACTGGTGCGGGGACCTTGGGGATCGTCTACCTTAAACTCTACACGGTCTTTCATATCTATAGCGTAGCACATGACCGTATTGGTACCATTGGGGCGAACTTCAGCCATGATTCCCTTGTCTACTGCGCCTGGAAATACGAATCCACCGTTATAATCTGTATGTTCGCCAATTAAATTAATACGACCTGGTGAGAAATAAATATTTCCTGTTTTGCCATCAAAGTGCTTGATGAAACGACTTCTTACATGATCTATGTCCATCATAATTAATAGGGTTTAGGGGTTTATAATCTAAAAATTGTTTTATCATAAAAAATGCTGAATGTACTTATCTGGGATAAGCATTCAGCATTCTTTGTTGCTTATTATTCTACAGGAATGTCTTTGTTCACATTCTTGCAGCCTACCAGAGCGTAGTAGAGTAGGTATGCGAGCATGGCAATAACAAGCCAGTAGCTGGCAATGTAATCGTTGAGGCTGGTTGCAATCTGGTCTTGAATGAATGGCATCACACCACCACCAACAACCATCATCATAAAGATACCTGACGCTGCGGCCGTGTATTTACCCAGACCTTCTGTTGCCAGGTTGAAGATACAGCCCCACATGATTGAGGTACAGATACCACATGAAATGATGAAGAAGCACTTGATAGGAACTTCAGAGCCACGGAATGACACGGCAGAACTCTCGGGGAGCACAATGGCAATCAATAAAAGGATGATGGCCAAGGATGAGGTGAAAATCATCTGTGTGCGTGAAGATACTTTACCACTGATGAAACTGCTGACGAAACGGCCAACGAGCATCAACAACCAATAGATGGCTACGATGCCACCCGCTACGGCTGCCGCACCGGGGAAATCGAGCTTGGTGATGTAGAAATTCAATTCAGCTGGAATACCAACTTCAATTCCCACATAGAAGAAAATGGCAATCACGCCGAGGATGAAGTGGCGGAAGTTCCATGGACTGTATTCAGACTTAACGCCTGGAGCGGTTGACTGTGGTTCTGGAATGGCTACGAATGAGATGATGAGGAAGGTAACGGCAAACACGCCCATGGCAACCCAAAGCAAGGGGGTAACGTCAGACATGCTGGTCTTGTCGGTAACCTGACCAATGAGCACACCAACAAAGAACGGGGTGAGTGTTGCTGCGAGTGAGTTTAATGTTCCTCCAGTTTGGATGAGTTGGTTTCCACGGTTACCGCCTCCGCCAAGAAGGTTCAACATGGGGTTGACTACCGTATTTAGCATACATACACAGAATCCGCAAATGAACGCACCTAGCAAGTAGACAATGAAATTGAGCATGACAGGCTGTCCCTGAACGCTGAACATCTCACTGCTACCGCCAAACATACTAGATAAATATTGTACAAACAAGCCGACGAAACCTACTGCGATAGCAATCAAAGCGGTTTTCTTGTAACCGTATTTCACGAGCATCTTGCCTGCTGGAATTCCCATGAAAAGATAAGCCAAGAAGTTCATTAAGTTACCAACCATACCAGCCCAAGAGTAGGTTTTACCCCAAATGTTTCCGAATGGTGCTGCAAGATTGGTTACGAATGAAATCATAGCAAAGAGGAACATCATTGAGATAATCGCAACAATGACGCCATTTTTGTTTGTCTGTTGTTCCATTTTTTGTTGAAAGATTTTTTTATTAGTTATTTTAGATATTTCTTCCTGGTTTATTTCTGTGTATAAAACTTATAAACAGTCTTTTGCTTATATTCTTGGTTAGGTTTCAATACCACTGATGGGAAATATGGATGGTTGGGAGAATCGGGGAAATGTTGTGCCTCGAAACAAACGGCACTGCGGCGTGGGAATGTAGCACCATGCTGTCCCTTGTAGCCGTCTGCCCAGTTGTCAGTGTACAATTGTACGCCTGGTTCGGTGGTATACACTTCCATGATGCGGCCGCTCTTAGGATCTGTCAATCTGGCTGCAAAGCTTAGTTCACCTTCTTCTTTCTTATTCAACACGAAGCAATGATCAAATCCGGCACCATTTTTGATTTGCACGTCGTCTGCTTCTATGTCTTGACCGATGGGCTTAGGCTGGCGGAAGTCAAATGGTGTTCCTTCTACAAATCGAATTTCACCCGTAGGAATAGAGGTGTCATCGATTGGAATATAATAATCTGCATTGATTTCGCAAATCTGGTTTTCAATTGTAGGAGTAGGATTTGCGATGCCTGGCAGTGAGAAAAAGCCATGGCTGGTGAGGTTGATAATTGTTTTTTTATTGGTGGTCGACATGTATTCTATCGACAGTTCATTGTCATCATTGAACGAATACACAACCGTTGTTCTTAATTCTCCTGAAAAGCCTTCTTCGCCATAAGGGCTTACATATTTAAGAACCAGGGTTTGATCATCCATCTGAAGGGCATCCCAAACTCGGGCATTGAACCCTTTATTGCCACCATGAAGGCAATTTGGACCATTGTTGATGGGCAAGTGATATTCCTTGCCATGCAAATGAAATTTACCTTTTGCGATGCGATTACCATATCGCCCAATCAAAGTAGACAGGTAAGGTTCAGGTGAATCAATGACATCCTGGATGTTATCATGTCCTTGAATGATGTTGGCGAGTTTGCCTTCTTTGTCAGGAACCATGATGGCAACGATGGCACCCCCGTAATTGGTGATGGCTATTTCGTTGCCAACATTATTTTTGAGAATATAAAGATCTGTATTTTTTCCGTCTATGGTGGTTTGAAAATCCTTGGACTTCAATCCACAGAGGTTTTCTGTTTCAGTTGTGTTCGTCATAAAAATAAGTTTTTAGTTACTTGATGCTTTTGCAAAGTAACTGAAAAAAAATGAATATGACAAACTTAAGTCATAAAAAAACATTGACTTTTGGTGTTAAAATCTATTAAAGTGTCATTGTTTGAGAAAGGTCAATAAATCGGCTACCACATAACTACTTCCACCGATGAAAATGAAATCTTGCGCATCTGCGTCATGCATGGCTGCTTGGTATGCATCCTTCACGGTTGGGAACGCTTTTCCATGAAGATGGTTTTCACGCCCTAATTGTGCAACTTTTTCAACGGGAAAAGCGCGTTGACATGAAGGTTGTGTCCAGTAGTATTGTGCATTCTGAGGCAACATTTGCATGATTGTTGACAGGTCTTTATCGTCCACCATACCGAATACAATTCTCATTTGCGCACAATCTTGTTGCGCCAATTGTTGGCTCAGATAGGTCCAACCGCCAACATTGTGTCCTGTGTCACAATATGTTGCCGGCGACTTTTGAATGCATTGCCATCTTCCCAGCAGTCCAGTGGTGGTCGAAACCTGTTTGAAGCCTTGGTGAATACTGTTGTCTGACAACTTGATGAGGTCGTAGTTCTTCAGCACCTTCACTGCATTCAAGACGGTATTGGCGTTTTTGTCTTGATAATTTCCCATCAGGTCGCCATGAATTTCTCCGAACGACTGCGTTTTATAAATCCTTTCTTGCAACGCATTATCATACCTGGAGGCGATGATTTCATTGCTTTCTTCGGCGAATATAATGGGAGCTTCATGTTGGTTTGCAACTTCTTCAAACACGTTTTTCGTCTCTGTCGTCGTCTCACCCACCACCACAGGAATGTGGTTTTTGATGATACCGGCTTTTTCTTTGGCGATTAATGGCAGCGTGTTACCCAGAAATTGCGTATGATCCAGACTGATGTTGGTAATGATGGATAGGATAGGGGTGATGATATTGGTACAATCGAGCCTACCTCCCAGTCCCACTTCTATAACCGCAACATCAATTTTCTGCTCTGCAAAATATGTAAATGCCAGTGCTGTTGTCAGTTCAAAAAATGAGGGATGAAGGGGTTCAAAGAAACTTCTTTCTTCTTCTACAAATCTAATCACGCGTTCTTGGTCGATACATTTGCCGTTAACGCGTATGCGTTCCCTGAAATCAACGAGGTGAGGAGAGGTGTAAAGTCCTACTTTATATCCTTCTGCTTGCAGAATCGAGGCTAATGTATGCGAGCACGACCCCTTGCCATTGGTGCCTGCTATATGTATGGTTTTATATTGTCGGTGTGGATGATTAAAGTGCTCATCCAGTGCCAAGGTGTTAGTTAATCCTTCTTTGTAGGCCGAAGCGCCCACATTTTCAAACACTGGGGTCGCATGAAAAAGGTAGTCAATCGTTTCTTCGTATGTCATCTTAAACGATAAAAAATGCAGTTGATGATAGCCATCAACTGCGAGTTTAACTTAATCAAAATAATTTCTGAACTTCTTGAAGATAGACCGTTTGGTCACATTGTCGCCTTTGAAATTGTCTTTGTTGCGCAAATCCTCCAGCATGTTCTTCTCCTCACGACTCAAAGTCTTTGGTACGAAGACGCTAATGTGCACCACCAAGTCACCTTTTCCGCTGCCATATCCTTGCACGGCGGGCAATCCTTTCCCTCTCAGCCGCAATGTCTTCCCGGGTTGTGTGCCTGCATCAATCTTGATTCTAACGCGCGTTCCCTCCAGTGTGGGTATCTCCACCTCACCGCCAAGGGCCGCAGTTGGGAAGTCGAGCAGCAGGTTATAAACGATGTCCTGACCATCACGAATGAAGGTGTCGTTTTCTTCTTCTTCGATGTATACTTGGATATTCCCGCTGATACCGTTTCGCTGGCCAGCATTACCCTTGCCCGGTACGTTCACGACCATGCCTTCTGCCACGCCTGCCGGTATTTTTATCTCAACGATTTCCTCGCCTTTAACCACTCCGGTACCGTGACACTGATGGCATTTGTCCTTGATGACGGTGCCTTCACCATGACAGGTTGGACATTCTGTTTGTGTTTGCATCATGCCCAGCATGGTTCTTACCGTCTTGACCACAACGCCACTTCCGTGACAGGTCGGACAGGTTTCCGACTGACTTCCGTTTTCTGCACCACTACCATGGCAGTGCGTACAGGTAACATCCTTTTTTACTTTGAACTTTTTGGTAACTCCGGTTGCGATTTCTTGTAGCGAGAGTTTCACTTTCAGCCGCAGGTCTGAACCTCTGTATTGAGGTCGTTGCCTACTGCCTTCGCCACCAAATCCACTGAATCCACCAAAACCTCCATGCCCGCCAAATACATCACCGAACATAGAGAATATGTCGTCCATGGAGAATCCGCCACTTTCTCCGAATCCTCCAAAGCCCCCTGCACCGGGAGCGTTGAAGCCAAACTGATCGTATTGTTGTCTCTTTTGCGGATCGTGCAACACGTCATAGGCCTCGGCTGCTTCCTTGAATTTCTCTTCAGCTTCCTTGCTGTCGGGGTTGCGGTCGGGGTGATATTTGATAGCCAGTTTGCGGTAAGCTTTCTTTATTTCGTCTTCTGAAGCGTTCTTGTCAATGCCAAGCACTTCATAGTAATCACGTTTTGCCATTTATTTAATCCTATATATACTCTCTTATATACACTGTTCCTCGTTTACTGGCCTACAGCCACTTTGGCATGTCTGATAACCTTTTCGTTTAGGGTGTATCCTGTTTGCACACAATCAATTACTTTTCCTTTTTTGTCTTCTTCCACACCAGGAACCATGGCAACGGCTTCATGAAAATCTACATCAAAGTCTTTGTCCTCTGTTTCTATTTTCTTGACGCCTAAGCCCTCTAATGTGGTTTGAAGTTTCTTGAAAATCAACTCCCAACCCTCTTCCAATGCCTGGATATCCTCTGTGTTTGCTGAATTTGCTGCTGCTCTTTCCATGTCATCAAGGATGGGAAGAATGGCCGAAACCGTTTTTTCGCTACCATTGAAAATCAGTTCAGCCTTCTCTTTTTGCGTGCGCTTTTTGTAATTTTCGAACTCTGCAACAGTGCGTAGATATTTGTCTTTCAGTTCATCAAGCTCAGCTTGTGACTTCTGAAGCGGATCTTCTTTAGTTTCTGAAGTATCTTCTATTTCTTCAGTTTCTTTCTGTTCCTCCGAAACCTCGACGTTCGCTTCACTGTCTGTCACAGCTTGTGTATCTACATCCCCTTCTTGATTTTTGAGAATGTCTTCTTTCGCTTGGTGCTTCAATTTATTTTTATTGCTCATTTTCCTTATAATTGATAATTCTTCTGTTATATCATAGCAAAAAGCTTGCCAAGTTTCAATTACTTGTCAAGCTGTTTTGTCTTTGTGAGATACTGCTATCGAAAGCACATCGTTCTTTCTTTAAGCATTGTACATCTTTTCTTTCAATTCCTTGATTTGTTCATCGTAGATATACTCATCGTATTCCATTAGTTTGTCTATAGTGCCATTCGGTGTCAATTCAATGATGCGATTAGCTACCGTCTGAATGAACTCATGGTCATGACTGGAGAACAAAATGTTGCCCTTAAATGACACGAGGTTGTTGTTAAACGCCTGGATGCTCTCCAAATCAAGGTGATTGGTTGGTGTGTCTAATATCAGGCAGTTGGCATTTTTCAGTTGCATGCGAGCAATCATGCAGCGCATTTTTTCACCACCCGACAGCACGTTGACCTCTTTCAATACTTCCTCGCCAGAGAACAGCATGCGACCCAGATAGCCTTTCATAACTACTTCGTTGCCCGTCCCAAACTGGCTGAGCCAGTCCACAAGATTCAAGTTTGAGTTGAAATATTCGGCGTTGTCGAGTGGAAGATAGGCGGTGGTGATGGTCACACCCCATTTGTACGTTCCCGCATCAGCCTGTCGATTGCCATTGATGATTTCGAAGAGCGCTGTCATGGCCTTGGGGTTATGGCTCAAGAAAACAATCTTCTCATCTTTCTCAACATTAAAGCTGACATTGTCAAAGAGTACCGTTCCATCGGTGTCTACCGCCTTGAGTCCTTCAACTTCCAGAATTTGATTACCTGGTTCTCTTTCCATTTGGAAGATAATTCCAGGATATTTTCTACTCGACGGACGAATTTCCTCCACATTCAGCCGTTCCAACATCTTCTTACGAGAGGTGGTTTGTTTACTTTTTGCCACATTGGCAGAGAAGCGTCTGATAAACTCTTCCAGCTGCTTGCGCTTCTCTTCGGCTTTCATCTTTTGGTTCTGAGCCTGACGTAATGCCAACTGTGAACTCTCATACCAGAACGAATAGTTACCAGAGAATACCGTTACTTTGCCAAAATCGATGTCGACAGTCTGTGTGCTGACGGCATCCAGGAAGTGACGGTCGTGACTAACCACCAACACCGTTTGCTCTACATTGCTCAAATACTCTTCCAACCACTGCACCGAGTCGAGGTCCAAGTCGTTGGTAGGCTCGTCAAGCAATAAGTTTTCCGGATTGCCAAACAAGGCTCTTGCCAGCATGACGCGCACTTTTTCGTTGTTCGAAAGCTCTGCCATCTGCTTGTTGTGCAAGTCTTCTTTGATACCAAGATTCTGCAAAAGCTGGGCTGCATTACTCTCTGCTTCCCAACCGTTCATTTCGGCGAACTTCAGTTCCAAATCTGCTGCGCGATTCCCATCTTCTTCCGTCATCTCGGCTTTGCCGTAAAGGGCTTCGCGCTCTTTCATGTTGTTCCACAAAGGCTCGTGCCCCATCAACACGGTGTCCATCACCTTGAATTCATCATATTTGAAGTGATCTTGTTCGAGTACCGACAAACGCTCACCTGGTCCCAATTCAATGGTTCCTTTGTTTGCCTCCAATTCGCCGCTGATGGCTTTCAATAATGTTGATTTCCCTGCACCGTTGGCACCTATAATCCCATAGATGTTTCCGCGCGTGAATTTGATGTTGACGTCCTTGTAGAGCACTCTCTTGCCGAATTGGATGGCAAGATTTGAAACTGTTATCATGTTCTTTACCTTAACTATTTATGATTTGGGTGCAAAGGTAATCATTTTTATCTACAATTTTGGTGCAACTGGCTGATAAATTGCACCAGCCAGTCGTTGCTATTCTGCCAACTTGTACGGGGTTTTAACAGCTGCATGGGCGGCTTTTTGTGCTGTCAATGCATCCTTGGCCGTTACTTTTGCGGGGCGGAACTTCTTACCTACACAGCTTTTCCCCGTCAGTGCTTCTGCCCATGTACATGCGGCGATGTAGCGACCTAAGCCCAAATCCAAGTGAAAACCGTCGCGGTTGAGGTGATCGCCAAGATAGGTGGCGCGAGCATTTTGCACAGCCGTGCCAGAAGGAATGACGAAATGGATGTCAGGATGATGCTCCAAGTTTTGACGAACGGCATCGCAAATGGCGTTGTACATGGTCATTTGGTCATTGTTATAGCTCTTGAATCCTCCGTGTTTTGAATATTGTGGATAGGCCCACGTCATGTGGAAACCTATGCGCGGGTTCTTGTTCGTAGCAATTGCTTTGACGTATCGGATGAGGTTTGTCTGAAAAGGTTCGTAGGTACGATACAAACCAGCGTCCTGACTTACTTGCTGAAAGGTGATGATATCCCACTCTTCATCAATGACGATGGAGGTAAGCGTGCGCTTCTCAGATGTTGTCTTTTTGCCTTTTACAATCTTCCTGTAGCTGAAAGCCGGCTCTTGGTTCACCACGACTTTCCAGTGCGACTCAAGCCCTTGTCCGCCTCGGTAGGCATTTCCGATAATCAGTTGGTCACCGTTCTCGGCACAAAGTTCGTAAAGATACTGTTCAACGGCGTCTTCGGAAAAACTGTTTCCTATGGCCAACACTCTAATGGTTTTTGCTGACAGGGTTACCGATATCAGCAACAATAATGTTAATAATGCATGTTTCATGTTTGTAATTTTATAGATAATTGATATTTAACTTTTATTTTTGACACTCTCCGGGTGCGGTCACTATTGTCAGCTCACGACCTTGTTGAAGGGCTGCATCTTGAATAAACCATCCTTTCAATCGTTTCCCACCATATTCAATGCGCTTGATTTGATTGCCTTTTCCCTGCTTGCGTATGGTGAACGTCTTGCCATTGTTCAATTTCAGTTTTACTTGGTCGAACAAAGGTACGGTTACAATGTATTCGGGGTCGACTGGCGATAGGGTGTAAAGGCCCATTGCATTGAAGACAAACCAGGATGACATTTCCCCCGCATCATCCATGCCGGCCAAGGCCAAACGGTCTTCACCCATATCGTAATAGTGGTTCATGATGCTGTCCAGAACACACTGTGCCTTGTCTTGGCGGCCCACAAAATAATACATGTAGGGTATGCTGTGCCCAGGTTGGTTGCCATGGCAATAGTTACCGATGAAGCCGGTAAGATTCTCAACTTCGTATCCCCGCCATGGTTCCGAAAACATCTTGTCCAACTTCTTTTCTATCGTTTTCTTGTTAGGATACAAACGGATGATGCCAGGTATGTCGTGAGGTGCGAAAAACAGGTTGTTCCATGCATTGGATTCACGGTACATGTACGCAAAGTATGGATAATAAGGGTCAAACTCCTTGATAAATGAGCCGTCGGCAATCCTTCCTCTAAAGAATCCTGTGGATGGGTCGAATACATTCTTGTAATTTTGTGAATGCTTCATCAGCAGTTTGTAGTTCTTGGTGTCACCCTGTATCTTAGCCACCTGCGCCGTTGCATAGTCATCGTACGCATATTCCAAGGTCTTGGTTACGGCCGCCTTATATTCGTCGTAATAAGGAACCTGGGTTGTGTCCTTCTCTGCAATCCATCCTTGTTTGAGGTATTCATCCAGATAAGGTCTTCCACCTCTGCCTGGCACCGTGGCGTTTTTCAAGATAAGCTGATAGGCACGATTGAGGTCAAATCCGCGTAAGCCCCGTCGATAACTACCGGCAACAAAGGCCGAGGCATGGTCGCCATGGAAGAAAGTGGGCATGTAACCGTTGCGCTTCTCGCCTTCGTCAATGAGCGAACGTAAGATGTCGACGGTAATCTCTGGCTCTATCAGTCCAATCAACACCAGCTTGTTGCGATAATCGTCCCAAAAAGAAGGGTTGGTGTAGTAGTGAAATCCATTGTTTACCGTGTTTCCCCGTGCATCTGTATAGTCTTTGTTCACGTCGCTTCTAAGGCAAGGCCATAAGCATGAGCGGTATAGACAGGAGTAGAACAATCGTTTATGCCGCTTCGTACCGCCTGTCACTTGAATCTTGTTGAGCAGCGCCTCCCAGGTGTGATCAGCCTCATTCCTCACATGTGCGAAATCTTTTTGTCGCATTTCGGCTTCCAAATTGGCTTTGGCACCTGCTACGCTTACAAACGAAAAGCCTATTTTGAGTTCCAGGGGCTGCTGGGTGGTCGAATTTTTAAAGTCAACTACCGAAACGCTGTGATTCCTTCCTTGCAGCTGTCCGATGTGGTCGACTGCATAATTGGATATGGCATAGAAATATATTTTGCTATCCGCATGCTGATAGCCAGAGAACGAATACTCACCATCCTTTTCGATTGCCCACTCGCGAACGTGGTTGTTGGTGCGCGTCATATCGGCAATCAGCCGCTTACGGTCTCCCGGTTTGAACGTGTATTTGTGGTAGCCGCATCGCAGGGTAGAGGTTAATTCTGCATTAATTCCATAGCGTTCGAGGTACACTTGATAGTAGCCTGGGTGGGCGCTCTCGTTGTGGTGCGAGAAAGGTGATGCAAAGTCGTCGGCGTTCACCCGTTCTGCATTCGTCGGCAATAGGGGCAGATGCAACAAATTCCAATGGCCTTTACAGGTGTGTGCAAATCCATAAATCTGTTTGTCTTCATACTGATAACCAGCGCCGCTTCGATACATGGTTACCGGTGTGAGTTGTACCATGGCATGTGGCAAAGACGAACCTGGGAAAGTTTCGCCTCCCCATGTGCGGGTTTCTCGTTTCCTCTCGTATTGAAGGTCTTGTTGGGTCCATAGGGTGGCCGTGCCCAAAAATGGGTTTACATATTGCGTGAGATTCTCTGTGGCCCAAGCTTGGTAAGTGAAGAAAGCAAGCAGCACGGAGAGCAGGGCATATCTTTTCATGAGCTTATCGTTAAGTTAAAGTTTAGTTAGGGCAGGGCAGGCCGCATTTCCAGAAAAGATAGCGACCTATCCATTAGCAGAAGCAAAGGTACAATTTTATTTTTGTAAAAAGAACAGGGCAGCTTGAAAAAACGCAAATGATTCATCTACATCATGAGCCAGCGCTGATAATGGTCCTGTTTTGCCACGAAAACACAGCTGCTGATGATTGACGGGTATTACTTCATTTTAGAGTAAATGTTCCCTGAAATAAGGTGTTGATAGTCATTGTGTTATGAAGCCTTTTCAAACTCATGGAGTTTGCATGCTAAAGTCATGGAGTTTAGACGTTAAAGTCATTGGCTATGAGGCGTAAAGTCAATGACTTTAAAGCGGCACTTTAATATCATGGAGATTCCTCTCTGGTCGGATGCCGTAATCGTGCCGCTTTTGCCAGATGAGGAAGGTTTGATGTAGCGCTTGCATTTTACGAAAAATTGCTGCGGCGGTCGATAATTTTTATTATCTTTGCCTGAAAATTCAACGAGTTGAACTAAACGATGATACGAACTATTTTCCAGATACTTTTCGCTTTTTTCATGGTTGTTTTTCCCCTCCATGGGTATTCCAAGGTGGATTTAGGTGAAGGACAGCTAACGATAGACCAATCGCTACAGCGCCTGGCGAAACGCCTGTTGCAAAACAAGCAGGGCAGTATTGTGGCCATCGAGCCAGCTACGGGGCGAGTGCTGGCGCTGGTTAGTATCGACAAATTGGACGATGGCATCAATCGTGCCATATCCACATCTTATTCGCCCGGATCCACTTTCAAGGTGGCTCAGGCCTTGTTCATGCTGTCAGAAGGAGCCATAGACACGAAGAAAACGTATGCTTGTCACCATGGTTTCTCGTTCAATGGCATTCGTATTGGCTGTCATCCACATCGTTCGCCACTGTCAATGATTCAAGCCATTGGACAATCGTGTAACGCATTTTTTTGCAAATCGTTCCAAGAAACAATCGACAACCGCCAGCTGTATGCTACACCCTCCCATGCCATCAATCGATGGGCCGACTACATGCACAGCATGGGACTGGGCGTATCGCTTGGTATTGATTTGGAAAATGAAGACCGCGGATTGATTCCCGATTCGGCGTATCTTCAAAACCTGCACAGGAAATGGAACGGAACAACCATTATGTGGGTAGGCATGGGGCAGGGGGAAGTAAAAACCACGCCCTTACAACTCTGCAATTTGGCCGCACTGGTTGGCAATCGCGGTTATTACATCACTCCTTATATTCACGAAATCGCCCCAGGGAACGCCGTTGACACCACCCGACACTACTGCATGGCCACGCCCGAGGCTATTGACGTTGTCATCAAAGGCATGCGAGCAGCCGTCAAAGGAGGCACGGCACACGCCATCAACGCTCATCAATACGAAATATGTGGCAAGACCGGAACCGCTGAAAACAAGGGGGATGACCATTCTACCTTCATGGGGTTCGCCCCAAAAGATTTGCCTCGCATAGCCGTGAGCGTATATGTAGAGAATGGTGGTTTCGGTGCTGATTTGGCTGCACCAATGGCTTCTCTCATCATCGAGCAATACCTCAATGGCCGACTATCTGAGAAGTCGGCCCAAAAAGCTGAACGGTGGGCGAAAAAGAAAGTGAAAATCACCCCGATAGAAATTCCCATTACACTTGATGACATGTGATGGTGGACGCTTCTTATGAGCCTGTAGGAACTGCTGTTTGTTGCTCTCATCACCTATGGCAGTCACGTGCATTGGATGATTTGTTTTTAGCGAATGATGGAATTCAAGGTTTGAACGCATTACTATTAAAAGGAAACTTTGTCGATGAAAGGAATTATTATGAAGATTTTGTCAATAGTTACAGTTGGTGGACGACACATTAAATGGCTTGGGCTTTACATGATTTTTATGTTATCTGTCCTATCTTGCGATACGGGATTCATACTTCCGTTAGATAACAACAAGTTTAGCTATAACATTTCTTTATCGGAGGACAGTAGGGTTAAGGTTAGCGGTATGTACTTCGGTGGCTGGCATTACCTTCTCTTTGATTTAAAAGGAGAATATGTAATGAATCCCGATTCCTTAAAATTGGAATTTTGCGATAAGAATATAAAGATAGGGAAATCATTACCCTTTTCTGCAACAAATACATATAAAAAAAATAATACACACGTAAAGAATCGTTTAATTTCTGTACAATTACGCTATGAACGTAAAGATAAAAATCAAGTGTTTGATGATTCTTTAGCCTTATTTGTTTTGCCATCAAATTTCATAATGAGTAATGATAAAAGAGTACTCACTGATTCGTTGAGAATAGTATTGAGGAGACCAAAGAAAAAATAACTGTAGAAATTAACTGTTTAAACACCGTTTCAATATCGGTATCGTCAAGAAAACAGTAATATGAAGAAAAAGAATATATGGCGAATACATTTATAATATAGAAAGATTCATGAAGAATAACAGAAAAGTAACTTCTGAGGAAATGGCTCTCATTGCGTTCTTGGCCAATAAAGCTAATTATCACTTGGAAAGTAACTGGAAAGATCATATTGCAGCCTATCCTCTCACAAAGGAGAAAATTGGGAGTATCGGACTTTTAAGAGACTATATGCAAGAATATACTCGAAAACGAAGTCGCGTAATCTCGTGTTGTAAATTTTATGACACAGATAATGTCGAAGTTGCTGCATATCTTTTAGTAGATTTGAAGGATATGCTTTATGAGTTGGATTTATGGAAGGTTGATAACTCCAAAATTCATCATATCCCTTCTGTTGATTGTATGGAAGACATTCAGCAGATATAAAATCTGTAGTGAAAATTGATTTGTTTTTACCGAATGATGGAACTCAAGGCTTGAACGCAATACTATTAAAAGAAAACTTTGTAGATGAAAGGAATTATTATGAAGATTTTGTCAACTATTATCCATGGTGGGATACGCGTTCTGTATGGTAATAAATTAAAACATTGTTTGTTTGTTTTAATATTACCTTGTTTTTTATGTTCTTGCGATATATGGCATAATCTAACATTTGAAGGACAGTCCCATCCATTTATCTGTATAAAGACAGATATGGGCACGATACGGATTAATTGTATGTATTTTCGGGACAGTTATTATTTAGATTATTATATGAAAGGTGAGTGTACTGTGAATTACGACTCTCTTAAATTGCAGACTAATGATGATAATTTAGTGATTCATAAATACTTGCCTCTTAAGGGTGTTCGCACGTATAAACTGCGAAAGGAAGAGTATCTCTCTATTCCTTTAGGATTTGAACGTAAAGATAAATCCATTGGCATAGTAAATCCCTTGGTGTTGTCTATCCTGCCATCAGACTTCATCACAATTAATGGTGAACGAATAACCAATGACACTTTGCGAGTAGAGTTGATACACGGCTTAAAAGCTAATCATTCTTCGATTTCGGACAAACTTCGAACTAAGTTTGCGATGAAATGACTGGAGGCTTCGATAGGGGAGTAGTTAATGTATCTCATACTGCGCCGGAGATTGCGCCGGAGCACTTTGTTGTTGTTTTGCACAAATCCTGCTTTACCTTCTCTGAAATGCCATTCTTTTGTCGTGTCGATTTCAGTATGGGTCAGGGTTCTTAAAATCAGAGGATAGGCCTCGCGTTCTACATTCTCTACGAAAGGTATTTCGTCTTGCTCAAAATTAAAGACAACAATCAGGATGCTTCCCTGCAGTTGTGCCATGCGTTGTAGGTGAAGTTTGGCGAGCCAGGTTTCAAGTTTGACAAAATCAACCTTGTCACCTCTGGTTCTTAAGTAGCTACCCAGTTCGATGATGCCTCTGACGGAGATGCCTTTGGCCAATATGTGGTTGACGTTAAAGATAATGATGTCAAGCAGTTGGAGCGTTGCCATGGAAGTATCAATTGCATGACGCTCGTCGTGCCTGATTTTTTTTAAACGCTTGTTTAACGTGGGATTGCTGAGGTGAGGGTTTGAACCCCATTCCTGTTCATCCTTGTCAGTCATCTCCTGCAAACCAAGAATGAGCTTTTGCGGCATGTGGATGTTGGTGTCATACTGATGGTTCTTAACGCCTTTCAGTGCGATGGACACAACGTTTTGAGATGCTGCCATCTGAAACAGTCGGTTCCACTTGAAGGTCGTCATAGGCTCTAACGTAACATACTCATTGAGTGCTCCAGAGCGCAGCAACCGAAAGAAATTACGTTTGATGATATCCATATTTGATGACGTGTGAATGAAACCTGATTGATGTCGCCCAAGGGCGCATCCACAGTAGCTGTAGGTCAATGCGGCCGTTGCTAATGGGCATGGGCTGATTTCTTTTTTTTACAATTGCGTACGACGATAAAAATCCATGTTTTCTTTCGTCAACAACTCTATCGGCATGTAGTTTACGGGGTCAACCTTCTTTTTCAGTACGATGGCTTTGAACAGCGTGTCAATGCAACAGTAACCTTGCTGGTAAGCATGCTGAGCAACCAGGAACGACACGCTGCCCTGTCTGAGGCATTCGGCGTTTTTACCCACCATGTCATATCCCATGATTTGGGTGTTTCTTCTGTTGGTTCTTAACAGAAAGTCGCCCATGATGTGCGCTTTGGAGCCAAAAGTGATGCAATGATGTATTTGAGGATGCTCATTGAAAAAGTTTTCCAGCCTCAAGTCATAATCTTTTTTGGTGGCCTTCATGGGCAAGCCCAACTCGATGATTTCAATCTCGGGGAAGTGTTCTGACATGTAATGTCTGAATCCCACCTCACGATTTTCTTGCTGTTTGCTGGTCACCTTTCCGTCCTTGTTGCGCTTCATCAGTACGATTTGTTTCTCTTGATGGGCTACCATCATCAGAATCCTTGCCGAGAAGTAGCCGCTTTTGAATGAGTCTTGTCCGAAGAAGGAGAGTGGATTCAGTTCGGGCATGTACGAGTCGAGCAGGACGAAGGGGATGTTCAATTCGTGCAATTGATCTGTGAACGCTCTTGTCAAGTTGAGTGTTGCCGGAACGATGACCACTCCGTCGGGCTTCTCTTGCAAACAGGTGGCTGCCACCTTTTTGAACGACTCTTCTTTAAGTCGCTCATAATAGAGTGTTTTCGTCTCGAGATTGAAGTCGCGTCTGGTTTCTACGGCTTTCTTTGCACCTTCTTCAATTTCCTCCCAGTAAGTTTCAGATTCATGTTGTGGGATGACGAGATAGAACGTGTATGACTTGTTGTACGCCAAGGCACTGGCATACACATTGGGTTGATAATTCATCTCCGAGAGTGCTTTCTCCACCTTCTCACGCGCTGAGGGAGAAACGTTGGGACGTCCGTGCAAGACCCTGTCAACCGTTCCAACCGAAACGCCCGCCCGCTGGGCGATATCCTTGATTCTGATTTTTTCTGTCATATCACATTTAAAATATGTGCAATCATCGTGTAAGCCGCCTACAATGTAAGTTTACTTGCTTTGTTGAGGCGCAATCTAATTGATGCAAAATTACAAAGAATAGTTGTATTGTGCGAAAGCACAGTTGCATATTTTAAGCATAATCAATATTTTCGTTCGATTTTCTTCATTTTCAAACAGCAAATGGTTATCTTTGTGTGACAGATTATTTGCCAGCCTAAGCATGTGTCATCAAGAAACAACCAAACGCATCTATTCGATATTGCTCACACTTGTCATTCTCTTGTGTGCGATAGCTTGCTCAGATCCTCATGGAGACGACGTGGTGGCTCTGAACGAAAGGGCGTATCAGTATCGCTACCGCAATTTGGATAGTACGTCGCTTTATGCCAATCGGGCGATGCAACTGGCAGGCAAACATGGTGATGGTTATGCCGAAGCGCTCAACCATCTGGCGTTCGTCCATATAGCAAGAATGGAATATGGCAAGGCAGATTCGCTGCTGTCTGAGGTACGTAAATCGACCAACAATCAAATAGAATTGTTAGTGGCAGATGTTCAGTTGATGCGGCTTTGCCAACGTTGCTCCAAAAACAAGGATTTCTATGTCTATCGGGAGAGTGCCATGAGGCGTCTGCATCGGATAGAGGAGGAGTACAACAGTTTGGATGATCACCAAAAACGCCGAATGATTTATGCCGAAAGCGAATTTTATCTCACCACCTCCACCTATTTTTATTATGTGGGTTTGGAAGATTTGTCAATCGATGCCATCAACCAAATTGATGTCAACGGCGAGATAGCGCGAGACACCTCCCAACTGTTGAATTACCTGTATAACGTTGGTGCGGGTGGCATCATCCTCGATGGCACGCGTGAGGAAATCAACCAAGCCGAGTTTGACTATCTTACACGATGCTATGTGCTGGCCAAACAGTATCATTATCCCTATTGGGAGGCCAACTCGATGCAGGCCATGAGCGAGCATTTGCAGCGAAAGAAGTTCCGCGACAAGTTGATACACGACAATTTGCCCTCCATGCAATTCATCAATCCGTACGACATGCCCGATTCGTTGTTGGCCGGTAATTTGGCGCAACGCTCGTTGAAAACATTCATTCAATATGGTGACGTTTATCAAATTGCCGGATCGTATCGCACGCTCGCAGAGTGTTATTGGGAGTTGAAAGATTACAAGTCGGCCTTGATTTGTCTGCACAACGCATTGGAAACCAATCATGCCATCAATCAAGCTCCCGACCTGGTGGCATCTATCCGGGAGCAATTGTCACTGGCTTACTCGGCCATAGACGACAAGCAAAACAGCGATTACAACAGAAATTTATACCTCGACATACAGGAAGGAACCAGACAGGACCGGCAGTTGGAGGCCCGCGCTGAACAATTGGATGTGTCATCCAAGCAGTTGAATCGGATGATTCTGGCCATCATCATCACCATCGTTGTCGTATGCTTGTTGTTGTTTATCTTCTACTACATGAGAAAGAGGAACGACCGACAGGCTTCAACGTTGACAAAACTCATGGAACCCCTTGAAAAATGGAAGCACGACAATGAAGAGGCACTCGAGGAAAACCAAGAGAAATATGAAGAGATTGAGGAAGAAAAGCATTTGCAGCAACTGCACGTTTCCAAGAATAAGAAGCGTAACCTCGAGCAACGAACCAAAGTGTCGCTTGTCAACAGCATCATTCCTTTGATTGATCGGATGTTGCACGAAATACATCAACTCACCAAAAAGAACGAGGCGAAGTCCATCAGGGACGACCGGTATACCTATATCGCGGAGTTAGCCGAGCAGATAAATGATTATAACAGCATTTTGACCCATTGGATACAGTTGCGGCAAGGTGTGTTGAGCTTGAAGATTGAAAGTTTCCCGTTGCAAGATGTCTTTGACCTCTTGTCGCGCAGTCGGATGAGTTTCTCCATCAAAGGCATCGATTTGCAGGTGATGCCCACCCAAGCTGTGGTCAAGGCCGACAAGACGCTCACCGTGTTCATGCTAAATACCTTGGCTGACAATGCAAAGAAGTTCACGCCCTTTGGCGGACAGGTTCGGATAAACAGTGAGGAAGGTGACGACTATGTGGAGATTAGGGTAGAAGATACGGGCGTTGGCATGTCTGAACAACAAATTGAACACCTGTTCGTCAACAAGCCCATCGTTGACCACACGCTCGAAAATGATGACGGCAACCCTCCGTCGCACCGCATCAGCAACGGATTCGGATTGATGAATTGCAAGGGAATCATTGACAGATACCGTAAGACCAGCAAGATATTCAACGTCTGCACTATTCGTGCCGAGAGCGTAGAAGGCAAGGGTAGCACGTTCTCTTTTAGGTTGCCGAAGGGAGTGGCACGTACCATTGCGGTGCTTTGCGTGGTGGGTTCGTATTTCATCAATGTGAACGCAGGGGAGTTGGGAAGTGTGCCGCACACGCCCCATCCGATTGGTCAAGCGGAGGTGGTGCAGGGTGAGTTCATTCAGCAAGCCACTGCTTTTGCCGATAGTGCTTACTTCAGTAACATCCAAGGAACCTATCAGAAAACCCTGTTGTTTGCAGACAGTTGTCTGTATTATCTCAACCGCCATTACCGAACATGCAGACCTCATGGTGTAGATACGATGACCATCATGTCAAACAGTACCGCATTGCCGGCAGAAATCAAGTGGTTATACGATAGCATTCCAACTAATTACAATGTCATCCTCGGCATCAGAAACGAAAGTGCCGTGGCTGCATTGGCCTTGCACAAGTGGGCCTTGTACGCTTATAACAACAAGGCTTATACGCAGCTATTCCGCGAACGCAGTGCTGACAGTACGTTAGGGACGTACGTTCAAATGATGCAACGTTCAGAAGTCAATAAGAATGTGGCCCTCGTCATCCTTTCATTGATATTCATGCTGATATTCCCCGCCTATTATTTTTTGTATGATCGACATCGGGTGTATTATCGGTTCAGCGTTGATCGAATCCAGGAAATCAACCAAACCTTGTTGAGTGAGGCAACCGCTCAGGAGAAATTACAGAAGATTCAGACGCTTTGGACGTTCAACCGCAGAATGTTGAATACCCGATTTACCAAACTTAACGCCATCGTTGAGCAAATCATGGATGCGTTACGAGATCGCATTCATGTGGAGGAAGTGCAGACAACCAGCATGGAACTGGCTCAAGACGAATTGCGAAGAACGAGTTACGAAAACGACCAGTTGCACATCAGCAACAGCGTGTTGGACAATTGCCTTTCAACCTTAAAGCACGAAACGATGTATTATCCCGCTAAAATAGGTGTTTTGGCAGATGGAAAAGACGAAAACCTTCCGGTGTTGAGCGAGCTTTCTTCTTATTACAAAGACCTGTA
Organism: uncultured Prevotella sp.; assembly: GCA_902488665.1. Taxonomy (GTDB): domain Bacteria; phylum Bacteroidota; class Bacteroidia; order Bacteroidales; family Bacteroidaceae; genus Prevotella. The sequence continues at coordinate 1,794 of CABTXD010000036.1, read as the reverse complement.
CATGCTGCTGAGTGCGCAGGCCATGCGACAGATAGACAATCATGTCAAGGTGGATGACGACATGCTGCGCTATCTGTTTGACATCTTGAAAGAGCAAAATGACGGCGAGCTGGTGCTGACCGCTGAAGACAAAGACCCCGTATATTGCCTTATTCATGTAAAGATGAACAATCTTCATCTCTCCGATGAACAAGTCGCCGCTCTGTTTACGCCCAACACTGTTGACATGCAGTTCATGCTGTGCAGGCAGATTGTTCGTGAGGTGGGAGAGGCTACCAATGCGCGTGGCTGCGGTATCCAGGCAGTGAAAGATGAGACAGGACGAATAAACATAAATATCACCTTAACGAAAACGATATGGAAGAATTTAAAATTATCATAGTAGAGGATGTTCCTTTGGAACTGAAAGGTACTGAGGGCATCTTTAAAAATGAGATTCCTGAAGCCGAAATCATTGGCACGGCTGAAAACGAACAAGAGTATTGGCGCCTGATCAAGCAGCAGGTACCTGATTTGGTTTTGTTGGACTTGGGACTTGGTGGCTCCACGACCGTTGGCGTTGAGATATGCAGGCAAACGAAACAAAGTTACCCACAGGTGAAGGTGTTGATATTTACCGGCGAGATACTGAACGAAAAATTATGGGTCGACGTGCTGGATGCGGGGTGTGATGGAATTATCTTGAAGAGTGGCGAACTGCTCACGCGGGGCGATGTTGGCAGTGTGATGGCCGGCAAACGCATGGTGTTCAACCAGCCGATATTGAAAAAAATAGTGGAGCGCTTCAAGTTAAGCATCCATAACCAACTGATGCGGCAAGAGGCACTTGTGAATTATGAGATTGACGAATATGATGAGCGTTTCCTCCGTCATCTGGCCTTGGGCTATACCAAGGAGCAGATTACGAACTTGCGAGGGATGCCCTTTGGCGTAAAAAGTTTGGAAAAGCGACAGAACGAGTTGATACAAAAGTTCTTTCCCAATGGCAACAACGGGATTGGAATCAATGCCACCCGACTGGTAGTTAGGGCCATTGAGTTGAGAGTGCTTGACATTGATAATTTGCAAGCCGATGAAGAGTAAGGCTTTTGCCATCGTTACGTTCAGCTTAGGAATCGTACAAATTCTGCTCATTCTGGTATCGTGGTTCATCACAGCCACGATGCCCATGTCGCCTGTGCGTTCGTTGTTGAGCAGCGAGGGAATCAGATGGTTTTTCGGTCAGTTCACTTACAACCTCGCCTCTCCCTTACTCGTTTGGCTTATTCTTGCTGGAATGGCATTGGGCGCATTGAAACAAAGCGGATTGTCTAAGGCTTTTACACCTTCTGACAGGAAGGAGTATCGACAGCGTTTTGCCCTAAAGTTGGTCTTGCTCGAACTGGTAATCTTCGCAGGGATTATTGGTTTGTTGACACTCATGCCCCAAGCCATCTTGCTGAGCGTGACCGGTCATTTGTTTCCAAGTAGTTTTTCGCAAAGTGTCTTTCCAATAGTATGTTTCATGGGTTGTGTGGCATCCGTCACCTTTGGCCTGTTAAGTGGTACTTTTCGTTCGCTTACTGATATTTTTAATGCTTTGTCAGTCGGGATAAGCTGGCTCTCTCCCTGGCTTGTGGTCTATGTGATGGCTGCCCAACTATACCATTCTTTCTTGTTCGTCTTCTAATCTATCTCATACCACATTTTGTTGAAAAGATTGGGGAATGAAACGGGCTGCAAGTCCAAAAACTTTTAAGGGCGGTTCTATAAATTAGCTTTGACAGATTGTGAGGCTATTTTTGAGGTCAATTT
>CABTXD010000035.1:0-28109 GCA_902488665.1 uncultured Prevotella sp. | reverse complement strand
CGAACATGAGTTGTCAAAAGAGGAATAGATGAGGCTCTGTATTCCAAAAAAATGCTAAAAGGAGCCTGTAAACAAATTAAATAGCATTAAATAATTTTGTTCACAAACAATACATATTATCTTTGCAGAAGATGGGCGGCGCCTCAGCAATTTCAAACAAGTTTGATTGCTTTCGGCTTGCACCATCTTTGCAGAAGATGGGCGGCTGGGATTGTGTGTGAATGAAGTGTCCCAGAGAGTGCTGACAAGGTGCCCTGAAAGAAACAGAACAAGAATACGTATATGAATAAGATATTATACCTGCTTATTTCTCTTGTGGCGTTCACGTCGTGTGCGAACAGCTATCATGTGCAAGGGTCATCCAATGTAACCGATTTGGATGGCAGAATGTTGTACCTCAAGGTGCTGCAAGATAACGATTTCAAGAACATCGACTCCAGTGAAGTGGTACACGGGCAGTTTCAGTTCGCAGGAACATTGGACTCGGCTCGTATGGCCAACATCTTCATGGATGACAGGAGTGTGCTTACTTTCGTGTTGGAAGAGGGCGATATCAACATCAAAATCAACAACACTCAGCAGATTGTGAGCGGCACACCCTTGAATGATAAGCTGTTTAAGTTCTTCAATGAGTACAATCAGCTGAAGAGTCAGCAGGCCGAACTGGTGCATCGGCACGACCAAGCCATCATGAATGGAAGCAACATGGATGTGGTTAACGCGCAGCTCAATGCTGAAGCAGAAAGTTTGAGTCAGCGAGAAGACCATCTGGTTACTACCTTCGTGACAGATAATTTCGACAATGTGTTGGGGCCAGGCGTGTTCTTCATGATGACCATCGGTAATCAATATCCCGAGTTGACCCCATGGATTGAGGACATCATGAGCAAGGCTACCAACCAATTTAAGAACGATCCGTACGTTAAAGATTACTATCAAAAGGCGCAAGAGAACGAACAAATCATGAATGGCTTGAAGGATGTGCCTGCTGCAGCCAGTCAATCGGTACCGAATGCACAGCAGCTTCCACCTCCGGCATCACCTGCTGATTTGGCAAAACCTTCGGAAAAGACAGAGTAGAAATAAACTATAACCATGACAATAGTTATATACGGTGGAACAATCGTGAATGAAGGTAGGGCTTTCGAGGGCTCTGTGCTGATTCAAGACGACCGTATCACTGAAATCATTGAAGGTAAGAAAGCTCCCTGTGGCCACTACGATAAGCAAGTAGATGCCACAGGGTGTTTCGTATTGCCAGGTATCATCGACGAGCATGTGCACTTTCGTGAACCGGGATTGACGGCAAAAGCCGATATTGACAGTGAGAGCCGAGCTGCGGCTTACGGTGGTGTGACGTCTTTTTTCGACATGCCTAACACGGTTCCGCAAACCACTTCGCTGGAAACTTTGCTGGCTAAACACGAGTTGGGCAGGCAGCATAGTCACGTCAACTATACCTTCATCTTCGGTGCGACCAATCAAAATGCCGATCTCATTCCAACACTTAATCCCCATCAAGTGCCGGCCATCAAGTTGTTCATGGGTGCCAGTACGGGCAATATGCTGGTAGACAGGCGGGAAACCTTAGAGCAAATCTTCCGTACTTGTCCATTCCCAATCATTGCACATTGCGAGGATTCTACGCTCATCAATGCCAACATGCAGGCTTACAAACAGCGGTTGGGGGAGCAGGTGGATATCTCTTTGCATCCCATCATCCGCAGTGAGGCGGCATGTTACAATTCGACAGCCTTGGCAGTGGCATTGGCAAAGAAGTATGGAACACGCCTGCATGTGGCTCATCTCACCACTGCGAAGGAGCTAACGTTCTTTGGTAGCGATGACAACATCACCGCCGAAGCCGTGATACCGCATTTGATGTTCTATGATGATGATTATAAAACCCTGAAAAGTCTGATTAAATGCAACCCTGCCATCAAGACAAAAGCCGACCGTGAGGCACTAAGAAAGGCGCTCACTACAGGGGAAATCCATACCGTAGCGACCGACCACGCTCCTCATTTGCTGCCCGATAAGCAGGGAGGAGCATGTTCTGCCGCTTCTGGCATGCCCATGGTGCAATTCTCTTTGCCCACGATGTTGGAGTTGGTAGATGCGGGTATGCTCACTATTGAGCGGTTGGTCACGTTGATGTGTCATCATCCAGCCCTGTTGTTCGACGTGAACGAGCGGGGCTTCTTGCGCGAAAATTATAAAGCCGACATCACCATCGTCAAGCCAAACACGCCTTGGACGGTGACCGAATCCGTGATTCAAAGCAAGTGTAAGTGGAGTCCAATGACGGGACACACCTATCAATGGAAGGTCATGCAGACCTTCTGCAACGGTCATCTGGTCTACGATGACGGCGTGTTTGACGAGGATTATCGGGGTGAAGCCCTGTGTTTCCGACGATAACTTTCGTCCGCAGTCCACTCACTCAATAGCTTATCCGTTGCCACATCGACCCTATGATTGCAAGAATATTCATATTTCTTCTCTTTCTCATCATCCTTCCGGATGTGTATCTTGACCTGCATTACCTGCGGAAGAAGAAAAATTACACCTGGTGGAAGCGTCTTTTATGGTGGCTTCCCGCTCTCTTGATGCTGGCTTACACCATCAAGATGGCCGTCGAACCTAACTTCATCCCCGACAATCCGGCTTGGATTGACAACTATTTGTTGCTGCTTTGCCTGCTCATCGTGCCCAAAGCGATGTTTTCCATCTGTTCGGTTATCGGACTGTTCTTTTGCCGATTGCGCAAAAAACGCCGCAACTGGGGCAACTTGGTGGGACTCGTTCTGAGTTTGTTGCTCATCTATATTTTTGTTTATGGGTCTACCTTCGGCATCAGAAAGCTGAAAGTGAAACATGTAGAGGTCACCTTCAAGGATCTACCCGCATCGTTTGACGGCTATCGCATCGTGCATTGGTCCGATGCGCATGTGGGGAGTTATCTGAAATCACGCCGCCCTATCTTGCAACGAGCCGTGGACAGTATTCGGGCACAGCAAGCCGATATGGTTGTCTTTACGGGCGACTTGCAAAACCTGCAACCCTCCGAGCTCTATCCGTTTGTAGGACTTTTTAAATCCATCAAGGCAAAAGATGGCGTATATTCCGTTCTGGGAAACCATGATTACAGTGGATATATCCATGCCGATGCTGCCGTCAAGGTGGCCAATGAGCGTGAAACCATTTCGCGTCAGCGACAATGTGGATGGACAGTCTTGCTGAACGAGAACTGGTCTATCTATAGAGGACGCGATTCCATCGTCATCGCTGGCGGAGAGAACGATGGCCTTCCACCGCATCCGATGCGTGGCGACATCCACCAAACCTTGCGAGGTGTCGGCGATGATGCTTTCGTTGTGATGCTGCAACACGATCCATCGGCATGGCGACGGCACATCCTACCCGAGTCGAAAGCACAACTCACGCTCAGTGGGCACACCCATGGTGGGCAGATAAGCGTGTTGGGCATCCGCCCCTCCAAGTTCAAGTATCCCGAAGATTGGGGACTTTATCATGAGGGTGACCGTTTCCTTTATGTGACAGCCGGACTGGGTGGACTCGTTCCTTTTCGCTTTGGTGTACCGGCAGAAATAGTCGTCATCACCCTGCATCGGCAGAAATAATCAGAAAAAACAGGACGTATGAAATATTTGTACCGCATCTATCAATTGTTCATTGCAGCACCCATTATCGCTCTCTTCACCCTGCTCACGGCATTGGTCGTCACCATTGGGTGTACGCTTGGTAACGGACATTTTTGGGGTTATTATCCCGGAAGATGGTGGGGGCGGCTGGTTGTTCGTGTCCTGCTGTTGCCTGTGAAGGTAGAAGGACGTGATCATCTGGAGCCGAAACGTTCTTATGTCTTCGTTAGCAATCATCAAGGCGCTTTCGACATCTTCCTGATTTATGGATTCTTAGGGCGCAATTTCAAGTGGATGATGAAGCATCAACTGCGCAAGATGCCGTTTATCGGACGCGCTTGTGCGGCGGCACACCATATTTTTGTGGACAAACGCAGTCCCAGTAAGGTCAAAGAAACCTACGATAAGGCGCGCGAGACGTTGCAAGATGGCATGTCGCTCGTGGTTTTTCCAGAGGGGTCGCGCACGTTCACGGGTCACATGGCTACTTTTAAGCGGGGGGCTTTCATGCTGGCCAACGACCTTCAACTGCCCGTTGTGCCATTGACCATCAACGGATCTTTCAACGTTATGCCTCGCATGCGCGACATGAAATGGGTTTCCTGGCATCCTTTGCGTCTGACTATTCACGAGCCTATCGCACCAAAGACGCTGGATGCTGGGCATATCAGTCAAACCATCGACGAGAGCTATCAAGCCATCATGAGTGCTCTGGCTCCCGAATATCAGGGTTTTGTTGAGAACCCTGACCAGTGAACGGCATGTGCGACAACAACTGCCGACTGTGAAAATGCCGTGAAATGTTTTTGCATATCCCACTAATTCCACTACCTTTGCATAAGGTAGGCATCGCCTCAGCAATTCCAAGCAAGCTTGATTGCGTTCGGCTCGCACTCATTTTTCACCACATCTTGAACCCATAAAATAATAAAGCTATGAACAAAACCGACAGCATCGTCATCATTCCGACGTACAATGAGAAAGAGAACATGGAGAAAATCATCCGTGCCGTCTTCGCGTTGGATAAGTGTTTTCACATCCTGGTCATCGATGACGGCAGTCCAGACGGCACCGCAGCCATCGTTCATCGGCTGATGCAAACCGAGTTCGCCGACCGATTGTTCATCATTGAGCGATCGGGTAAACTGGGGTTGGGCACGGCTTACATCACTGGATTCAAGTGGGCGCTGCAACATCAATACGACTATATCTTCGAGATGGATGCCGACTTCAGTCACGACCCCAATGACCTTCCTCGCCTGTATGCCGCCTGTCACGACGAGGGATACGACCTTTCTATCGGCTCCCGTTACGTCAGTGGCGTGAATGTGGTCAACTGGCCCATCGGAAGAGTGTTGATGAGCTACTTCGCCTCCAAGTATGTACGATTCGTGACGGGCTTCAACGTGCATGACACCACGGCCGGATTCAAGTGTTACAAGCGTCGTGTGCTTGAAACAATTCCATTGGATGAAGTGCGTTTCAAGGGCTATGGCTTCCAGATTGAGATGAAATACACTGCCTACAAAATAGGGTTCAAAATCAAAGAGGTGCCGGTGGTCTTTGTCAATCGTCGTGAGGGCGTCAGCAAGATGAGTGGCGGCATCTTCGGAGAGGCCTTTTTTGGCGTGATGCGTTTGCGCTTAGACGGCTGGTTGCGCAAATATCCGCCCATGCCCAAAGATTGAGCTGACTTGCCTGCTGGTAACCTGTTGGTTCTCAATTCGATGCAGGTCATGAATGAATAGCATTGACTTTGGTCACCAAAAGCATTGACTTTGCCCGCCAATCTCATTGACTTTGCGAATCAAAGTCAATGGGATTGAAAGCCGAGTGCATGGTCAATGGAAAGTTACTGCATTTTTTTGAAATTAAATTTACCCGTTGTTTTCTTTGGTTGCAACCTACAAATACACTATCTTTGAACAGAAATAAATTCGATTAAGCAAAAGTCCATGCAACCAGGAGTTTGGCAAGAGATTGAACACTTGTACCAGAAGTTTCAGCAACTTGGTATCAGTGAAGCGGTAGACTATGAGAAGTACTACCTCTATTCGCTTATTGCCCACTCTACTGCGATTGAGGGTTCTACACTCACCGAAACGGAGGCGCAGCTGCTTTTCGATGAGGGATTGACTGCGAAAGGCAAACCTCTGGTACATCATTTGATGAACGAAGACCTGAAAAAGGCGTATGATCTTGCGAAAGAGGAGGCCAAAAACCAAGAGCCTGTGGATGCTTCGTTCTTGCAAAAGCTGAATGCAACGTTGATGCGTATGACAGGCAGTGTTTATCATGTGATGGGAGGCTCTTTCGATGCATCAAATGGCGAGTTTCGCTTGTGTGGCGTTACGGCTGGAATGGGTGGGCGTTCTTATATGAATTATCAGAAAGTGCCTGCCAAAGTGAACGAGCTTTGCGCTTTGTTGCAAGAAAAGCAGAAAACAGCGGTAACATTTCAGGAACAGTATGAATTAAGTTTCAATGCTCATTTTAACTTAGCGACCATTCATCCCTGGGTCGATGGCAACGGAAGAACCGCCCGCCTGTTGATGAATTACATTCAGTTTTGTTACAATCTTTTTCCAACAAAGATATTCAAGGAAGATAGAGAAGCATATATTTCTGCCTTGCGGCAGTCACGGGAGGAAGATGTAAATCTACCGTTCCTCGACTTTATGGCTGGACAGTTAAAGAAATCGCTCTCATTGGAGATTGAGCGGTTCAATGCTTCGCAAAACAGCAGCTATAGCTTTCTGTTTTAACTGTTGCTCTTATCATTGGCAACCGCCGTTGTATTAACGAAGTTGCAGCTTCTGGTTAGATATAACCTATGCTTTTGTCCATTATTCCAGCTTATTTCATTACCTTTGTATGCTCAACGCATTTGCGATGAATATACAAGACATTCAACAACTATATGGAGCGTCGCCACAGGCTGGTGCGCTTCGAAAAGCACTGGAAGACAAGTCGGTTAAGACCGTTTTCCTGCAAGGACTCATGGCTTCTGCCGCCCCTATGCTGTTCACCGGAATGGCCAAACAGCTGTCCAAAACCATTCTTTTCATTCTTCAGGATGCCGATGAGGCGGGCTATTTCTATCACGACCTGACACAGGCACTTGGCAATCAACAGGTGCTGTATTTCCCATCGTCATACCGTAGGGCCGTGAAGTATGGGCAACGTGATGCCGCCAACGAGATATTGCGCACCGAGGTGTTGTCCAAGCTGGCGGCGGGCAAGCCTCTTTACATCGTCGCCTCACCCGAATCGCTGTGCGAACTGGTGGTGTCGAAGCAAAAACTGGACGAGGGTACCATCAAGTTGAGCGTTGGACAGACGGTTGACCTCATGCAACTGAAAAAAAACTTGCTGGCATTTGGGTTCCAAGAGGTGGACTATGTGTATGAACCTGGGCAGTTTGCCGTACGCGGGAGCATTGTAGACGTCTATTCGTTCAGCAGCGAATGGCCTTTGCGAATCGACTTCTTTGGTGATGAGGTAGATACCATTCGCACCTTTGACGTGCAAGACCAGCTGTCCAAGGACAAGCAAACGGCTATTGAAATCGTACCCCAATTGGCCACCGCGGACAGTGATAAAGTGCCGTTCCTGCACTTCTTACCCGCCGACGCGTTGTTGGTGATGAAAGATTTCACCTACGTTCACGACACCATTGACCGTGTATACAATGACGGTTTTGCATCGCAAGTGGTGCAAGAGCGCATGGAAGGAGCCACAGAGGTAGAGCAACAGGAGATTATTCGCACGCTGCGAAGAGAGCAACAACTGATTACGGCACGGCAATTCGCACACGATGTGGCTGGCTTTCAATGTATCCAGTTTGGACAGCAGCCATCCATCACGCCACAGGCCACTATTACCTTCAGCATTACGCCGCAACCCTTGTTTCATAAGAACTTTGACTTGCTGCGCCAAACTTTTGAAGACTATGCGCTGCAAGGGTACAGTCTGTACATCTTTGCCGAGAGCAAGAAGCAGGTAGAGCGCCTTCGTGAGATACTGGGAGCTACGCCCGATGCCGCCCTCCGTGACGACAATGCCGTCCCAAGAACATCTTCGCGGCTCCAGGAGCCGCTCTCTTTGAAGGGAACGGGCGATGCTTCGCTGCATGAAGGGTTCGTGGACAACAACCTGAGGATATGCTGTTTTACCGATCATCAGATATTCGAACGCTTTCATAAGTACAACCTCAAGTCGGATAAGGCGCGCTCAGGCAAGATGGCTCTCACGCTGAAAGAACTTCAGGAGATGGAGCCTGGCGACTTCATTGTGCACGTGGACTTTGGCATAGGCAAATTCGGTGGCCTGGTGCGTGTACCCACTGGCGACACGTACCAAGAGATGATTCGCATCATCTATCAGCGAGGCGACATTGTAGATGTTTCGATACATGCGCTGTATAAAATCTCCAAGTATCGTCGTAGCGACACTGGCGAACCTCCTCGTTTGTCTACATTGGGAACAGGTGCATGGGAACGGCTCAAGGAGAAGACCAAGAAGCGCATCAAGGACATTGCGCGCGATCTTATCAAGTTGTATGCCAAGCGTCGGCATGATAAGGGATTTTCTTTCAGTGCCGATAACTATATGCAGCAAGAGCTGGAGGCCAGTTTCCTGTATGAGGACACCCCCGACCAAGTGAAGGCCACGGCTGAGGTGAAGGCCGATATGGAGAAAGCGCGTCCCATGGACCGTTTGGTGTGTGGCGACGTAGGGTTTGGTAAGACCGAGGTGGCCATTCGGGCAGCGTTCAAGGCCGCTTGCGACTCCAAACAGGTGGCTGTGTTGGTGCCAACCACAGTGTTGGCATTCCAGCATTACAAGACTTTCCAAGAGCGGTTGCGTGGCATGCCCGTGCGAGTGGATTATCTGTCGCGCGCTCGAAGTGCCAAACAGACCCGTCAGGTGTTGGAGGATTTGGCTGCAGGGCGTATTGACATCATCATTGGAACGCATAAGTTGATTGGCAAGTCGGTGAAGTGGCACGACTTAGGTTTGCTCATCATCGACGAAGAACAGAAGTTCGGCGTGTCCACAAAGGAGAAGCTTCGCAAGCTCAAGACTAACGTTGATACGCTTACAATGTCGGCAACGCCTATCCCGCGCACCCTACAATTCTCGTTGATGGGTGCGCGCGACATGAGCGTTATGCGCACGCCGCCGCCCAATCGCTATCCCATTCACACGGAGATTGGTGTTTATGGACATGAAATCATCACGGATGCCATCAACTTTGAGATGAGTAGAAATGGGCAAGTGTATTTTGTGAACGACCGTATCTCCACGCTGCCAGAGATTGAGAAGATGATTTTAAAATATGTACCCGATTGCCGTGTGGCGATTGGGCATGGACAGATGCCGCCCGAACAGTTGGAGACTATCTTGATAGATTTCATGAATCATGATTACGATGTGCTGCTGTCAACCTCTATTATCGAGAATGGTATTGACATTAGTAACGCCAACACCATCATCATCAACAATGCCCATCGCATCGGATTGTCAGACCTTCATCAAATGAGGGGACGTGTGGGGCGAAGCAATCGCAAAGCCTTTTGCTATCTATTGGCACCTCCTAAGTCGGTCCTCACGCCCGAAGCGCGCCGACGTCTCGAAGCTCTTGAAACGTTCTCTGAATTAGGTAGTGGGTTTAACATCGCCATGCAGGACTTGGATATCCGTGGGGCAGGAAATCTCTTAGGGGCAGAACAGAGCGGTTTTATGGAAGATTTGGGGTACGAAACCTATCAGAAAATCCTTTCGCAAGCCGTCACCGAGCTGCGAAACGATGAGTTCAGCGACCTGTACGAAGAATCTATTGCAAGTGGAGAAGTGGTGTCTGGAGCCGATTTCGTGGATGATTGTGCTGTGGAGAGCGATTTGGAAATGTATTTCCCCGATAATTATGTGCCGGGAAGCAGTGAGCGTATGTTGTTGTATAGGGAATTGGATAATATTGAAGATGATAACGAATTGGCTGCATATCGGCAGCGGTTGATCGATCGTTTCGGTCCCATTCCCCACGAAGGAGAAGAACTCATGAATGTTGTTGCATTGCGACGCGTGGGTAAACGCTTGGGATGTGAGAAGCTCATGCTGAAACAAGGCAGAATGACCATGCAGTTTGTGAGCAACCCCATGAGTGCCTATTATAAGAGCAAGGCATTTGATAATGTGCTCAATTATATCGGTAGGCACCCTCGCCGATGTGATTTGAAAGAAGTAAAAGGCAGGCGCATGATGCACGTCAGTGAGGTGGAAAGTGCCAATGAAGGGTTGAGCATACTTCGTGAGATCGATGGCATGGCTTAATGCTTTTGTGCTTTGTTCCCTAAGGATGCCATCCTGCATGAACAGGAGCCTGGTCAAAGATGTTCAGAAAAGTATTTCCAGAGTGGCGCAATCATCAGGGCTTGCATGAATTCCCCGTTTTTCAACATCTCAAACACTTTTTCCTTGGGCAGCAATTTGAATTCGATATCTTCTGTGCGGTCCAAGTGTTGGCTGCTCACGGGCTTCACTCCCTTTGCCAAAAAACAATGACAAAGGTTGGTCATGGTGCTGGGATTGGCAGAGATGGTCATGAGTTTTGTCCATGTTCCACCACCATAGCCAGTCTCTTCTTGCAGTTCTCGTTGGGCGGCGTCAAGGGGTTTCTCATCTTTTTCTATCACGCCGGCACAGATTTCTGAAGACACGATGCCCAGTGCGTGTCGCCATTGCTGTTCAATGATGAGGTTACCTTCTGTATCTTCTGCAATCACATTGATCCAATCGGGATATTCCAGTACATAATACTCGTCATGAATCACGCCGTTGGGCAGTTGCACCTCGTCTCGGCGAGCTGTGAGCCAAGGGCGCTTGATGATGTAATCCGACTTTAAGGTCTTCCATTTCTTGATTGGCATAAGTTTATTTTTTTTGTGTAAAAGTTAGGCTGTATGTCTATGAGAGTACGGCCCTATAACCTCATCCTGTTGGGCGTACTGCCTGCAAGTCAACCCATAGGACTGCCAGGCGAAGATACGAATAAATGGATATTCCCACAAATGATGCAGGCATAAAATGATGATTGTAGTTGCATTTTGAAGTTGAATCTTCATTATTAAAAAAACAACGGGTATTTTTTGAAACCTCTTTCTTTTGTTGTATCTTTGAAGTTGATAACCAAAAATGACAATGGATTTAGAACGTATAAAGGATATCATCAAGCGACAGGATGGCCTGTCTAACACCTTGGGCATGGAATTTATCTCCACCCCCGAGCCCGATACCTGTATGGCACGGATGAAAGTGGACGATAGCAACAAGCAGGTATTTGGCTTTTTAAGTGGGGGTGCTACCCTGGCGCTGGCCGAAAATTTGGCGGGTGTGGGGAGCATGGCGCTTTGTCCCGACAAGATATGTGTGGGTATCAATGTCAGCGGCAACCATGTCAGGCCGGTGATGGAGGGCGATACCGTGACGGCTTACGGTCGGCTGCAGCACAAGGGTGACACACTGCACCAGTGGCACATTGAGATTAAGGACCATAACGACAAGCTCATTTCAACCGTTCAGGTGACTAATTTTGCCATGCGTAAACCAAAAGAATGAGCAGTATAGCATACTATCGGCTTCCTAATGCCGAGCATTTCATCCGTCTGGAACAGACACAGGGCAAGCCTGAGGTGCTGACTCGGATGACTGACCTCAATGGACGGAAGGGGTTTGTCATGGCTCCCTTTACCATTGATGCCGCCCATCCCATCGTATTGATGCATCCTGACAAGGTGCAAGAAGAGAAAATAAATGAGAGTGGCCCTTGCTTTTGCCAGCGTGACGGACAGCTTGCCAATGCCGCACGACAGGAAGAACGGTTGGCTTATGGACGTGATTTCCGCCAATTTCACCAAGCACTGAAAGCCGAAAGGTTTGACAAGCTGGTGCTTGCTCGCTGTGAAGAGGTGGAGCGATGTAACAACGCAAATGCCGAAAGTTTGTTCTTAGCAGCCTGTCGATGCTATCCGCGACAGGCCATCGTTTTGGTTTGCACGCCCATGACCGGCACTTGGCTTATGGCTACTCCTGAGGTATTGCTGTCTGGTGATGGAGAACGCTGGCGAACCATGGCGTTGGCTGGTACGATGAAGCTCACCGATGATGAAAGTCAACCTGTGAAGTCAAGCCATCTTGCTGGTAACAACCTGTCGGTAGGAGAGCGTGTATGGTCGGATAAGAACAGACAGGAACAACGGTGTGTGGCCACGTATATACAGCAAAGTCTGGCTCCTTTCGCAACCCATGTCGAGGAGAGAGGCCCCTATACCGTGCAAGCGGGTGACTTGGTGCACCTTCGTACTGACTTCACCTTTGAGCTTCGTGACCCAAATCAGCTGGGAACGTTACTCGAAGCTTTGCATCCCACACCTGCCGTTTGTGGATTTCCAAAGGTGGAAGCGCACCGTTTTATCCTGCAAAACGAGCATATCCATCGAAGTTATTACAGTGGCTTTGTGGGTTTGCTCAATCCCAAGGGCGAGACACATCTGTATGTTTCGCTTCGCTGTATGCAAATATCAGACCGTTGCTACCGCTTCTATGCTGGCGGAGGCCTACTTGCCGATAGCGTTGAGCAGCAGGAGTGGGAAGAGACGGTGGCGAAAATGGAAACGATGAAAAAGGTAGTGGCCTCTCCCTCGGCCCCTCCCCAAAGGGAAGGGGAGGGATTAGCTGATAACTTTGAACATTGAACATTGAGCTTTGAACTTTATGATTAGCAAAGCTATCTACTCGTCTACTTGTCAACTATCTACTTGTCAACTATCAACTTGTGCACTATCAACTGTCAACTTAAAAACTTAAAATCTCACAAACTCAAGAACTAAAAAACAATCAACTCGTGAACTTGTCAACTTGTAAACTCGTGAACTAAATACTCCCTCCATGCCCTATTCAGATAAAGAGAACGTCAATATACTCACCGCATTATTAGTGGAACACGGTGTGAAACACGCTGTGGTGTGTCCCGGTTCGCGCAATGCACCCATTGTACATAATCTCAACGAATGCCCCAACATCACATGCCACCCTGTAACAGACGAGCGATCGGCTGGATTTTATGCCTTGGGTATGGCTCAAATCTTAAGGCATCCTGTTGCCGTTTGTGTCACCTCGGGTACAGCGTTGCTCAATCTTTTGCCAGCTGCGGCAGAGGCTTATTATCAACATGTGCCTTTGGTGATGATTTCGGCTGATAGACCTGCGATGTGGATTGACCAGCAAGACGGACAAACCCTGCCGCAGTTGGATGCTTTAGGGCGTTTTGTCAGTAAGGCAGTCTCGCTATCCGAGCCTTCTACTGATGACGAACGGTGGTACTGTAATCGATTGGTAAACGAAGCCTTGCTTTGTTGTCAGCGACATGGCGGCAGTCCGGTACACTTGAATGTACCCATTTCAGAACCCTTGTTTACTTTCAATGTACCAGCGTTGCCAACCGAACGTGTGATTAAACAGGTTGCAGCAACGACCGATGTGGCTCACTGTCAGCCGCTTTTGGCGGATGTCCAATCAGCCCACCGCCCGATGATAGTCGTGGGACAGTTAAGTAACAAAGAGGCTCGGCGCATGGCTTTGCAATTATGCGAGTTGTCAGCAGATGTGGTAGTTGTGTACGAATGTCTCGGAATGGCTTGTCATGAGGATGCGCCTCGCAATCCCGATTCACCAACCGAAAGGCTTTTTCCCCTACATATAGATAAGGTGTTGATGCGCATGCAGCAGGTAGAACAATATCAACCTGATGTAGTGGTGTACCTTGGGGGAACGTTGGTGAGCAAGCGCTTGAAAGCGTTTCTGCGCCAATCTCCAGCTGCTAAGACTTGGATTGTCAATGAACGAGGAGCAATATACGATACTTTCCAAAACCTGACTGGCGTGATTGAGGGTACGCCGTATGATGTCTTGGAGGTAATCTTGCGGTATGTCCGTGGGGAAAAAGAAAAACAAAGGCTGCCTTTTGAGTCTGGTTTTCGTTCAAGATGGACAACGTTGATTCAACAAGTGCAGGCGCAGAATGAGCATTTTCATCCCCCTTACTCTTCATTTCAGGCTGTGAAAAGATTTTTTGAGACCGTAAGTCACAAGGACAGGTATATCCTCCATGCCGCCAACAGCATGTCCGTTAGGTTGGTTAACCACTTTGCCAGCGATTATGTTTTTTGCAACCGGGGCGTCAATGGCATTGACGGAAGTTTGTCAACAGCGGCAGGTTGCTCGCTGGTGACAACTCAAAACGTGTATTGCGTCATCGGGGATTTGAGCTTCTTCTACGACCAAAATGCCCTGTGGCATAGCTTAGGGGGCAATTTCAGAGTGCTGTTGCTGAACAATGGGGGTGGGGTTATCTTCCAAAGTTTGCCGGGTTTGAAAGATAGTACGGCTCAGCAGACATTGATTTCTGCCCAACATCATACCACGGCTTGGGGGATTTGCCAGCAAAACAACGTGGCTTACCTTTCGGCAAACGATGAAGAAGAACTTGAAAATAACATGAATCGCTTTGTGAACGACAACTTTGACCGCCCCGTAGTCTTTGAGGTATTTACCTCGCAAGAACAAGATGAACAGGCTATAAACGAATACAAACAAGTTTAATTTGATATGGAAAAGAGACAATGGAAGTCTATTGACGGCTTCAACTTTAAGGAAATCCTCTTTGAGGAGTATAACAGAATTGCAAAGATAACGATTAACCGTGAGCGTTATCGCAACGCTTTTACGCCGCTAACCACATGGGAAATGTCGCAAGCCTTTGCCTATTGCAGAGAGTGTGCGGACATTCGTGTGGTTATTCTCACGGGAGCAGGAGACAAAGCGTTTTGCTCTGGGGGCGACATGCACGTGAAGGGACGAGGCGGATATGTAGGAACAGACGGCGTGCCACGGCTCAATGTACTGGACGTGCAGATGCAAATTCGACGCTTACCCAAACCTGTGATTGCCATGGTGAATGGCTATGCCATCGGAGGTGGGCATGTGTTGCATGTCATGTGTGACCTGACGATTGCCAGTGAGAATGCCATTTTCGGACAAACGGGACCAAAGGTAGGGTCTTTTGATGCAGGTTTCGGCGCTTCGTACTTGGCTCGAATGGTGGGACAGAAGCGCGCCAGGGAGATTTGGTTCATGTGCAAGCAGTACTCGGCACACGAGGCAGAGCGTATGGGCATGGTGAACAAGGTGGTGCCATTCGATGAATTGGAGGATGAATGCGTGTCATGGGCGGAGACAATGATGCAGCGTTCGCCCTTGGCGTTACGCATGATTAAGGCTGGACTGAATGCCGAGTTGGACGGACAAGCTGGTATTCAGGAGTTGGCTGGCGATGCTACCATGCTGTATTACACCATGGATGAGGCGCAAGAAGGTGGAAAAGCGTTCTTGGAGAAACGCAAACCCGACTTTGATAAGTATCCGCAGTTTCCTTGAGAGCAATAAGCCTAATAGGCCCAATTAGGCCAATTGGCCCAATTAGCCTTATTAGGCTAATAAGCCCAATAGGCCTAATTAGGCTGATAAGCCCAATAAATAATAACCACTAAAAAAACTACAAGCCATGCAAACCAACCAGTTTTTGCCGCAAAAAGGTAATTATCAAAACTTAATTGTTTATCAAAAAACCGAGTGTATCTATGACATTACCTTTTATTTTGCACACAACTTTTTGGCAAAGAACGACAGAACGGTTGACCAAATGGTGCAAGCAGCCCGATCGGGTAAACAGAATATAGCTGAGGGGTGTGCGGCTTCAACAACTTCTTCTGAAACAGAAATCAAGCTTTTGAATGTGGCTAAGGCAAGCTTGCAGGAGTTGTTGATAGATTATCAGGATTATTTACGGGTGAGAGATCTTGCTATATGGGATGTAAACGATGCTAAAACAATACAGACCAGACGTGTTTGCGCACGGCATAACGACTCGGCATATTATCGAAACGCTATCAAGGAAAGAAGTGATGAAACCATTGCGAACATTGCTATTACACTCATTCATCAAGCTGACATATTCCTTAGGAAATACATAAACCGAGTGAAAGATGATTTTGTGAAGCAAGGAGGAATCAGAGAGCAAATGTCGAAGGCAAGAATTGATTATAGAAAAAGTCATTCATAAGATGAATATGAGCTTGTGTTATTCTATTTGTAAGCGCACACTGCACTTCAAAAATCCTGCCACTACCTCACGGGGAGTGTACCAAACACGCAAGAGTTACTATGTAACCCTTTGGCATGAAGACCGTCCTTCCGTCAAAGGGGTGGGCGAGTGTGCCACCTTGCCTGATTTAAGTTGTGACGTTTGTCCTGATTATGAGCAAATATTAACCGAAGCGTGCAATGAGGTGGCGCACGAGGGGCGTATCAACTACGAGCGTTTGCGACCTTATCTGTCAATACTCTTTGGGTTGGAAACGGCGTTGGCGCAAATAAATGCAAACGGAAGTGCTGCCTTGTTTGACACCCCTTTCGCACGAGGAGAGGAGGGAATCACCATCAACGGCTTGGTGTGGATGGGTACATTCGAGGAAATGGTGCATCGGATGCAGGAAAAATTGGAGCAAGGTTTTCGGTGCGTGAAGTTGAAAATAGGGGCTATCGACTTTGAGAATGAATTGGAACTGGTGCGCGCTATCCGCTCGCATTTCACCTCAGAGCAAGTTCAGTTGCGCCTTGATGCCAACGGAGGTTTCACGCCTGATGAGGCTTTTGCAAAGTTGGAACGGTTGGCTAAGTATGACATTCATTCGATAGAGCAACCCATCAAGCAGCATCAGTGGCAGCAAATGGTGCTCTTGTGCCGTGAGTCGCCCATTCCTATCGCACTTGATGAAGAACTCATTGGGGTGAACCAGCGACCAGAAAAAGAAGAGTTGCTCAATGCCATACGCCCACAATACATCATTTTGAAGCCTTCGTTGCATGGTGGCATGTATGGGACAGAAGAATGGATAACGCTGGCAAGGCAACGAAACATAGGTTCATGGCTCACCAGTGCGTTGGAGAGTAATGTGGGATTGAATGCCATTGCACACCTTGCCGCAAAGGTTTATGGACCGCATGTCACTTTTCCGCAGGGCTTGGGAACAGGACTTCTGTTTACAGATAACGTCCCTATGCCGTTAGAAGTGAAAGGAGATCAGTTGTGGTTCATGCCGACAAAGACATTAAATGGAAGTAAAAAATGACTTATCAAGAATTTATCAGCGAATGGAATAATGATGCACAGACTGTCCATGTGCAAACCAGTGGGTCGACAGGTGCGCCGAAAAAGTTGAATGTAAGAAAGGACAGAATGATAGAAAGTGCCAAGATGACGTGTGATTTTCTTGGATTACAGCCTGGTGATACCGCATTGTTGTGCATGAATCTCGACTATATTGGCGCCAAGATGATGATTGTTCGCTCACTGGTCAGGCAACTCCGTTTGATACAGGTAGCCCCCTCTGGTCATCCGTTGGCAACGGTTGACGTTCCAATTACCTTTGCCGCCATGGTTCCTCTGCAAGTATATAACTCGCTGCAAGTACCTGAAGAACGGGAAAAATTACGTCAAATCAAACATCTTATCATTGGTGGAGGGGCAATTGACGATGTTTTGGCAGCCCAACTGTACGACTTTCCTCATGCGGTATGGAGCACATACGGCATGACCGAAACCCTTTCACACATTGCCTTACGAAGACTGAACGGTCTCGAATCTTCGAGTTGGTACACGCCTCTGCAAGGAATAAAGGTATCAACGAATGCCGATGAATGCTTGGTCGTTGATGCTCCGATGCTTTGTGATTCGCCTATTGTGACGAATGATATGGCAGAAATGCGAGAGACAAGCACTTCTGAGGGGCAAAACGCCCTTGCTTTTCGCCTCATTGGTCGTCGCGACAACGTCATCAACAGTGGTGGCGTGAAGTTTCAGATGGAAGAGTTGGAGCGCCTGATGCGGCCGTTTCTCACCATGCCTTACATGGTAACCAAACGCAAGAGCGAGAAGTTTGGCGAAATAGTCGTGCTGATGGTGGAGCAAGAGGGTGATGTCGAGGGAGCAACCTTTGAGGAAAAATCTGAGTTACCCATTCTGCAAGCCATTCACAGACTGCTGCATCGGGCCTTGCCTCGTTATTGGGAGCCGCGCCTGTATCTGTCGGTAGACCGCATTCCGATGACCGAAACGGGGAAACCCAATCGGGCTTTGGCTCAGCGAATGGCCGAGAATCCTGACTTACCTTGCAGCCGCGTCTTTGCGCTGGATGATGAATGAGTGGGGAAACAGCCTACGGCAAGTAGGATGTTGCGGTCGGCCATGCCACTAATGTGCGCTACTCGCCTTCGCGAAAAAAGTCGAAGGCGTTTTTAATCTCTTCCATCGTCGCCGTCTGGTTGAGCTTGATGTCACCCACGTCGGCAAGCAACGTGAAGTTTATCTCGTCACCAAGATTCTTCTTGTCGTGGCGCATCAAGGCGATGAGCTCGTCATAATCGTCGCATGTGAACGGCAATTGCCCATACCACTCTTTAACGAACCTGACCGTTTGTCGCATCTTCTCCGTGGGGAACCCGCACTTGACGCAGCTCAGGTACAATTCGCAAACCAGGCCATAGGCTACCGCATAGCCATGTAAGACAGGTTCTCGTTTCAACGACCACGACTCAAACGCATGGCCGAAGGTATGTCCCAGATTCAGCGCCTTGCGTATGTTCTGCTCAAAAGGGTCGCGTGTTACCACCTCATCTTTAACGGCAACTGAGGCGGCAATCATTCCTTGCAGCTGCTGGAAATCGATGTCACCGCTCAAGTTGAACGTCAATAATTCGCCCATCATCTTGTCGTTGCTAATCAAGCCGTGCTTCAATATCTCAGCATAGCCGCTGCGCAGGTTTTCCTGGTCAAGCGTTTGCAGGAACGCTGCGTGCAGGATGACGAAATTAGCGTCGTTGAACACCCCTATCTCATTCTTCAGTCCCCCGTAGTTGATGCCCGTCTTGCCACCCACGGAGGCGTCGACCATGGCCAGCAGGGTGGTGGGGATGTTGATGAAGCGAATGCCGCGTTTGAAGGTGGAGGCGGCGAATCCCCCAAGGTCGGTCACCATGCCGCCCCCCAGGTTGATGACGCACGAGTGGCGGGTGGCTTTTCCTTCTTGCAGTGCCGTCCATATCTTTTCCACCGACCGCAAGTCTTTGTGAACGTCAGAAGCGGGGATGGTGATGAGCTGCGCGTCCCTCAACGAGTCAAACTCACGAATTTTCGGCCAACAATTTTCGGCTGTCACGTCGTCCGCAACAACGAAAATGCGGTCGGGTTGGCATGCTGCAATCGTCTTGGATAGGTCACCTTGCAAATGTTTAGATAGGATAATCTTTTGTTTCATCTTCTCTTTTTGTGGTTACAAATATAATAAAAAAAGCAGATACACATGCCATTCGAGTGGTCTATTGAGCCACGGCTCTTGCATTTAAGCTGATTATGTGGTATAAAGAAACAATCATACCCTTTTGCATGAATGAAGAATAAAACTGCCATTTATGACATGATGTGATAATATTGTTGGATTGTAACCAACAATACTCGACTATGTTAACAAACCTTTTGTTTGTTAAATTCATTCATTTTCTTTGACAAAGTAAAATTGTAAAATAGAAAAAATGGAGCGGCTTTTAAGGCGTTCAAGGTCTTAAATTCATCATTTTGTACGCTATTCACATGGGTTTAATCAGCAATTAACATGCTTTTGCCGGCCAATTTACATGACTATGAGGTCTAATTTACATCCTATTGAATGCCTTTTTTGCACCAAAAAAGGACTTTTTGCCCTAAACACGATACTTTTTAATTTCGATTTAGGTTTCAAAATCATATAAGGTGCTAATAATCAAATAGATAATCAAACTTGTCCATAATAAGCTTATTTTCACCCGCGGAATAAGTTGATTGAAAAAACGCCCAGCATTTGTGTTAAAAAAACATTGCGACGGAAGACTTTTCACTGAAAAACGTTTCGTTTGTTTAAAAACAATAAGCACCCGTGTTTCATGACAGAGCCGTGTGTGTTGAGCCATCTTTTCAACAAACTGTCGCTATGATTTACAGGTAGGCGATGGGGAATATGCAGGTATTTCCCCCAACAAGGTAGGAAAAACCCTATGCAGCAATAGTGAAAACATCTTGGGATATACAAGATCTATTGTGTATTTTTGCAATAGATAAAATTATGAAACTTAAAAATATACGACGATGAAAAAGATGATGAAATTATTACCAATCGTGTTAGTGGCACTCTTCACAGTCAGTGTTACCTCATGTAGCGACGACAATGATTATTATTATGAAGACCCTTACGATAATTCGCAGGACGTGCTGTATGAGATGGCACAGACCCTGCGTGGACATTGGACGGGAAAGACGGCTGCTCGTTTTAAAGACCCTGATGGACTGTTGCGGGAAGAGGTGTACGACACAGACATAGAATTTGATATGTACGATTCTAAGTCGCGCAATGGTCGTGGCCGCCAGGTAGATTATTTCAATGGGGAAGTGGCTTGGGATAGAACGTTCTCTTGGGCAATCGATTCTCGATCAGGTGACATCATTATTACCTATGATGGTGAAAATGGGACGAAATTCCAGATGATCATCGATTATGACGACATGAAGCTCGATGATCACACGTTCTCTGGCGTGATGGTTGGCGATGGCGAGTCGGATGAGTTTTCCTATACTCGCTATACCTATGCCAAGAAGGTGACGATGGATTTTGAGGAGTGATGTAGTTGAGCCAGGGGCGGTTGCCATCGTAGATGATTATGGCAACCCCCAGGATCGTTGCACTTTCTCTACCGGTAATGTTTCTACTCGGCGTTCAATGGCGTCGGGTAGATTGCAGAAAAAGTCGATGCCGGTCTTCTGTTCCAGCTCGTGGATATTGACAACGTATTTGCCGAGCGACGTGTCACCGTTGGCCTCGTGTTCCACCCAGAAACCGAGAGCTTTGTAGCCCATCTTGTTCTTGCACAACACGGCCATGAAAAAGTATTTGGGTACGATGAGTCCTTGACCGAGGGTGGTCAGTATTTGGCTGCCGTTGTCTATGGTTCCGCCTTTGCAGACGTACAAGGTGTCACGAAAACTGTCTTGATTCCACGATCTTATTTGTGCTTCCATGTTCTTCCATACACCATCATTGAAAGCGTGTACTTGTGGCATCATGTTGGAGAGATAGAAGGTTTGGATGTTGGCTTCTCTTGATCCCAGACGGTCGGCCGAGGGACAGATGTGGCCGTGGTCGTAGCCTGTACGCCAAAACGGGTCTCTGTCAAACTGATAGGTCGAGGGAATATTCTCGTCGCGTGGATATTGGTTGGTATCCGATCGGTAACGGCTGGTATGGGCTTCGCTAATGCCTCGGTACATCTGGTAGCAGCTCCAGCGTAGCGATTTCTTGCTGGTGTCCCATTCTGTAGAATAGTTTACGCCACGTTCGCCAGTGCGTTTGTTGAGCAGTGCCTTGTGCACGATGATCATGCTGCTACCTCCTTTCACTTTTGGGAACTCCAAACGACTGACCTCAGGAGGCATCATGGGGTTGCCAACGGTGGACACGCCGATATATTGGTTGGCGTTGACGTTGGCTTCAGCAGACTCTTTTGACCCATTGTCGTCACTGCATGATGCCAGTGCGAGGATGGCGAAAAGTGGGAAGAGAAAATGGTTGAATTTGTTCATCGGCGTGTGGTGGAATGAAAAAAGTGCGACCGACCGTATATGCAACTACGCCCGAACGCACTTTCTTGTCGTCAAAAAAAGTTTTGTATCTTATTTCTGAATCTTACCGTAACGGTTCATGAAGCGGTCTACGCGACCTGCCGTGTCAACAAGTTTGCTCTTACCGGTATAGAATGGGTGTGAGCTGCTTGAGATTTCTACTTTTACCACTGGGTAAGTTTCGCCTTCAAATTCTACTGTCTCGTTACTCTTGCATGTAGACTTTGTAAGGAACATATCGCCGTTGGACATATCTTTGAATACGACGGGGCGATAGTTTTCTGGATGAATTCCTTTTTTCATTTTGATTTCTTATTGAATATAATTGAATTAACTAAGTTATATGGGCTGCAAAAGTACGAAGAATTTCGCAAACAGCCAAACGTATCAATGCTTTTTTGTTATTTCACGATTAAGTTCTTCAGTTCCCAGGTGCCGGCCGACTGTGCCGAACTTTTATATTGGAAGGCGATTCTTACGTCTTTCTTGCCTGCGTAGGCACTGAGGTCAACGGTTGAGTTAACGAAAGTCCAGTCCTTGTTCGACGGCCATTTGCTGGGCGTAAGAACCTCCCATGTGGCTGTCGAGGGCTTGCCGCTCTTATAGTTTGTAGATATCTTGATGAAGATACCGTCTTTCAGGGGCTTGAAGAAGTTTGCGGCTTGTTCAAAAGACAACGTAAGTGTTGTCTTTCCGCTCAGGTCGAGGGCGGGTGAGATGAGCCAGCTTTCCGTTTCGTATTTCTTGTTCTGGAAAAAGGCACTGGCCTTCACCTGGTGGAATTTTTTGTCCACAAACCATACGGCTTTAAGGCCTTGAGGTAGGTCTTTCTCGTTGGCAATGGTAAAGGACCCCAGGCTCTCGGCGAACGTTTCGTTCAAGATGTCGGTGGAAGGAGTTCCTGGCTGGCTGGGTTTTGTCCCGAAACTCTTGGTACCGACCATGGCATACGATACGTTTTTCAGTCCCGTGATGCCAAAGTACTTCTCTATGTCTCCATAGAGTGTTATCTCTTTCTTGTGCAAGTCTTTGTTTTTCTTCAGGTTCAGTCCATTCCTGATATTGCCGCTTGGCAGTTGTATAGGCATGCAGTTGGCGATGTTTGTTTCATCAGCCTTATCGGCAATAAGGAAGTTGCTTTCCGTTTCGCATCCCTCAGCGGTGAACTTGGCCTCGTTTCTATCCTTTCCAGGAATGAATCCCACGATGTATCCCTTGACGAAAACCTTGGCAACCTTATCCTTTTTTATTGCAGCTGCTACGTTGAAGGGTGATGCCTCTGTGCCCTCACCGGTGGGATTGACGGTGGTTCCCGGTTCCTGTGGTTGCGAGTTGTCGCTCGTTTTGCCATTAACAGAGTAGAGATAGCTCTTGTTGGTAACGGTTTCTGGTGTGTTCCCCATG
Source organism: uncultured Prevotella sp. (assembly GCA_902488665.1). Taxonomy (GTDB): domain Bacteria; phylum Bacteroidota; class Bacteroidia; order Bacteroidales; family Bacteroidaceae; genus Prevotella. The sequence continues at coordinate 5,216 of CABTXD010000035.1, read as the reverse complement.
TAGTTTGTGAACTGTCCGCAAACCACAACCTCGTCACCTACCTTGATATTCTCTGAGGTGAACTTCTTGTTTCCCAATCCTAAGCTGCGGAAGATGTAGAGCTGTCCCTTGCTTGTGCCATCGTCAGATATATAATAGGTGGCATTGCCGAAGTTGGATGTGTTGATTTCCTTGATAGAAACAATCTTACCCTTGACATAAACTTCTGCCGAGTTGGCACCGGTTTCGAGGCCTTTAATCATCTTGATGGCACCGGCCACGTTGTATGGGTCTTCCAGTGTTCCTGTTCCCTTGGGGTCGGTTGGGGCAACAATCTCGCCGCCGCCATTGTCCTTGGGGGATTCGTAGGGTGCGGGAACGTCCTCACAGCTGGTAAGGCTCAGTGCCGAGATGGCCAGCGAAAGGAATGAATAAAATAGCTTTTTCATCATTATTTCTTTTATTGATAGTTTTTCTTTTGGGTTTTGGTTCTTGGTTTCCTGTCAAGAATGCCATTAGTTTCCGAATCTCTGACAGTAGCCTTGGCCTATTTGGCCGGCTTGATGTCGTCGCCTGAGCGTAGCAGGATTTGCCAGGTGTCACGGTATCTGGTAAAGATGCCCGTGATGTCCACGGAACCTGTTGGCATGGGTTGATTTGCAAAATCTGCAAAGGTGCTGGTACGAACTACCATTGTTTTGCTATTGATACCCTTCAGTGTGCGGTTAGCTGCATTGGCAGTAAGGGCGATGCTTCCGTCTTTTGGGGCAAAAACTGCTTTGCCGTTGGCTCCTTCTAACTGCACATTCTTTAGCGTCATCAGCATGCCACTGTTGTTTGTTAGATATTGCTGGTTGCTCATTTTACTTTGATCAAAGACAGTAGGTTTCACTTTTCCAGGTTGAGGTGTGCCCAATAATTTGAAATGGCTCTTCCACACAAACCTATTCATGCGACCCACTTGTGGTGAACCATCACGCTTATTGATGTATATACCTCCTACTTGCGCCTGACTGCCATATCCTCCTATGATGAGTCCTTTGAGTGATATCAGCACCTCTTGACCAACAGGAAGGTAACCGTAGAGACCACCTTGTGCTACCGAGATAAGTATAGCACCCGTTTCGTCTTGCATTGCAAACTGATTGTAGATGTTACCTTCCACGTCATTTCCTGTTATCCAACCCTTGATCTGGATGTCTTCTGTAATTTCTTCTAAGCCACTTGCGGCAATTACTCCTTGGTATTGCTGTTTCAATTGGGCAATGCTTAGCACCTTTGTTTCTGTGAGTTCATTGTTGCCATAGGGCGACTGGTTCAACTGCGGTGCATCGTAATCGTCAGCCATGCAACCACTCAGGCATACACAAGCAAGTGCAATGACTATATATTTTATTTTCTTCATGTCGTTGAGATTTATTAGAATCTGTAAGATACTTGGAACATTCCGTTGATGCCGTAAGCATAATATTTCTTCGGATTGCGTGGAAACTTGTATGTACGTGGATTTATCGTCCCATCATCCTTCACCGTGTAGTCGCTTCGACTTTGTTCATAGCCTCCCGTTACGATGCGTTGATTGTTGAGAAGGTTGGTTACCATGAGGTTCAAGTTCAGCTGTCCTTTCTTCAATCGTATGCTCTTGCCAATACTACCGTCCAACATGAAACCGCCTTTGCCTTTGGCTTGTTCGGGTACGATGTAATTTCCTTCATTATCAATACTATTCCTAACACGTAGCGTACTCTCATACCGATAACTTGGAGAATAGAATAAATAGATGCGATCGTAATAGTTTCCGTTCAAATCTACAAACCATCCGCCTTGATGGAAACTCAATCCAAGACTTGCAGCGGTAAGCGGTGTTCCTCCTTCGCGCATACCTTTGTTGTACACAGTTTCGTCCACGTATTTCGCTTCTGTTGAGTTGAGGTAGCGCACCTTGGCATTGTTGATGTTTTTAGCTTCACTCCATGTGCCGAGTGTGGTAAGATCTAAATAAGATGCGAGCTTAAAGCGTGCCCCCAATTCTACACCGTACGCTTCTTTTTCAATGTCAGTCATCGAAACATAAGAGAAAGAATTGATGTCATCCAAATAGAAGTTTTGCCATTCGGTAACATGATTCATTCTATTGTAGTAGGCGTTGATGTTGGCATGTACCCAAGCATTTTGGTATTGATAACCCAACTCACTACTGAAAACTTGTTGATTCTTGAGATTCAACACAAAGTCGTTGTTCATTTCGGGCGATGCAAAGGCTGTGCGTGCCGTTGGAGCGCGCCACTCATATCCTGCTCCTACAGATACAATGTTGCCCAGTCCAGCATCCCATGTGATACTGGCTTTGCCGCCACCATCTAAGAATTTGGCGTGTCCACTCTTGCCATATGAATTTTCTGGGAATATACCGTTGCGCATATAGCCTTGACGTTGCATGTCTGTGCCGCCTACTTTTCCTGCAACCATGAGATGAAAGCGACCCATATTGGCTAAGTAATTGGTCCAAACAAGTGCTTTGTGAATCAGGATATCGTAATCGTAGCCAAACTTGTCGCCTTTGCCTACCAAACGTCCTGTCCTATCTGCTCCCATTGTGTTAAGGTCGTATTGCACGGCATCGCTACTTTTAGGATAATAGCCTACGGCATAAGTGTTGATGTTGTGGAAACTATTGGCACCCAACAAATCTTCCATTGTCTGATAATGCCCACCTTGGTTTCGACCTAATACAGCTCCAATGTTCCATGTCTGGTTCTTACTTAATTTTGTGGTAAGCGTTGACGCTAAATTCATCACAAAGTTGTCATTGTGCTTGGCTTGCACATAATACAGCGCGTCACTGCCTGTCTTGGCTGCTTGTTGATTTGCCCAGTACAATCGGTCCCATTTCACTTGGCGGTTTTCTTTTGCGGCTGTCCAGTAGTTGTACGCCTCATCCCATTCTAAGAAAGCTGCATGACTTTTAGCATTGCGGTTGGCTTCATCGCCCCAAACCTCATAATAGCTACTGGGAAGATTTTTCCAATAGTCGGGTTGTGGGTTCTCTGCGTTGTTATAGTTCAGTTTTGTGCTCTTATATTTGCTATATTTACCAAAGAGCGATGTGGTGAGTTTCGTGTCTTTAGCAATATCCCAGTCCCACGTGAGAAGGGCAGATGGAGCAAAATCGTTCACTACTCGTGAGTTTCTTATCTTTCCATTTTGATAACCCCAATAGGGATTGTAGAGGTAATTGTTAGTCAACCAGTAGACTTCATCAGTGGATGCGCCCTGCGATGCACGCTCGGTAGGGTTGCCCCATGTAGAGAGCGACAGCGAATGTCCATTCGTCCACCGTTTTTGTATCGCTAAGAAATAGGAAAGCGAGTTATAAAATGTACCCTCTACGTATCCTTTGTTCGCCCAGCGATAAGTAAGGTTGGCAGCTATTGCCCAACCATTGGCATTGAATCCAGAGGCATAAGTGTACATGCCACGTGCCGAGTAACTGCGGTTGGCAGCTCCTAACGACAGTCTATTTCCTGCTGCCATGCTACCTGCACGGAAGTCATAATTGTAGCTGCCAGCCAATGCATTCATGGCAAAGTTGTTGCTTTCAAAAGGCAGTGCAAAGTCAACGTTGCGGGTTTGCTGGTTCAGTCCGCCTATCATGGAATATCTAAACTGCCCACTCTCCATGTCTTTCATCGGTACACCGTTGATATATACGTCGTTATACTCTTGTGATAAGGCACGATAGCGAAAACGTACGGGTGAGAATCGATAGCCTACCCCGGAAGCATACGCATTGGTGTTCGAGTTGAGGATGGTCACGTTTTGGGTCATGTTGTCATCCTCGCCCAACTGTGCTTCCGTGAAAGTGAAAGCCGATTCGTCCACGAGGGGAGCCTTCTGCTGGTCGGTTTTGTCGTTTTGGGCATGAACCAACGGTGCGAAACACAAGGCAAGAATGGCAAGCGTTAGCTTATTCTGCATAATGGAAGATTTTCTGTGTGAATGATTTTCAGCTACAAAGTAACAAAATATATTTTGATGAATGAAATTTTCATGTCGTATTTTTTCTCTTTCCACCTTATTTTATTCGAAATAAATGACTTATCTTTGCAAAAGATAATATGCGTCATGTAAAAAACAAGAATATTAAGATGAAAAAACTATTCATGCTTCTGGGGCTGCTGGTGGTAGGCCTTATGGCTATTTCAGGGCAGGACAAATATTCAGTGTATGCCGTAGGATTCTACAATCAGGAAAACCTCTTCGACACTTGTCATGATGAGGGAAAGAACGATTACGACTTTCTGCCCAACGGATCGTATAAATGGGATGGATTGAAGTATACGCACAAACTGCGCAACATGGCGCGAGCCCTGGCCGATATGGGTACGGACGTGTTGCCAAACGTGGGCTGCGCCCTCATCGGACTGAGCGAAGTGGAGAACGCGCGGGTGCTCGATGCGCTGGTTGCCCAAGAGCCCTTGGCGGCCCGTGGCTATCGTTACATCCACGTAGAGGGGCCCGATAGGCGTGGCATCGATTGCGCCGTGCTGTACAATCCGCAGCTCTTCAAACCCGCGTCTGTCAAACTGGTGCCGTATGTTCAACCGCTTGAAAAAGATAGTGCCTACTTCACCCGTGGATTCCTCACCGTCACGGGTACGATGGGTGGCGACCGTGTGGCAGCCATCGTGTGCCACTGGCCCAGTCGTTACAGTGGGTCGTTCTACCGGGAGGTGGCCGCCGCACAGGTGAAAGCCATCAAAGACTCGCTTTTACAGCTCGACCCAGCCACCAAAGTCATGGTCATGGGTGACATGAACGATGACCCCGTGAACAAGAGTATGGCCGAGGTGCTGTCCGCAAAAGCTGAAATTGACGACGTGGGGGATGGTGATATGTACAATCCTTGGTATAACATTTTGGCAAACCATGGTAGAGGAACATTAATGTACCAAGGAGGATGGAATCTCTTTGACCAAATAGTACTCTCGCCCAACATGCTCAATCAAAACGGAAAACGCGATTATTCGTCGTTGAAATATTGGAAAGGTCAGATTGTACGTTACGATTATCTCATCCAGTCTACCGGCAAATATAAAGGCGCACCTAAGCGTACGACGGCCGGAGGCGTGTGGCTCAATGGATATAGTGACCACCTACCGGTAGTGGTGTACTTGGTGAAACAACAACAGAGGTAACTTTGAACTTTGAACATTGAACTTTGAACATTGAACTTT
>CABTXD010000034.1:0-29658 GCA_902488665.1 uncultured Prevotella sp. | reverse complement strand
GGTTCAACTCCCCCCATAGATAAGAGATATTGGCGCCCAAAGAGAAACCCTTGAATGGTGCCCATCCCGTCCCCAAGTACACCTGGTGTAAGCCTCCATTGCCAGTGTAAGTATTGGTTGCCGTGGTCTTTGCGTAGTTTTCATCCACGTTGATGGTCGATGTGTTGGCGTAATTATATCCGACGTTGGTAAAAGGAACCAAGCCAAAGCTCAAGCCCAAATGCTTGGCCAGACGCAAACCAGCGACCACATATTCAAGGTCTGCATTTTTCGCATTCTTCTTTTTACCATTCTCAGCGAAATTAGTGAGTTGCCCGGAGATACCCGCATCAAACACGAAGGTGAGCGAATCGAAGGCTGAATAAGAGGCAGGATTGATGAAATTCACCTGGTCGTTCTCCCTGAAACCATAACCCAATCCGTTCATACCACGGTTGAATCCGCTGGTCTGGTCAGACAATAGCCCCAAACCATACTGGCTATAAGGAGAATTCGTACCACTTTGAGCAAACGTAGATATAGTGAAAGCTGCCAACAAAAGGGCACCTGCTACTTTTTTCATTCTGTTCTGATTTCTATTTTGGATGCAAAAATATCGAAAATTTTCTAATTAAACGCACATTAAGTGGGAAATATAAGTTATTTTTGCATCGTGAAACGTTTTACCACGCATTTAAAGTATTTACTGGTATTGGTTGCTGTCCTTTTGGCTACGCAGCAAACCAATGCGCAAGTAGACAGCGTCCTGCTCAAAAGTATGGACTCGGTTAAGATTAGCTTGCTCACTTGTGGCCCTGGCGACCAAATCTATTCGTATTACGGCCACACTGCCATTCACTACAACGACGTAGGCCGTCAGCAAGACATCGTCGTAAACTATGGCATGTTTTCCTTCCAGAAAAGCTACTTCATCTTACGCTTTGTATTCGGGCTCACCGACTATGAAATGGGCATTCAAGACATCAATGACTTCATTGCCTCATACGCTCGTAGAGGTAGTTGGGTGAAAGAACAACAGCTCAACCTCACCAGAGAAGAAAAATGGGCCATCACACAAGCCATTGACGTAAACTTCCGGCCCGAAAACCGCGTGTATCGATACAACTATTTTTATGACAATTGCACCACCCGGGCACGCGACATGATTGTCAACCACATCAACGGCAACGTGCTGTATGCGGAGAACAAGAACGTCACCACCTCGTATCGGCAAATGATTCATCAGTGGAACGAACAACATCGATGGGCCCGTTTTGGCAACGACCTGTTGCTTGGGGTGAAGGCCGACGCTAAGACAGACAACGCACAACAGCAGTTTTTACCCGACAGTCTGCGCGAAGATTTCGCCCATGCCCTTGTGATTGACCGCCAAGGAAAGCGAAGAAACCTCGTCGACCATACGTCTTACCTCATTCCACCCACAGAGAAGCCTGTGGAAAAAGCTGCCGTCACACCAATTGCTTGTGCCATTCTGTGGCTCATCCTGACGCTCATCACGTGCCTGATCGAATGGAAGACAGGTCGCATTCTTTGGGTTTACGACCTCATTGCCATGCTTGTCACAGGCACAGCCGGCCTCATTTTGCTGGCCATGGTATTCTCCCAACACCCCACGGTACAACTGAATTTCCAAATTCTGTTGCTCTGTCCGCTCAACCTTTTCTACCTCTTCCCCACCATCAAAGCCTTGCGCATGGGCAAACTTCATTCCTACATCAAGCTGTACAGCCTGCTGTTGGCGGCCAATCTCATGTTGGCGTTCTTCCAAACATACGCAGAAGGCATGGTCATTGTGGCACTGTCTTTGCTTTTGCGGTATGGATGGTTGATGATTCACACCTATAGAAAACCAGTAAAATGATGAATAAGTGTCTCTCCGCGATGATTGTCGCAACCCTCACGGGAACCGCTGTTCAGGCGCAAACCTTACAAACTGCGCCGCGATTGGTGGTGAACATCACCATCGACCAGTTGCGCAACGATTATATAGAGCATTATTCGCCACTTTATTCCCAAGACGGTTTCAAGAAACTATTGCAAAGAGGCAGCGTCTACGAAGCTGCCAGTTACCCGTTCACGCCTGTCGACCGGGCTTCAGCCATAGCCACCATCGTCACCGGAACTACCCCCTATTACCACAATATCATCAGCACCCAGTGGCTAGACCGAAAGACGTTGCGCCCGGTGTTCTGTGTTGATGACACCCAACATAAGTCCTCACCACAACGCATGTCCACGTCCACCATTGGTGACGAACTGAAAGTTTCGAGCGGTGGTTCGGCCATCGTTTACGGTCTGGCGGCCAACAGAGAAGCTGCCGTGCTGTCTGCCGGACATGCAGCAGATGGTGCCATCTGGATAGATGAGAAGACCGGAAGCTGGACAACGTCAAGTTATTACGGCGAAAAAGCCCGCAAATGGATTAACGCCTACAGCAGTACCAGGCCCCGACCCGGCAAAGAGAAAACGCAACTGAACGACGCTGTGAGCAACGCCTCCGTGAGCTGCGTGGTCAACAATGCTATGGGCAAGGACGAAATTACCGACTTTTTGTCAGTCACCCTGTCGGCGGCAGGCGGCAATACCGATGCATGGCGCACGGATTTGGAGGCCGTTTACCGCGGACTGGACAAGACCTTGGCATCGCTCATCACCCGCATTGAACAGGCTGTAGGTGCCAATCGGGTGCTCTTCGTGCTCACCAGTACGGGATATACCGAAGACCCAAAGGTTGACTACGCCAAATACCGCATCCCAACCGGAACGTTCTACATCAACCGCACGGCCAACCTGCTGAACATGTACCTTGGGGCCATCTATGGACAAGCCCGCTATGTAGAAACATGCTACCGCAACCAGATATACCTCAACCGCAAACTCATTGAAGACAGGCTGCTCTCTTACGAGGATGTTATCTCGCGTTCGAAAGACTTCCTCATTCAGATTGCGGGCATACGCAACGCTACCGAGAGCCCTTACAACCCCGCTGTCAGTGGCGATTTGCTCATAGAGGTTGCGCCAGGATGGCAGTTGTACAACGAAGATAATCGAGACCAATATATCGCACGCGCGTCGTTCATACCCTTCCCCATCATTCTTTACGGGGCAGGCATCAAACCTCAGCGCATCACCTTGCCCGTGACGGTTGACCGCATTGCGCCAACCATCGCCAAATCCATTCAGATCAGGGCACCCAACGCCTGCAAGTCGGCACCGCTTCAGTAAGACTATCTAACCACATGTCATACAATTGGTTAGCGTAGATTTACCAAATTTTCTTTCTTCCATTTACCCCTTCGGTTTTAAACTCATGGAGATTGACCACCAAAGTCATTGAGATTGAGTGCCAAACTCATGGAGATTGGCCCCTAAAGTCAATGCTTTTGAAAAGCAAAACTTGAGAGGCTGAAATGAAAGGCCAGAAAGCCTACCTGACAAGGGGTTCGAGGTGCCTGGAGATGGCTTTACGCCAAGAATATCAAATAATTAAAAGAGAAGTGGCAAATTAACAAATTTTATTCGTAATTTTGCAACACATTATATAATAAGAAATAAACAAAAACAACCATAAAAGATGAATTTCAATAAATTCTTAAAATCATTGTTCGGCGACAAGTCAAGCCGAGACATGCGTCTGATACAACCGCTCGTGGAGACGGTGAAGAAGGCCTATCCCGACATTCAGAAGCTGAGCAACGACGAACTGCGTGCCAAGACCAAGGAGATACAGAAGTATGTACAAGACTCCGCCAAAGAACAAAAAGACAAAATCGCCGAACTGAAGGCCAAGATTGAGGAAACGGCCATCGATGAGCGCGAACCTATCTTCGAAGAGATAGACAAGTTGGAGAAAGAGGCGCTGGAGATTTACGAGAAAGCCCTGAACGAGGTGATGCCCACCGCATTCTGCATCGTCAAGGACACCGCACGGAGATTTGCCGAAAACGAAGAAACAATTGTTACCGCAACCGACTTCGACCGCGAGTTGGCAGCCGACCCGAGCAAGGACTTCGTGACCATTGACGGTGACAAGGCCATCTATCACAACCATTGGACGGCGGGTGGAAACGACCTGAAATGGGAAATGGTACACTACGATGTTCAGCTCTTTGGTGGTATCGCCCTGCACCAAGGTAAGATAGCCGAGATGGCTACGGGTGAGGGTAAAACGCTGGTGGCCACCCTACCCGTGTTCCTCAACGCCTTGACGGGTAACGGCGTACACGTTGTTACCGTGAACGACTATCTGGCCAAACGTGACTCTGAGTGGATGGGACCGCTCTACGAGTTCAATGGCTTGAGCGTTGACTGCATCGACAAGCACCGCCCCAACTCACCAGAACGCCGCAAGGCTTATCTGGCCGACATCACTTTTGGTACCAACAACGAGTTTGGTTTCGACTATCTGCGTGACAATATGGCCGTTTCGCCAGACGATTTGGTGCAGCGTGCGCACAACTACGCCATCGTCGATGAGGTAGACTCGGTGTTGATTGACGACGCTCGTACCCCATTAATCATCAGCGGGCCTGTTCCAAAAGGTGACGACCAGATGTTTGAAGAATATCAACCGCTGGTAGAACGACTGGTTGACGTGCAACGCAAACTGGCCACACAGTTCTTGGCAGAGGCCAAACAGCTGATTTCAGAGGGCCAGGCAGCCAAAGATCAGAAGAAGACTGAGGAGGGATTCCTCGCCCTATACCGCTCATACAAGTCGCTTCCGAAGAACAAGCCACTCATCAAATATCTGTCGGAAGAAGGCATCAAGGCTGGCATGCTCAAGACCGAAGAGTACTACATGCAGAACAACAACCGCGAAATGCCGAAGGCCGTGGAGCCACTGTACTTCGTTGTGGACGAGAAACTCAACAGCTGCGACCTGACAGACAAGGGTACCGAATGGCTCTCCAAACAGGTGAACGACAAAGAACTCTTCGTGCTGCCTGACATCACAGCCGAACTTTCAGCACTGGAAAATGAGACTTCACTCTCTGACCAGGATCGGTTGGACAAGAAAGACGAAATGCTGACCCACTATGGCGTGCAGAGTGAACGCGTGCACACCTTGCAACAGCTGTTGAAGGCGTACACGATGTTCAACAAAGATGACGAGTATGTGGTAATCGACGGTGAGGTGAAAATCGTTGACGAGCAGACCGGACGTATCATGGAAGGCCGCCGCTGGAGCGACGGACTGCACCAAGCCGTGGAGGCAAAGGAACATGTGAGGGTGGAAGCTGCCACGCAAACCTTCGCCACCATCACCTTGCAGAACTACTTCCGCATGTACCACAAGTTGGCTGGTATGACGGGTACCGCCTCAACCGAAGCGGGCGAGTTTTGGGATATCTACAAGTTGGACGTGGTGGAGATACCGACCAACCGTCCCGTACAGCGCAACGATATGGACGACCGCGTATACAAGACGGCGCGTGAGAAGTATGCTGCCGTGATTGAAGAGATTGAAGAAATGCGCAACAGTGGCCGTCCGTGCTTGGTAGGTACCACGTCTGTCGAAATTTCTGAGTTGCTCAGCAAGATGCTGAACATGCGAAAAATCCCACACAACGTGCTGAACGCCAAGCTACACCAAAAGGAAGCCGACATTGTGGCACAGGCTGGACAATCGGTGAACGGCCTTGGTGCGGTGACCATCGCCACCAACATGGCCGGTCGTGGTACCGACATCAAGCTGTCGCCCGAAGTGAAAGCGGCAGGAGGTTTGGCCATCATCGGTACCGAACGGCACGAGAGCCGCCGTGTAGACCGCCAGTTGCGAGGTCGTGCAGGCCGTCAAGGCGACCCAGGTAGTTCGGTATTCTACGTCAGTCTGGAAGACAAACTGATGCGATTGTTTGGTTCTGAGCGCATCTCCTCGGTGATGGATCGTCTGGGATTCAAGGATGGAGAGCGCATTGAGAGCCCGATGATTTCGAAAAGCATCGAGCGCGCTCAGAAGAAAGTGGAAGAGAACAACTTCGGTATTCGTAAGCATTTGCTGGAATACGATGACGTGATGAACAAACAGCGCACCGTGATTTACGAGAAACGGCGCCACGCACTGATGGGCGAGCGTATCGGTATGGACATCGCTAACATCATTTGGGATCGATGTGTCAACATCATCAACTCGAATGATTATGTGGGTTGCAAGGAAGACTTCTTGAAGAACTTGGCGATGGAATGTCCTTTCACCGAAGAAGAATTCATCGCTGGCAATCCCGAAGATTTGGCCGAACGTGCCTTCCAAGATGCCATGGCGGCTTTCAAGCGTAAAACCGAACGGATACAAGCGGTTGCTTGGCCGGTTATCAAGCAGGTACAGGAGGAACAGGGCGATCGGTTTGAGCGCATTGCCGTGCCTATCACCGACGGAAAGCGTGTGTACCAAGTTTCCTGCAACCTAAAAGAAGCCTACGACACGGAAGCCAAAGACATCGTAAAACAGTTCGAGAAGAGTATCGTTCTGCACATCATTGATGAGAATTGGAAAGAGAATCTTCGACAACTGGACGAACTTCGCCACAGTGTACAGAACGCCTCGTACGAACAGAAAGACCCTCTGCTGATCTTCAAACTGGAGAGTGCGAAACTCTGGGACAGCATGATTAACGACATGAACAACCAAACGACGAGCATCTTAATGCGTGGTCAGATTCCTGAAATGCAACAGGAGGAGGTTCGTGAGGCTGCCCCAGCACAGAGAAGTCAACGCTATAACGAGCAGAAAGATGACCTGACAGACCCCGGCCAGGCCGCAGCAGCCCATCAAGACACGCGCGAACAGGCACAACAGGTGAACCGTACGCCGTACATCAAGGACAAGATGCCGCGTCCAAACGACCCTTGTCCCTGTGGCAGCGGCAAGAAATTCAAGAACTGCCACGGCAGAAATCTTCGATAAACATCAACGTATGAAAATGATAGATGGTTGGAATTGCTCACAAACACACCAGGAATGGGCGCACAACTGTCTATCATTTTTTTGGGGCGGGTTCTATAAATTAGCTTTGACAGATTGTGAGACTATTTTTGAGGTCAATTTGTTTGTGAGTGAAGGAGTATAGCGAGCTATACGACTGAACGAACAAGCAAATTGAACCAAAAAGAGTCCACAAGATGACAAAACGTAAAAAGACAGACATAAAAAAAAACTTTACGGTGGTAATTTATAGAACCGCCCTTGATTCATTTGCACCCATGAACATTCAAATCAACAACCTAAAGAAGGCTTTTGGCGAGAAAATTGCCGTTAACATCCCCAACTTCGAGATTCATGATGGGGATATTCTCGGACTGGTAGGTAACAATGGTGCCGGAAAAACCACGCTGTTCAGACTGCTGCTCGACCTGCTGAGGGCCGATGAAGGGCAGGTTTTGCTCTGTTTCGGACACACCGACCCGCATCAGATGCCTGCTTCAGAAACGCCAGTGGATGGCACACCGTCTGCTGATGCTTTCACCGTAGACCCTTCCCAATCGGAAGAATGGAAGCAACATACGGGTGCCTACATCGACGAGGGATTCCTCATCAACTTTCTGACGCCAGAGGAATACTTTGAATTCATCGCCAAAGTGAATCATGTTGACAAGGAACGTCTATCCACATTCTTGACTTCACTGTCCAAATTCATGAATGGTGAGATTCTCGGTCAGAAGAAATTGATTCGCGATTTCTCTGCCGGGAACAAACAAAAAATAGGCATCATCTCCGCACTCATCGCACAACCAAAGCTGCTAATCCTTGATGAACCTTTCAATTTCCTGGATCCTTCGAGCCAGAACTTCTTGAAACGCCTGCTGCTGAACTATCATCAAACAACGGGAGCCACCATCCTCGTGAGCAGTCACAACCTGCAACACACGGTGGAAATATCCAATCGAGTGGCGCTGATGGAGCAAGGTTCCATCATCAAGGATCTGCCCAACATCAACGGACAGGCTGAAAAAGAACTGGAAGATTATTTCAATGGGACGCAGGATGCATCCGAATAAACACGAAAAATGCTGATTACATGATGCGCGAACGAACGTAAGCTTGACGTAAATAAGATACAACCCAGCAAACACAAGCAATGATGACGTACAAGAGTGCTAACTGCCAAAGATTGATGTGAATGCCTTCAACACTCGCTCCCGGCCAGGATGCGAGGAGCGACAGGTAGTGATTGAGCACCCGGGTCATCCAAGTTAGCGCGACAGCCACGACACTTTGCAACAACGGGGCAAAGGACAAGGCGAACAAAAGACAAGAGGTATAGAGGATGAGGACGGTCAATGGGATGGCCAACAGGTTGGTTAAGAGGAAATAACACGAAAAACGGCCGAAATAATAGGCCACCAACGGAGCCGTACCGAGCTGTGCCGCCAACGATACAGCCATCATTCCCCACAACTTTCTCACAACGGCAGACCTGGTGCGGATTGCTTCTGGCATCCAACGCTCAATGGGTCGGTAAAGCAATAGAATGGCCGCAACAGCCATAAAAGACAGTTGGAAGCCCACGTCCCATAAGCTCAACGGATGCAGCAGCAACATCACGATGGCCGTAAGTGACAAGGCATTGAGCGACATCTTATCGCGGTTGAGCAGTGACACCAATGAATAAACGGTGAGCATGATGGCCGAACGCATGACACTTGATGACATTCCCGTTAAAAACACATAGACCCAAACGGTCAACACCACGAAAGCAAGACTGAAAACACGTCGCAACCCTCGCCCACCCAGCACCAAGACGAGCAGTCCGTAGATAATACTAAGATGCAAACCAGAAAGGGCTAAAACATGAGAAGCGCCCGAAATGGAAAAGATTTCCTTGGTTTGCTTGGACAAAAACGACTTTTCTCCCAACGTCATCGCAGCCAAAACGGCATAATCTTGATCATCAAAACCATGGGCAGCATAATGACTCAGCAGTTTTTCACGCAGCTTTTGCGCCTTCAAACGCAATCGTTCGAACCGAGGCATGCACGTCAAATCAAGCTGACATTGCACCCAATGACGATGATAGATGAACGTTTGCGCCCGATAACCCCGTATCGCCATCCAGCGTTGATAATTGAAATGACGGGCTGAGGGATAACTCCGAATGGGCTGAAAGGCCGAACGAAACCTGATTCCATCGCCCACTTTCAACGCTTCATAACGCCTTTCAACGGTATCGCGCAATATCGATGCCCTCACTTTTTGGTTGGATAAAGGGCCGGAAAGGACATACAAATCACACTGAACCACCTTACCTCTCACCTTTGGCGTGGTCATCACGACAGCTTCAGACACATGTTCTTCCTCAGGAATGGGTACAGTCAGACGGTTTTTCTGCATAGTCATGAGCAGCATGCCAAAGCACATCACGGTGAAAAGGATGGCCACTCCCTGCGCTGTTTTCCATCGGTAGCTCGCTAATGCGATTAACAAGGCAGATGAAGCGATGGCCAACCACAGCCATGTTGGCACGACAAACCCGAAAGAGTCGCCTGCAACAATACCTACAATCAATGCCAAGGCAACCCTAAAGAGGGGATAAAGTTGCAGCCAGTCACGCACTTTCATTCATCAACGCCCATCAAATTGATTTGTAGTTGTCTTGAGATTATTCATAATCATCAATCACACGATTGGTGAATTCCATCATGGGCTGAGCCACCTTGAATAACTCTGACATGGGTTCCATCCAACCATTGCCCTCAAAAAAGTCATCTTCAACCCGATGCCAGCAAGCATAATCCTTCATTCGAAGATAGTCAATAAACTCATAATCGGCCGGAAAACCCTTCGGACAGGTCTTCAATCGGCTGATTCCAAAGCCCTTGTCCGATGCCTGTTCATCACTCCACGAACCCTGAGTGGCATAACCAAAGAAATGAACAAACTTGCCATTCTCCACACATCTTCGCCATTCGTCAATGTTGCCCATAATCTCATTGCGGCAAGAGGTCAAGATATGCGTGGGCAACCAATAAGCTCCTGCCGACAACAGGCAATGGCCTGGCTGCACATGGATGTAGTAACCAGCATGCAACGACTTACGACCTTTGGCGCTGATGTATGCGCCAAAATGCCTTTTGTAGGGCGATTTGTCGGGCGAGAAACGTGTGTCACGATTAAAACGGAAGCACGCTTCCTTGGCTGTTACATGCGATACGGAGGCATCAAACTTAGAGATGGCTGCGATAGCGCAATCCACTCCCTCCTCAAAATCGTTGCGGCAAGCCAAATATTCGTCTTTATGGGCTTGATACCAGTCACGATTGTTATTCTTGGCAATATGTTCTAAATATTTTAAAATGCGTTGGATGTTCATATAATTGATGTTATAAAGATGGAAGATGCAAGTTACAACAATGTTTTACGCAAGTTTGGAAGATGTCAATCGCTTAGGACAAATCTGCTCAAACTGGCACTTTTCACACTTGGGACGCTGACTTTGACAAATGTATCTGCCATGCAAAAGCAGCCAATGGTGTGCACTTGACACATCCTCTGCAGGGATGTACTTCATCAATTCAAGTTCAACTTTCAAGGGAGTGTTGGCCTTTTGTGACACCAACCCCATGCGATGGCTCACTCTGTAGACGTGAGTATCAACCGCAATCTTTGCTTTTCCATACCAAACGGCTTGCACTACATTGGCCGTCTTGCGCCCTACGCCAGGCAATTTCACCAAATCGGCGGTGTTGTCTGGCACTTCTCCGCCGAAATCGCTTACTAACATTTGCGCCATCTCCACCAAATGTCTTGATTTGGCATTAGGATAACTCACGCTGCGCACATATTCCAACACCTCTTCTGGCATTGCCTGTGCCATCGACCGTGCGTCAGGATAACGCTGAAACAACGCCGGTGTTACCTGATTGATGCGCTTATCGGTGCATTGTGCACTTAACAATGTGGCAACCAACAGCTGAAAAGCCGAACCAAACTCAAGCTCGGTCGTAACGATAGGCGTTGTTTTTCTGAAATAATCGAGAATATATTGATATCTTTCCTTTCGTGTCATATCACAAAAATACGAAACATTTCGCAATTCACCAAGCCCTGGAAGCGTTTTCACACACCGCAACATCAAAGTTATTCGATAAAAAAAATGTGACTAAACTCAAGTCTCTCACCGAATTTAGTCACATTCTTTTATGAATTGATCAGCTTAATAAGCATCCTCATGTTTAATCTCTTCTTTCGTGATCTTCTTGCTATCCATGGCATGCCATACATAAACAATATAACCAAGGACGAATGGAATAAAGAGTGAAACAATAGCCATGGTGCGCAATGTAAATTCACTACTACTACTGTTCATGATGGTCAGTGAACTCTGCAAATCAGCATTAGAAGGATAATAAGCTGTATTGTTCCAACCAGCAATGAGCAACAGAACAAGAACAACCAAGACTACACCAATACCTGCTGGCCAAATACCTTTGATATAGGTGTTACTCAATACGGTCTTGACAATGCCGAACAGCAGCAATATCACACCAACCAGTAACACAATAGCAAGATACCACATGTCTAACAGGTTGTATAGATACTTCATCGACTCCATAGAAATCACGCCAGTGGCTGGGTCATAGGCGAAACCATCCTTCAACAAGGTTCTAATTAAGAACGGAAGGAACAGCAACAAGAATGCACCAGTGTTGTAAATAAGATGCTTACGGCTGCGAGCGCGCAGCGTATCATCGGCCACATTATTAATAATGTAGAGCAAACCCAATATGCGAGCCAAGAAGAACACGGCCAAACCCAGTACCACATTCCATATATCCAACAACGCATCCAGGCCATGACTGTAGTTAGCCCACCTGCTAATCACCGGTGCCATGCCATTGGTGATGTTAATCTTGTCGACCAAGAAGTTAGAACCGTTGAAGAATGTTGCAACGGCACCACCCACCAAAACGGGACCCAGAATACCATTGATGACCAAGCACCATTGGAATGTCTTCACGCCCAGGATGTTTCCCAATTTGTTTTGAAATTCATAGCTCACCGCCTGAACAACAAACGAGAAGAGAATAATCATCCACAACCAATAAGCACCGCCGAAGCTGGTACTGTAAAACAAAGGAAAAGAAGCGAAGAAAGCACCGCCAAAGGTAACCAACGTCGTGAAAGTGGTTTCCCACTTGCGCCCCGTACTGTTGACAACCATCCTACGCTCTTGTTCGGTCTTACCCAGGTTGAACACCAAAGAGTTAGCACCCTGAACAAACATCAAGAATACCAGTAAGGCTCCTAACAAAGAAACAAGAAACCACCAGTAATGTTGTAAAAAACTATATGTAATCATTGTATTACCTTTCTTATTTATAATTCAACCTGATTTGACATTTCACTATTCTCAGGACCTTTCTTAATAGCCTTGCAAAGAATGTTAATCTCGACAGCCAACATGGTGGTGAAGAGAATCAAGAATATAAAGAAGGTGACAATAACCGAACTCGGTTTAATGTCAGACACGGCAACCCATGTCGGCAACATATCCTGGATGGTCCACGGCTGACGACCAAACTCTGCCACTAACCAGCCTGATTGAGAGGCAAGGTAAGCGCATGGCAACAGCACGATGCCCGAAATCAACAACCAGCGATGCTTGATAATATCTTTCTTGTAAACGATGAACAGCGAGCAGATAAAGAACAAAATCAACAACATGCCGATGCCAACCATCACTCTGAATGCCCAGAAGTTTACTGGAATAAACGGAACGACCTGGTGGGGTGATTTTACATAGCCATAACCAAAATAAGGCATGTTGTCTTTCAGAATCTGCTTGGTAGCTTCATCCTTCTTACCTGAACGATAATCCTGCAATGCTGCAATGGCCATTTGGCCTCGCTTCATCTTTTCTTCAACCGAAATAACCTTCGTTCCGTCTGGTTTGGTATAACCATTCAGAAGGTCATTCACCCCAGGCACATATCCGTTGGCGTCTAAGGTTGCCAAGAATGATAAGCCATTAGGCACGGCCATCTTCATCGGTGGCTCTTGTTGGTTCGCATAGTCGGGTTGCTTAAATGGGTTAACAGCTGCAAAGACCGTCAGTCCCTGGCCCGTTCCACCATTATAAAGTGCTTCCATCGAAGCCAGTTTCATAGGCTGTACCTTGCCTACCTGGATGGCAGAGCTATGTCCAGTAATCAATGTCAATGCCACAGCTGCCAAACCAAAGATACTACCTATCTTCATACTCTCGATAGCCAGCTTGTGATCACGCTTCTTAAGCAAGTACCAACTACTTACGGCCACTGTAAACACAGCACCGATAATCCATGACGAGGTCACGGTATGGCAGAACTTGTCCACGGCAAAGGGCGACAAGGCCACGTCCATAAACGAGTTCATCTCAAAGCGCATGGTATCTGGATTAAACTCCTGTCCAACGGGCAACTGCATCCAAGCGTTAGCTACCAGAATCCACCAAGCAGAGATGGTAGCGCCCAACCCCGTGAGCCAGGTAGAAGCCAGGTGGAAACCAGGAGACACCTTCTTCCAACCAAAGAACATCACAGCAACGAAGGTAGCCTCCATGAAGAAAGCAATAATACCCTCGATAGCCAACGGAGCACCGAAGATGTCGCCTACAAACCATGAGTAGTTGCTCCAGTTGGTACCAAATTCGAATTCCAAGATGAGGCCTGTTGCCACACCCATGGCAAAGTTAATACCAAACAGCTTTTGCCAAAACCGCGCCGCATCCTTCCAAAAAGGGTCGCGGGTGCGATAGTAGCGAGTTTCCATAATTCCCATAACGACGGCAAGACCCAGCGTTAATGGAACAAAAAGCCAGTGATAAATGGCTGTTAAAGCAAATTGGGCACGCGACCAGTCGATCGTTTGTGCCGAAATGTCTAATAACAGATTGTGCATAATGTAATGTATTTAATGAATAGTTCGTTTAATCATCTCAGTAGACACAAAATCAGCCTCGTTCCCTTTTTGGGTGTTCTGCTTAATGAAATCAGGGAAGAAGAACACTTTTAGAATGGCAAATATGATGAAAAGCTTGATTAAGATAACAGCCCATAGTGTTTTACCTACGGTCATGTGCTTAAAGCCATCATAGTATAAATCAAAAGCTCGATAAATAAAGCTGTTTTTATTCATAGTAAAGTAGTTTTCGGGTGTAAAGGTAATAAAATATATGTAAAGTTGTACTTTTTCGTAAAAAAAATTATTCACAACCTTGGAAGGAACAAATTCAAGCCGACATGGATGCATGATTTTTCTTGACAACGAGCCTCCAAATCCCGGGCGTATTTGCAAGCAACGTACCTTTGGCTGGCAAATACGGCAAGCACGAGACACTTTCATACCATCCTGTTACACAAACACTTACACATACTCTCACTCTACAACACTCCATCGTTTACACTTTCAGATGCCAAAAGCATAGCTTTTAGGCTGCACTAGCAATGCTATTGGCAGTGTATCTCCATGCCTTTAGCTCGTTAGAGCATACAGATGACAAGACAAAAGGATGCTTCTTGGCAGATAATGCCAAATTATTTGTGTAAAAAACCGTTTTTTCTTCCCAAATTGTTGCCTACTTGCATCCGCTCTGCCTATTGATTTTTTCTAGATGAACAGTTTTCAACAGCTGTTTTTAGGGCAAAAAACGATGAAAATATCTGACAATTTCTTCTATTACGCCACTGCATGACAGCAGTGACGCAAGATTGACACATACCTCTAAGGCTGGTTCTATAAATTAGCTTTGTTAGATTTTGAGCTTATTTTTGAGGTCAAAATGCAAGAGAGTGAAGGAGTGTAGCGAGCTACACGACTGAACAATCTTACATTTTGAACCAAAAAGAAGCCAAAAGATAACAAAACGTATTTCATAAAATTTTAATGACTATATGCGGTGGTAATTTATAGAACCAGCCTTAACTCACCATGCAGCATCCCCAGAGCGGAAAGGGGTGCATCACATTCTACAACGAGATACAAAGCTCTATACACAAGAAATGTGCTTTACAAAGTTTATTTTTCTCAAAAAACATTAAAAACAAGCCGAATGGTCATTTGTCTTTTGTTTTTTTTTGCCATTCAATATTAAATATCTAAATTTGCAAAGACAATAATTAAGTAAAATTACCTATGAAAAAAAAGGTAGTCATCCCGATAGTCGTTTTCATGCTCCTACTCGTTGCAGGCATTGTATATCTTGCCTACAACCTGAACAAGCAGCAACAGCATAACCAGGAGATGCAAGAGTTGGCCGAGCTGGACAAGCAGGAAATGGAAAACGAATATCAACGATTTGCCGATCAATATAGTGAGATGAAGACACAAATCAGCAACGATTCCATTGTCGCTCAGCTCACCAAAGAACAGGAAAAGACCGAGCGGCTCTTGAATGAGCTGAAGCAAGTAAAGAGCAATGACGCTCGTGAAATTGCCAGGTTGAAAAAAGAATTGGCCACCGTGCGCGCCGTCCTGCGCAGCTATGTGATGGAAATAGACTCGCTGAACCGTCTCAATCAAAACCTGACCAAGGAAAATACCCGCATCAAGGGAGAATATGAAGCAGCCAACCGACAAATAGAGGGATTGAGCACCGAAAAGGCAAACCTGTCGGAGAAGGTGGCCATCGCTGCACAATTGGATGCCACAGGCATTAACCTATCCCTTCGTGACAAGCGAGGCAGGGCAACCAAGCGGTTGAAAAAGGCCAAGACCCTGCAAGTGGATTTCAGCATTGCGAAAAACGTTACTGCCACCAATGGCATGCGTACGCTGTATGTGCGCATCGTAGCACCTACGGGAAGCGTGCTGGGCGGAGCCGGTACATTCCCATACGAGAACAAGAATTTGCAGGCTACTGCAAAAAAAACCGTGGAATACGGCGGTCAGCAAACCAATGTCACAGCCTATTGGAACATAGACCAAGCCATGGTCTCGGGTACATATCAGGTGAGCATCTTTGCAGAAGGTAACATGATAGGATCACGAAGTTTTACATTAGATTAGCAGTTGAATGAATCGATGATGAACAGACTTTATACTACACTGGTTCTGATGGGTACGCTGTTGCCTGTTCATGCGCAAACGACACTGTCGCTTGACAGTTGTCGGGCCATGGCCCTGCGCAACAACAAGCAGCTGAATGTAGCCAAGCTCCAACAAGACGTCGCCAGAAACATGCGAAAATCCCTGAGAACAAAATATCTGCCGAAAATCGATGCGATGGGTGGATATGAATTTGTCAGTAAGGAAATTTCACTACTCAACGACCAACAGAAAGCTGGATTTGCCAACTTGGGCACCAACATCAGCAACGGCATGGGATCCAATTTATCCACCATGATTGGCGGATTGGTACAACAAGGGGTTCTCTCCCCACAAATGGCACAACAACTGGGTTCACTGATGGAAAACCTGGGGGCTGCCATCGGCCAAGCCGGAAACGCCATAGGCAACAGCATCAATGAGGCCTTGAAGACAGACACCCGGCAAGTATGGGCAGGAACGGTGATGGTGAAGCAGCCCATCTACATGGGAGGAGCCATTATCGCAGCCAACAACATTGCAGACATCAACGAACAGATGGCTGCCAACGGCCTGTCACAACGTACACAGACCACTCTTTACGACATCGACCACGCCTATTGGCTGGTGGTGTCATTGAGACAAAAGCAAAAACTGGCTAACAGCTATCAGGAACTCGTCAAGAAGCTCAGCTCTGATGTACAGAAGATGATAGAACAAGGTGTAGCCACGCGTGCAGACGGTTTGAAAGTAGACGTGAAAGTGAACGAAGCAGACATGCAGGTGACACAGGCCGAAAACGGAGTTGCCCTCGCCAAGATGTTGCTTTGCCAATTGTGTGGGCTACCCTTGGATGAGAACATCCAATTGGCTGACGAAAATGCCGAGTTGCTGTCCCCAGGAGTGAACAGTGAGGCCAATCAGGCGATTGACATCACCACTACCCGCCCGGAATTGCGCTTACTGCAAAACGCCGTTGACATCAGCAAACAGAACACTCGGCTCATCCGGGCAGCCTACCTGCCACATGTAGCACTCACAGGTGGTTATTTCATCTCAAATCCAAATATGTTCAATGGCTTCCAGCGAAAGTTCTCGGGTGCATGGAATGTGGGAGTCATTGTTCAGGTGCCGGTGTGGAACTGGTTTGAGGGTGCCTATAAAGTGCGTGCCACCAAGACGGCCACCAGCATCGCCGAGCTCACCATGAGCGACGCACAAGAAAAGATAGAACTGCAAATCGCACAAAGCAGATTCAAGGTGAAAGAAGCTAACAAAAAGTTGGCTATGGCCATGAAGAGCGTGTCAAGTGCAGAAGAAAACCTGCGCAGTGCCAATCTGGGATTCAAAGAAGGTGTCATGGAATCGACGGATGTCATGGCTGCGCAAACAGCATGGCAGAAAGCTCAAAGTCAAAAAATAGAAGCAGAAGTAGAAGTTAAATTAGCCCAAGTAAACCTCAACAAGGCGCTTGGCATCTTACAATAATAAATATCATGTCGGCAAAATCACAACACAACAACATTTTACTGGCGATCATTGGATTCGCTACAGTTGTCATTCTCGTGGCCATCATCGGTTTTTTCACGTTAGGAAAGAAGCCAGAGATTGTTCAAGGCGAAATTGAAGTGTCTGAATACCGCGTTTCAAGCAAACTGCCTGGTCGTATCTTGGAGTTAAGAGTCAAGGAAGGTGATTACGTCCGGGTGGGCGATACGCTGGCCATCCTGGAAGCTCCCGAGGTAAATGCCCAAGAAAAGGCCGCCGAAGCCCAACAACAGGCAGCAGCAGCCATGAGCGATATGGCAGACAATGGAGCCAGAAAAGAACAGATTCAAGCTGCTTATCAATTGTGGCAACAGGCATTAGCGGCGGCAGATATCGCCCAGAAATCGTACGAACGTGTGCAAAACCTTTTTGATCAAGGGGTGATGAGTGCTCAAAAGCGCGACGAAGCCTTTGCTGGCTACAAGGCACGCGAAGCACAAGTGAAGGCGGCCAAGAGCCAATATGACATGGCCAAGAACGGTGCTCGCGAAGAAGAGAAACGCGCTGCGAAGAAACAGGCTCAAGCAGCTGAGGGAGCTGCCAATGTGGTTCGGTCGCTATTGAGAGAAACCGTTCAGATATCCAACGTAGAAGGTGAAGTCAGCAGTGTATATCCTAAGGAAGGCGAACTGGTGGGTACAGGATCGCCCATCATGAGCATTTCCATCATGAAAGACCTTTGGGGAACCTTCAACATCCGCGAAGACCAACTCAATGGCATGAAGGTAGGCGACACTTTTAAGGCTTACGCACCCGCTTTCAACAAAGAGATCAACATGAAAGTGTTCTACATCAAGGACCAAGGGTCATACGCTGTTTGGAAAGCCACCAAGACCAATGGGCAATATGACTTGAAAACATTTGAGGTAAAAGCACGTCCTACCCAAAAATTCGAGGGTCTTCGTCCAGGAATGTCGCTCGTCATCAAGGAGTCATAAACGAGATTTTCAGAATTGTGTAGATGTTGGTCCCAGTTCATTGCAGCTGAATCAGGCCTGCACGAGAATCACGACACATACCTATTGCGCTTCACCACAACTGTCCATCACATAGGATTCATCACGTAGATACATGTTAAAAAAAATAATACAGATTGCCTTTCGCGAATGTGGAATATTGCTACATAATCCCATCTATGGATTCTGCATGGTGATATTCCCCATCCTGGTCATCATCTTTTTTACATCCTTGATGAACGAAGGCCAACCCGTGAAGATGCCTGTCGGCGTGGTTGACTTGGACAACACGACCACCTCGCGCAAGCTGATTCGCAATCTTGACTCCTACCAGATGAGCCATGTCGTGGCACATTATTCCAACATGAACGATGCCCGGCAGGCTATCCAGCGCAACGAGATTTATGCTTTTCTGCTTATTCCGAAAGGCATGACAAGCGACCTCACCAGTGCACGCCAACCAAAAATCTCTTTTTATTACAGTAGTGTGTCACTCGTAGCTGGCTCTACGCTGTACAAGGATTTGAAAACCATTACGACGCTCGGTTCGGCAGGAGTTGCTTCCGCTAAACTAACAGCCATGGGGAAGACCAATGACGAGGTTAGAACCTTCTTACAGCCCATCGCCATCGACCTGCACATGATCAACAATCCATTGGCCAACTACAATGTTTACCTCTCCACGACCATGATTCCAGGCGTATTGCTCATCTTCATATTTCTTATCTCTGCCTATTCCATTGGTACGGAACTCAAGTTCAAAGAATCAAAGAAGTGGCTGGCCATGGCTGACAATAACATCTATGTGGCCATGGCAGGAAAGATGCTGCCGCAAACCATCATCTTCCTAACCATCTTCTACGCCTTTGAAATTTATATCTACTATGTGCTGGGCTTTCCACACCCAGGCGGTCTCTTTCCCATCTTGTTGCTCGGACTGCTCACGGTGCTGGCAGGACAAGGCTTTGGCATCTTCGCTTTTGGTCTGGTACCCTCACTGCGCATGTCCATGAGTGTATGCTCACTCTGGGCCGTACTGGGCTTTACGACCAGCGGCGCCACGTATCCGGTGTTCTCCATGAGCCCGATGATTGAGGCGATGGCACAACTATTCCCTCTCAGGCACTACTACATGATTTACCAACAGTGCATCTTTAACGGCTTCCCGCTGACAGACGCTTGGCTCAATCTCCTGGCACTGTGCACTTTCATCATACTGCCGATATTCACCCTGCGCAACATCAAGCGAGCCATGCTCACCTATGTATATATACCTTAACAGGACGTAAGATAAACTAAGCAACTCAATAGAAGTTTAAAGACAAGAAACAAGCAAACATGAACGAAAGTTTCTTCCAGAGAATCAAAGAAGGCATCCAGGATATGTGTTATATCTGGGTCAAGGAGATACGCTCTTCCGTGACCGATGAAGGCGTGCTGATTTTTTGCATCTTGGTGCCACTTCTCTATCCTCTTGTCTATTCCTGGGCTTACACGAACGAAGTGACACGCGAAGTGCCGGTTGCTGTTGTTGACTTCTCCAAATCACAACTTAGCCGTCAGTTCATTCGTTCGGTAGACGCTACGCCTGGCACCAAGGTAACTTACCATGTCAACAGCTTAAACGAAGCGCGTGAACTGGTGGCGCGACAAAAAGTTCACGGCATCCTGTATTTTCCCGCTGAATTCTCAAACAAACTATACCGAGGGCAGCAATCCCACGTCAGCCTTTACTGCGACATGAGCCTGATGCTCACTTATAAAGCCATTTATCAAAGCACACAAGAAGTGGCCAGCATGCTGAACACCGAGCTGCAGCTGCAACAGGCGGGCGGATACACCAACAGAGATGATGAGATTACGGCTCAACCTCTGGCCGTGGACGATGTTCAAATATTCAATTCGACGGGCGGATACGGCAATGCGCTCATCCCCGGCGTGCTGATGATAATCATGCAGCAGACGCTGTTGTTGGGCATCGGTCTGGCTGCAGGAACGGCCAGAGAGAACAATCGCTACAAAGACCTTGTACCCATCAGCCGACATTACAATGGCATATTCCGCATCGTCATGGGCAAATCCATGGCCTACTTCATGCTCTATGCTGTCATCGGAGCTTACCTGTCATTGATAGTACCCAAGCTTTTCGGCTTTACCACCCTCGCTTCTGGAGCTGCGCTGGTGGGTCTGCTCGTTCCATACATCCTGGCTTGCATCTTCTTCGGTATGACCTTGTCGTGTATGGTACGCTATCGCGAGAATGTCATGCTGCTGGTTGTCTTCACATCCATTCCCTTAATATTCATGACAGGCGTTTCATGGCCCCAAAACAACATACCTGGAATATGGCAAGGTGTGTCCTATCTGTTCCCATCCACCTTCGGCGTTAGGGGATTTTTGCGCATCAACGGCATGGGAGCCACGCTGGCTGACATCAAAACAGAATACCAAGTTTTGTGGGTACAGGTACTGGCCTATTTCCTACTCACCTGTCTGGTTTACCGCTATCAAATCATCCATACTCGTCGTCATGCCTTGGAACGCATCGCACGCTTGAAACAAAAAGCGAAGGAAGCCATAGAGAGAAAGGAAAGACTGGCCAGCGAAAAATCCGAATAAAGGTAAAAGGTTCGTCATCGGACATCCGTATCCTCCAATCTTTTCACAAATGCCGATGTCACATTTTTTAAGTCTTTCACCCCGCTAGTTTTAATAGTTTTTGCGTACCTTTGCAAAATATAGGTTGTTACGTTGACCATCAACGAGTTTTTTGCTTACAAATAGCATGACAAGCAAAGAAAGGACAGCCTATCAATAGGATGCAAAATTATTATTCATCATTATATCAATGAAACAATTCAGATTAGTAGATAATGTGGTTGGATGGGTTGCCTTCCTCGTGGCTGCCATCACCTACTGTCTTACTGTAGAGCCGACAGCCAGCTTCTGGGACTGTCCAGAGTTCATCACCACAGGTTACAAACTGGAAGTAGGGCATCCGCCGGGGGCACCATTCTTCATGCTTACGGCCAATCTCTTCACGCAGTTTGTGAGTGATCCGTCTAAGGTGGCCCTCATGGTCAACATCATGAGCGCGCTGCTGAGTGCCGTCACGGTACTGTTCCTGTTCTGGACTATTACACACCTCACGCGCAAGCTTATCCTGAAAGACTGGGAAAGTCTGTCACTGGGAAAACTCATCGCCATCGAGGCATCGGGCATGGTGGGAGCCTTGATTTACTGTTTCAGCGACACGGCGTGGTTTTCGGCTGTCGAGGGCGAGGTGTATGCCTACTCATCGGCATTCACAGCCGTGGTGTTCTGGCTCATCTTGAAATGGGAAGACCATGCTGACGAGCCTCACAGCGACCGTTGGCTGCTGCTCATCGCCTACATGACGGGGCTCTCCATCGGCGTGCACCTGCTCAACCTGCTGTGCATCCCAGCCATTGTGCTGGTGTTTGTGTACCGCAAGTTCCCCGACATCGAGGTCAAGGGATCACTCATTGCCCTGCTTGTATCGTTTGTCGTGGTGGCCGGTGTGCTGTACGGACTCATCCCAGGCATTATCACCGTGGGCGGATGGTTCGAGCTTTTCTTCGTCAACACGCTCGGCATGCCATTCAATACGGGTACCATCGTTTACATCCTGTTGCTGGTTAGTACCGTGGTGTGGGCCATCTACGAGAGCTATGTGGGACGAAGCAACCGCCGCATGAACATTGCTTTCATGCTGTCGGTGGCCATGTTGGGCATCCCGTTCTATGGCTATGGCTGGAGTGCGGTGTGCATCGGCGCAGTAGTATTGGCTCTGCTGTGGTTCGTACTCAACTATACAAACAAGGTTGATAAGAAGCGGGTGCCGCTCATCAGCGCGCGCATCAAGAACACTGTGCTGCTGGGACTGTTGATGCTCATGATTGGTTATTCGAGCTATGCGCTCATTGTGATACGCTCGGCAGCCAATCCGCCGATGGATCAGAACTCACCTGAGGACATTTTCACATTAGGCAAATACTTGAGTAGAGACCAATATGGCTACCGTCCGCTCTTCTACGGACAGGCTTATACCTCCCAAGTAAAGCTTGATGTTCAGGGCAACCAATGCATTCCCAGTATGACCGAGGGAGAACCCATATACGCACAAAAGGAAAAAGCAAGCAAGGACGAGAAAGACTCGTACTTTGTTGTGACGCACAACTCCAAGTACATCTACGCACAGAACATGCTCTTCCCGCGCATGTACTCGTCAGACCACGCTACGGCCTACGAGAGTTGGATGGGCGGTGTGGACGGCACACAGGTGCCATACGACCGCTGTGGTGAGAACATCATGGTGAAAATGCCAACACAATGGGAGAACCTGCGCTTCTTCTTAAGCTACCAGTGCAACTTTATGTACTGGCGCTACTTCATGTGGAACTTCGCTGGTCGACAGAATGGCATACAAGGTAACGGCGAATTGGAACACGGCAACTGGATTTCAGGCATCCCATTGATTGACAATCCGCGACTGGGCGACCAGAGCAAGCTGCCCGACGAGTTGAAAAACGACAAGGGACACAACGTGTACTACATGCTGCCGCTGCTACTGGGACTCATCGGACTGTTCTGGCAGGCATGGCGTGGCAAGCGTGGCATCCGCCAGTTCTGGGTGGTGTTCTTCCTGTTCTTTATGACTGGATTGGCCATTGTAATCTATCTAAACCAAACTCCATTGCAGCCTCGCGAACGTGATTATGCCTATGCGGGATCGTTCTACGCCTTCGCCATCTGGTGTGGTATCGGCGTGGCAGCCATCATCGACCTGCTGAAGAAGTATCTCAATAAACTCAACGAGACAGTATTGGCTGCCATAGCGGGCATAGCCTGTTTGCTGGTACCAGTGCAGATGGCCAGTCAGAACTGGGACGATCACGACAGAAGTGGGCGATACACCTGCCGCGACTTCGGACAGAACTACCTCATGACCTTACAAGATGAGGGCTACCCAATACTCTTCACCAATGGCGACAACGACACCTTCCCACTTTGGTACAACCAGGATGTGGAGGGTGTGCGAACCGATGCCAGAGTATGTAACCTGAGTTATTTGCAGACCGACTGGTACATTGACCAGATGAAGCGGCCAGCCTACGACTCGCCATCTGTACCTATCAGCTGGCCAAGATTAGACTATTGCTCGGGAACCAACGAGGCAGTACCCATCCAGAGCGGTTGGAAGAAAGAACTGGAGCAATACTATAGGGATTATCCCGAAGAGGCCAAGAAGCAATTCGGTGATGAGCCGTTCGAGCTAAAGAACATCATCAAGTACTGGATGCGGTCGAAAGACGAAGACAGGCACGTTATCCCCACCGACACGGTATATGTGACCATTGACAAGGAGGCCGTGAGGAAGAGCGGCATGATGATGGCATCCGACACCATCCCCGACAAGATGGTAATCTCACTGGCAGGCAAGCGTGCCCTGTACAAGGGCGACATGATGATGTTGGAGATGATTGCTGAGTGTGGATGGACACGACCCATCTACATTGCCACAACCGTTGCCGCCAAATATTACATGAACCTGGGCGACAACTTCGTGAGCGAAGGACTTGTGAACCGCATCACACCATTCACCACCAACAAGCCCGGTGTGAAGAACTTCGACACTGAAAAGGCTTACAACAACCTCATGAACCGCTACAAGTACGGCGGACTGGAGAAGAAAGGCCTCTACATCGACGAGACCACCATGGGCATGTGCGTGACACACCGACGCCTATTTGCACAGTTGGCTACAGAGCTACTCAAGGAAGGCAAGACCGACAAGGCTGCAAAGGCTTTGGCCAAGGCCGAACGTGTGATACCAGAATATAATGTACCGATAAGCTGGAAGAGTGGCTCCCTGGACATAGCGCGTGCCTATGTGCTGCTGGGACAGAAAGCAAAGGCCAAGCATATCCTTCAAAAATTATGGAAGGACCATGTGCAATATGCCGACTGGTACCTTAGTTTGGATGGCACTAGATTCCTTGCATCACAAGAAGATTGCATGCTATACTTCCAACTCATGATGGAAGTGAACAAGATTACGTCACTCTTCGACACCGCATGGGCCAAAAAACAAATGGACGAATTGAACCGACGGTACAACCTATATGCACGAAAAGGCGGTCGCACTTTAGAGTGATTCATGATAAATGTTGATGCCGGGACACAAGCATGTCAGTCAGACTAATTGGTTCTCGGCATCAATTCTTAAAGAAAAAGAAGAAAATAAAGCATGTTCATTGAGCAACCAGCCAAATGGTTACGGTGGTTATACCCCAACGCCCTGTGGCGAATGGATAGGAACGAGCGTTCTGTCTACCTGACTTTCGACGATGGTCCGATACCCAGTTCCACGCCTTTCATCCTCGACACACTGGCTGAATTCGACGCCAAAGCCACCTTCTTCATGGTGGGCGAGAACGTACTACGCTATCATGATTTGTACAACCGCATCGTAGAAGAAGGCCATCAGGTGGGCAATCACACCTTCAACCACATGGGGTCACTCAAGCATTGGGCACTGACCTATGGCATCAACATCCAGAAAGCCAACGAACTGATACACGCCCACCTTTTCCGCCCGCCCCATGGATGGATGCGATGGTCGGTATATTGGTGGCTATCCAGACGCTATCAAATCGTGATGTGGGACCTCGTGACCCGAGATTACTCCAAGTGGATGACGGCAGAAGATGTGTTGAGAAACGTCAAGCGATATGCCCGCAACGGCTCCATCATTACTTTTCACGATTCGACAAAAAGCATCGACAAGCTACGATACGCCCTACCAGAGGCCTTGAAATGGCTGAAAGAACAAGGATATGAATTCAAGACTTTCGAGTGAGCTGAAGGCTGAGGCATTAAACCTCGGCTTTTTTGCTTGCGGAATAGCACGCGCTGAAGCCGTTGACGACACCAACGCCCAACATGTAAGGCAGTGGATTGACGAGGGACGGCAGGCTGATATGGACTATATGCGCAACCATACAGACATGAGACTTGACCCACGACTGCTCATGAAGGGCGTGAGAAGCATCGTGTCGGTTGCCATGAACTATACACCGGCACAGCACATTCCTTCCGACCAACTACAGTTTGCGGCGTATGCTTACGGTGAGGACTATCACGACATTGTCAAGAAAAAGCTGAGACAGCTGGCATTGACTTTCGGTTTCAAGGAATTGCGCATGCAGGATGAACCGAACAAGGGGGATGACGGCACTTATTTTCGGGTTTTCTGCGACTCTGCGCCTGTGCTGGAGCGTTATTGGGCCACTCGTGCAGGACTGGGTTGGATTGGCCGTAACCACCAACTGATCATCCCAAAAGCTGGTAGCATGTTCTTCCTTGGCGAGCTGTTTTTGACCATTGAGTTAGACTATGATGAACCCATGCACAGCCGTTGTGGCAATTGTCATGCGTGCATTGATGCCTGCCCCACTGGCGCCATCACCAAAGACGGACCGCTCGACGCCAACAGATGCCTCTCCTACCAAACCATAGAGAACCGTGGAGACATCTCAAAAGATATCGCCGAGAAGATGGGAAATACCGTTTACGGCTGCGACCGTTGTCAGCAAGCATGCCCATGGAACCGCTTCTCCATACCCAACAACACACCAGAGTTGCAACCGAAGCCAGAGTTCATGGCCATGACACGCGAGAAATGGATGCAACTTTCAGAAGATGATTACCGTCAGTTATTCAAAAAGAGTGCGGTGAAACGAGCAAAATACGAGGGACTGATGCGCAACATCCAAGCCATAGTTGACCTTTCGAAAGAACAAAAACAAGATCATTAAGACAGTAAGAACGATGAACTCACAAGAAAGAAAAGAACAATTACGAAATAGCAAACCATACCAGGCCATAAAACACATCACCATCTATCTGGACAATTACCACCTTGATGGTGTCGCTGGTTTGGTACCAGGAGGAATAGGTGACGCCGTGACCGCCTTATTCGGCTTGACACATGTCTACTTCGCCATGTTCAAGCTGCATTCAATTCCCCTCACCCTGGCAGTGTTGAACAACACTTTGCGTGACGTGCTGTTAGGACTGATTCCTTTCTACGTCGGCAATGTCATTGATTTTTTCCACCATTCTAACAAGAAGAACATGGTACTCATCGACGGATTCATCAATGGCGACAAAGCCATCATCAAGGAAGTGAACAAACGGGCGTTGCAAGCTGCGATCTTCCTCGTTTTCTTTATCATCGCCATTGCCATGATGATTGCCCTGCTGATATGGTTGGCAAAAACACTGGGAACCATGATTTTCAGTTAAAACTCCATACAAGCCTCAGGGAAAAGATGTTCCGCATACTTACCAAAATCCCCAAGACGACGTGTCGCCTTGGGGATTTTGACGTTTGATGAATGGCAGATGCCTAACAAGCAATACGTCTTATTGCATTTCATAAACTACATCCATGAGCTTACGGCCAAGACTTTCAGCCTCTTCCATTGTCGCAGCCTCGCTGTAAACACGAATGATAGGCTCCGTGTTGCTGGCTCGCAAGTGAACCCATTTGTCAGCAAAATCAATCTTGACGCCATCGATATCTGTCACCTTTTCATCCGCATACATTTCCTTGATACGATCCAAGATGGCACTGATATCAGTCTCTGGTGTCAGGTCAATACGGTTTTTCGCCATGAAATAGTTGGGGTAAGACTTGCGAAGCTCACTCACTTTACAGCCTTTATGTGCCAAAGAAGAGAGGAAGAGGGCAATACCCACTAAAGCATCGCGGCCATAATGGCTCTCCGGATAAATCACTCCGCCATTGCCTTCACCACCGATGACGGCATTCACCTCCTTCATCTTTGTGGTAACGTTCACTTCTCCAACGGCTGAAGCCATGTACTGTCCGCCATGTTTCTCTGTAATATCACGCAGGGCACGTGTAGAACTGAGGTTTGAAACGGTGTTGCCAAGTGTATGACTCAACACATAGTCAGCCACACTAACCAGCGTATATTCCTCACCAAACATGATACCATCTTCACAGATAAACGCCAAGCGGTCTACGTCTGGATCAACAACTATACCAAGGTCGTAGCCTCCTTTGGACATTTCCTGCATGATACCCCCCAAATTCTTTTCCAATGGCTCTGGGTTGTGTGCAAAATCACCCGTGGGTTCACCGTTCAGAAGCGTGTATTCAACGCCCAATTCGTTCAACAGTTTTGGCAGAATGATGCCACCAACACTGTTGACACCATCCACGGCAACCTTGAAATGAGCTTTTTTGATGGCCTCCCGATCAACCAACTTCAGTGCCAACACACTCTCAATATGGCGTTGGTCGAAAGAAGCGTCTTCGGTGTAATGACCCAAATGATCCACATCCGCATAAGTGAAATCTTCACTTTCAGCGATGTCGAGCACCTCATTTCCTTCCGATTTTGTCAGAAATTCGCCTTCATGGTTGAGCAATTTCAGTGCATTCCATTGTCTTGGGTTATGACTGGCGGTGATGATAATGCCCCCAGCCGCCTGTGTCATACGCACAGCCAGTTCGGTTGTGGGCGTCGTAGCCAATCCAATGTTAATGACATCATAACCAATTCCCATCAACGTTCCACACACCACGTTCTTCACCATTTCACCTGAAATGCGCGCATCGCGTCCCACCACAATGGTATTGCTCTGCGACTTTCCACTTCTACGGATAAACGTAGCGTAAGCAGATGTGAACTTGACGATGTCCAATGGGTTCAACGTGTCGCCCGAACGACCTCCAATGGTACCCCGAATTCCTGAAATTGATTTGATTAACGTCATGATGTTTCCTGTTTAATGTTAGTTTTTATATCAAGTTGTTCACAGGTTTTTCTTACCTTCCTCGTTGATATGTAATGTCATACAAACATGGATAAACGCTCTGTCGCGCATAGTTATGCCCGCTGGTATGCGGAACTATCAACCGCACCTTCGCTATCTCGTCGCCTTCTTTGATGGGTCTGCCCACATGGATATAACTGAACGGAACCAGCCAACCTGCAGGAACCTCTGTTGTATTGAAAGCACTTGACATCACGCTCTCACCCTTCACAAACGAAGCCGTAAACGTTCCACTTGTATTACGAACCTTCATCTTATCCACCACGGCTGAATAAAACAGTACATCGTTCGAAAGTTGCAAAGAGTCGGTCATCAAGTTACGTTCCTTGAAACGACAAAGAACATCAACGGTCTCGCCATTCTTGATTTTCTCTCCCACTCCATTTCGAATAATCTGCATGTAAACGCCACTGCTGGAAATCAAGACAAACTCATTGCGTTGCACGTTTGTCGTGTAACCTTGCGACGCGAACGTCTCTTCAGAAATGACATTCACGGCCGAATCGGCAATGTATTTGTTGATGGCACTGCGCTCTGCTGCCTTTTGATCTGCATAGGTCTTATTGTCACGGCAAGATGCCAAAAAGCAGATGGACAACAAGGCGAATAGTGGAAATATAATTCTTTTCATCTTTTATGATATCTACAGTCATCTGCAAAGATAGTTAAAGTCGGGAAAACGACAAAAGAAAAGCTTTGCTTTTATAGATTATTGACGATAGGAACAAGCTGCCGTGCGCCGGCTATTTTCGTTTTAACCGATCCTCATAATGTATGAAAGCCTGCCTAACTACCTTTTCAGCCTCGTCCAAAGAGCAATAAAGTCGACCGCCACTGGCATTGACATGTCCTCCCCCATTGAAGAATTCGGCCGCCATCTCATTGCAAGGAAAGTCATCTACCGAACGCAAACTCACCCAAACCAGGTTGTCCTTACGGTCGTCTTCACGCAATGAAACGGACAACTTCATGCCCTTGATGGAGAGCGGAACGTTGACCAAGCCCTCTGCATCGCCTTTCACAAAATGGAAATCGCGCATGTCACTGCGGGAGATGGCAAAATAAGAGGCATGAAAATCCTCGAAGACATTTAACTTTTGCGACATCATGTAGCCTCGCAACCGTATGGCCCACTGGCTGTAGTTGTTGTAAACATTGCGGTAAATCTTGTCCTTATCAAATCCTTTTGTCAGCAACTGACTGATAATGAAGAAAATGTCTGGACGGGACGAATTGTAGGTAAAGCCGCCCGTATCG
>CABTXD010000033.1:0-29985 GCA_902488665.1 uncultured Prevotella sp. | reverse complement strand
GGTTAGTAGATGCGTCATCGGTCATGGAGGTCTGTCCACCGAGAATGTATATGCAGTTTTTGATTTTGGTTGCTGCCATGTTGGCCAGTTTGACCGGTAAGCGTGGAAAGCGGGTTGAGTCGACTACAATCCTGTCGTTGTCCATTGTCAGATAGAACACAAGGTCACTGCATGCCGTCTTATTGCATCCGCCGATGCACAGAAATCCGTCTCGAAGCTGGATGGATGCACCGTAAGCCAGTTCGCCTGGCAGTGTTTCCTCACAGCAGTTCCAGCGGCCGCTTGACAGCCCATACCGTAGAATTTCCTTGTACCATCGTTTCTTTCCGCCTTCCCAGGGGTAGGCTTTATCAAAGTTGGCACCCCCAATGATATAGAGGTCTTTCCCTATACGTCCTGAGAACGCGCCCGCAAGCCCCCTGGAGTGTGGTGACTGTCCGAGGCTTTTCAGCGACTGAATTGTTTTCCAGTCTATTACCATAGTGCTTTTTGCTATTTTTCCGTTGCCTGCATACAAGGAAGTTGAAACAATCATTTGGGTAATCATTGCTACAGTCAATACTCGTGTATGTAGGTTACGTTTCATCATTACAGATTTCCTTGTTCTTTCATCAATATCCTGTAAACCTCGAAGTGTTGTTCTATTTTATCACGATAGCCCTTTTCATCGCGGTTCTTGATACATTCCAGCAGATCGGTGTGCGTAACGAGCCGATTCCGTTGTTTCAGTTCGATGTTGATTTTGCGCAGTTCTTTGGTATAATTCTCACGTATATAGGTCAATACAGGATGGATGATTTCTTGAAATTCGGAGATAATGGCGTTTCGGGTGATATTGTACAACTTTACGTGGAATGAGAACTCACTGACCAGTGCATATTCATTGTTCTCCGAAGCGATGCCTATTTTGACGATTTCATCGAGTTCCTTGATTTCTTCGTCGTTAATCTTTCTGAAAATGTCGTTGGAGATTCCGATTTCCAGCGCAATACGGAAATTCAGAAGGTTCCAGATGGTCTTGTCGCTGAGTATGCGTGGGACCACAACTCTCCTTAGTCCTTTGAGAACAGGAGGCTCGGATAGTACCATCCCCTTGCGTGGCCGAGAGTTGATCATTCCCATCATCTTCAATCCACTCAATGCCTCGCGCACCACACTTCGCCCTACACCAAACTCGTCGGCCAACTGATGTTCGTTCGGAATCGGGTCACCACATCGTAAATCGTTGTCTTTGAAATAGTTCAATAAACTGTGTTCTACCTGGTCTACTAATGTTACGGTATCGGTATTAATCTTCATGTTTAGGTATTCAATTGGTCATTTGTATTATTTGTCTGACAAATAGATGCTGCAAATATAGTTTTTAAAATTTATAAGTGCAAAATTTTAATGATTAAAAGATGTTAAATACCTTCGTTGTTTCTTCTGTTGTCTTACTCGTTGGTTGAATTAAATTAGCGCGTATTTGACTTGATCTATAGGACTATGATTGAGAAAATGAAATACCGCAACACCTGAGCTCGAGATAAGAAAGTGATGGAAGAAGTTGATAATCTTGCTATATTTGTGTATCTTTTTATTTGGTTATTAATTAGGTGTGAATATTATAGTGCCAAAGAAAAAATTACAGAGAGTTTGGTACTGCAGACGACTTTTACAAGGAAATTGACGTTGAAATAGAAGCGCAGAGTCAACAATTTACTTGTCTCGCTGTCTTTTTTTTGGAGTAAGGCAAAAATTTGTGACCTTTGTTCCGAGGTAATTGATGATATTTCACAATACAAAGTTAGTTAATCTTTCGGATACTGCAGTCTCTCTTTTATTTATTTGTATTGCTGGTTGACTCTGTATTGACCGATTTTTACCTCCATCCTGTTACTTTCATCGACGTGTTGTCGCATGTTTATGATATTTTTCGTAACTTTGCGATTGATAATCATCAAATTTAGATTCCATGCGTAAAGTAACGATCAAGGACAAAACGTTCAAAACGTTCATCCCGGAAGCTGATATCTTGGAGCGGGTGAAGGCTGTTGCCGAGCAAATCAATACCGACTTGGCCGATAAAGAACCGCTGTTTCTCGCCGTGTTGAATGGTTCATTCGTGTTTGCGGCCGACCTGATGCGATACATCACGATACCCAGTGAGATATCGTTTGTCAAGTTGGCTTCGTATCAAGGTATCGCCTCCACGGGCGTCATCAAGGAAGTGATAGGCCTCAATGAGGACATCACCAACCGACATGTGGTCATTGTCGAGGATATCGTCGACACGGGGGCTACGATGCGGCGCATGATTGAGACGTTAGGCACGCGCAGTCCGGCATCGATAGACATTTGTACTTTGCTGCTGAAGCCCGGCAAGTTGAGCGTTCCTTTGGACATCAAATATGTGGCCATGGAGATTCCAAACGACTTCATCGTGGGCTATGGACTCGATTACGAACAACAAGGAAGAAATTTAAGAGACATTTATACATTAGTAGAAGAATGAGAAATATTGTAATATTTGGTGCACCTGGATCAGGAAAGGGCACCCAGAGCGATCGCTTGATTGCAAAGTATGGTTTGGGACACATCTCCACGGGTGACGTGTTGCGCAGTGAAATTAAGAACGGTACGGAACTGGGCAAGACTGCCAAGGCCTATATCGACAAGGGACAGTTGATTCCCGATGAGCTCATGATTGACATCCTGGCCAGTGTGTACGATAGTTTTGGCAAGGATCACAAGGGGGTCATCTTTGATGGCTTTCCACGTACCATCCCTCAAGCCGAGGCTTTGAAGCAGATGTTGGCCGACCGCGGTCACTGTGTAGCAGCAATGATTGAGTTGGATGTGCCTGAAGACGAACTGATGAAGCGCCTCATTCTCCGCGGAAAGGAGAGTGGTCGTACCGATGATAACGAGGAAACCATCAAGAAGCGTTTGGATGTTTATCACTCTCAAACTGCTCCTTTGATTGAATGGTATAAAAAAGAGGGTATTCACCATCATATCAACGGCTTGGGCGAATTAGAAAGAATCACGAAAGATATTACCCAAACAATCGATGTACTTTGAACTTTGAACATTGAACATTGAACTGTATTTACTTTGAACATTGAACATTGAGCTTTGAACTTTATAGTTACATGAGTTTTGGTAATGAGTATAAAATTCATCAATCACACTTCATAATTCAAAGTTCAAAGTTCAAAGTAACTACAGTTCAATGTTCAAATCTCAATGTTCAAAGTAAATAAAGTTCAAAGTTCAAAGTTCAAAGTAAATGTTTATGTCTGAGGATAAAATCATAGAAAATGACATCTATCTGTTGTCAAAGGAGTTTGCATTACGAATCGTGAATCTGTATCGTTATTTGACAAAAGAATATGGTGAATATGTTCTGTCAAAGCAACTCCTTCGTTCAGGCACAAGCATAGGTGCGAATGTGCATGAAGGTAAGAATGCTCAAAGTCGTCCAGATTTTACAACAAAGATGAACATAGCTTTGAAGGAAGCAACAGAGACTGAATACTGGATTGATTTACTTTATGAAGCAAAATTTATCAATGAGCAAGAATATCTTTCTATCTCTAACGACTGCGAGCGTCTCAAGGCTGTCTTAATTAAAATAGTCAAGGCAACCAAAGGCACTTGAATCATGTTCAAAACATTACAACTTTCACAGTTCACAGTTCAATGTAAGTACAGTTCAAAGTTCAATGTTCAAAGTTCAAAGTAACCACAGTTCAATGTTCAAAGTTCAAAGTAACCACAGTTCAAAGTTCAATGTTCAAAGTTCAAAGTAAATTATGGCTTCCAATTTCGTAGACTATGTAAAGATTTGCTGCCGCTCCGGTAAGGGCGGCCGGGGATCCATGCACCTTCGTCATGTTAAGTACAACTACAATGGCGGACCCGACGGTGGTGACGGCGGAAAAGGGGGCAGCATCTATCTTCGTGGAAACCATAACTACTGGACGCTGTTGCACCTCAGATACGACCGACACATCTTTGCCGAGCATGGTGGAGATGGTGGTCGCGACAAACGAAGCGGAGCCGATGGCAAGGATGTTTATATCGACGTGCCTTGCGGAACGGTGGTGTACAATGCCGAGACGGGCAAGTATATCTGTGATGTCACCGAGGATGGACAAGAGGTGCTGTTGCTCAAAGGCGGCAGAGGCGGATTGGGTAACTTCCAATTCCGCACAGCTACCAATCAGGCACCGCGCTATGCGCAACCCGGTGAGCCTATGCAGGAACTCACCATCATACTCGAATTGAAGCTGCTGGCCGATGTTGGCTTGGTTGGATTCCCCAACGCAGGCAAGTCAACCTTGGTGTCAGCCATATCCAGCGCACGCCCCAAGATTGCCAACTATCCGTTCACCACGCTCGAACCCTCTTTGGGCATCGTGGAATACCGTGACCACAAATCGTTCGTCATGGCCGACATTCCGGGCATCATCGAAGGGGCGAGTGAGGGAAAGGGGCTCGGACTTCGTTTCTTACGGCACATCGAGCGCAACTCCCTGCTGCTCTTCATGGTGCCGGGCGATACTGATGACATCAAGCGGGAATACGACATCTTGCTCAACGAGTTGCGAACGTTCAACCCCGACATGATGGACAAGCATCGTGTCTTGGCGGTAACGAAGTGCGATTTGCTGGATGATGAACTCATTGAGATGCTTCATGAAACCCTGCCTACCGACCTTCCCGTGGTCTTCATCTCTGCCGTGACGGGAAAAGGACTCAACGAACTGAAGGACATCCTGTGGCAAGAACTTA
Organism: uncultured Prevotella sp.; assembly: GCA_902488665.1. Taxonomy (GTDB): domain Bacteria; phylum Bacteroidota; class Bacteroidia; order Bacteroidales; family Bacteroidaceae; genus Prevotella. Next base: position 25,206 of record CABTXD010000033.1, on the reverse strand, counting down.
ACAGTGAGAGCAACAAACTCAAGGGAATCATTGCCGAGGACAATCTGGTGCACCGTGACAAAGACCCTGACAAGTTTGCCGCAGAGTTGGCAGATGAGGGAGAGTTCGCCGAGATAGAATACGTCAGCGATGATGATCTCGACGATGTTGCCGACTTGGAAGATTTTGAATACGAAGACCTGGACGATTAACCAGGGCTTCGATACTACCAAACAACGATATTTTGACCAACCCACAACTCACATATCATTCCCTGCACCCGCGTGTAAGAGCATTCTCTTCCACACGGAAAGGTGGAATGAGTGAAGGCCGGTATGGTGAATTTAACATCAATCCTTATTGCGGAGACGCTCCCAATGCGGTCATGATGAACCGCAAGGCTCTGTGTGCTGAGCTACAAATAGACGATGCCCATTTGCTGATGGCGCACCAGGTTCATGGCACCGAGGCCCGAATCATCGGAGAAGAGTTCTTCTCCCTCTCGCCGTCTACACGTCAGCGGTTGCTCGAAGGCGTTGACGTACTCATCACGGCCATCTCCCATGTTTGTATTGGCGTGTCAACAGCCGACTGCATTCCCGTGCTGTTGTACGATGAAGAGCACCATGTGGCTGCTGCCGTGCACGCTGGTTGGCGCGGAACGGTGGCGTGCGTCGTGCAAAAAGCCGTTGCGACGATGCAACTTTCGTTCCACACACAGCCCGCTCATCTGCATGCCTGTATCGGTCCGGGCATCTCGTTGCGCCATTTTGAAGTGGGGGATGAGGTGTATCAGGCATTCGCACAAGCCGGCTTCAACATGCCTGCCATCAGCCAGCAAATGGACAAATGGCATATCAACCTGCCCGAGTGCAACCGCCTACAACTGTTAGAAGCGGGCGTAAGTGATGACCGAATCCTATCCACCGGCATCTGTACTTACGAGCAGGTGGATACATATTTCTCGGCCCGGCGCTTAGGCATCCAGTCGGGCAGAATCTATAACGGCATCATTTTGTTGTAAATCATGCAGGCTGCGCCACCCCTTACAATCTGGAGTGGTGCCATGTCTGCACATTATTTTTGTTGATCAATGAAACTACATTTAAGAAATATACTCTTGGCTGCAACTACCGTTGTGACGCTGTCTGCGTTTGCACCCGTGGTTAACCAATTCACAGCCGCCGAACAACAGCAAATCAGCATCTCCACACCCCATCTGTTTGACAAGGAAAAATCGTTTTCAATCGACTTCACACAGCTCAAGGACAACGAATATTCGTTTCCGCTTCCCGTGGGAAAGCCCAAAACCTTGCCCAATCTCTACATGGAGATAGCAACCAAGAAGGGTGATGCCGTGAAGGCCATGTTCGGCGGTGTGGTTCGCCTGTCACGCAAGTTTCCCGAATACGGCAATGTGGTGGTGGTTCGCCACCCCAATGGTTTGGAAACCGTTTATGGCAACAATGCGCAAAATTTGGTTAAGGTTGGCGAAACGGTGACGGCGGGACAAACCCTCGCCATCGTGGGTGAGCGGGGTGGCAGAGCCTTTTGTACATTTGCCATCATGGTGGATGGTAAGCGCATCCGTCCCGAAATCATCATCGAGAGCAATAGCCATCAGCTCAGACGTCGAATGATTAAATGCACACAAAAGGGCCGTCATGTGGATGTGGCCGTGGTGTCCGACCAGGAACAACGACTGGGTGTCGATCCCGACAATCCCTTTGCTCAAGGTAACTCGTTCCAGTTGAATTTGGCTGAGGTGGAAAAAACTGGTAATTGGGCATTTCCCTTACCAGGCGCCAAGCTCATCAGTCCGTACGGAGGCAGACGACGTCATAGCGGATCAGACCTCAAAACCAAGCCGAAAGATGAAATCGTGGCCGCCTTTGATGGCGTGGTGACCCTTTCTGGGCCGCATTATGGGTACGGAAATTGTATCACCATCAAGCACCGGTATGGCTTTGAAACGCTGTACAGTCATCAGTACAAAAACCTGGTCAAGGTGGGACAGCGCGTGAAGGCCGGTGATGTGATTGGCCTCACGGGGCGTACGGGCCGAGCCACCACAGAGCATTTGCACTTGGAAGTGAAGTTCAGAGGAAGGCGAATGAATCCGAACGTGATATTCGACATCCCGAACCGCAAGTTGCAGAATGTGACGTTAACATTGACGAAGTCGGGCCGTGTTACCTCGAAGCGCAACCGCTAAACCACAGTTCTTTCATAGAAAAAGGTTGTTCGTTGTCAATAAATGAATGCAGCTCACGGTGACTACGGGCTGCAAGCCCAAAAGCCTTTAGCCCAGGGCACCACCCTGGGTGAGCAGGTGACATGATGTACGCTCTACAAGGGAAAAAACATGCGTAATACATAGATTGCCAAATACTTTTGAACTTTCAGCCCGTTTCGTCCCACATCATTATCCAACGATATCGGGGTATATTCTTTTTAATCCCCCTTGGTGCAATTTATCCCATTTCGGCAACGAGGGTGAGTGTGCGCATTACGTTGTGATTTTTTACCAATTTTCGCCCCCAAAAACGGCACCTGCAAATTGCCAATCTGGAAAAAATGATAGGCAAACAGGAAGCAAACAGGCGATGATTTGGTAAGAAAAATCGCATTTTACACTAAAAATCTGGCTTTTTCTCCGTTAAAACCATCCTTTTGCCCGTTAATCTGTATCGTATTGCAGGTCAAAGTCATGTGAATTGGCCTCTTAAAGCTATGAGATTTAAGCTAAAAGTGGTTGGATATCCAGCTCGTTCGATATGTGATGCGCGTAAAACGTTGGCTGTTAACGACATGCGAAAGTCGCTTATTTTGGGCGTATTTGTGACCAGCGGCGAGGTTGTTAGCAAATTCGCCAAGCATGGAGAGGTGCGTTGTCAAGAAAAGTTGTAGGACGGCACTAGCCGAGTTTACAAGTTGACGAGTTTACGAGTTGACAAGTTGTTAGTTCTTTAGTTTACAAGTTGACGAGTTCTTCAGTTTACAAGTTGTTAGTTCTTTAGTTCACAAGTTTACGAGTTTACGAGTTTACAAGTTGTTAGCTTCTTTGCTCATGACTGCTCATACAAAGTTCGCAAGTTGACAAGTTCACGAGTTGATGGGCAGTTAGCATCTTTACTGATGTCCGCTAACTCCCATTATCTCCTGCTAACTCCCATTAACTCCCATCACCACTCGTTGCCTCGCAGCTATTTTTTCTTGTTCCTATTGGCGCGCTGTTGGCGGTATTTGGCCTTCTGACGGGCCGACCCACTGCCGTGCGCGCCAGTGATGTACTGCTTTTTCTTGGCTTTGGTCTTTACCTTTCCATCGTCCTTTTGCTCTTTCGGCGGTTTACGAAACACCAAGCCATTCTCTAAAATATCGTCAAAATCGTTCATGTCTGTAGGTGTGATATCTGTTAATGATGGAACAGTCGGACGCCTGTCATGGCCATGGCGATGTCATATTTATCGCATGTCTCAATAACATGGTCGTCGCGAATGGAGCCTCCGGCTTGTGCGATGTACGCTACACCACTCTTATGCGCGCGCTCAATGTTGTCACCAAAGGGGAAGAAGGCGTCGCTACCCAAGGCCACATCCTTGTTTTGGGCTATCCAAGCCTTCTTTTCATCTGCGGTGAACGGCTCCGGTTTGGTGGTGAAGAAGTGTTGCCAAGTGCCTTCGTGCAGCAAATCTTCGCATTCGTCACCAATGTACTGGTCAATGGTGTTGTCACGATCGGCACGATGTATGTCTTTCTTGAAGGGCAAGTCCATGACCTTTGGGCATTGGCGCAGCCACCAGGTGTCGGCCTTTTGCCCCGCCAGACGTGTGCAATGGATGCGGCTCTGCTGTCCGGCACCGATGCCGATGGCCTGTCCGTCCTTCACATAGCATACGCTGTTGCTCTGGGTGTACTTGAGGATGATGAGGGCGATGATGAGATCGCGCTTGGCTTCATCGCTGAAGTGCTTATTTTTGGTGGGGATATGCATGAAGAGTAAATCGTTATCAAGTTTGATGTCATTGCGTCCCTGCTCGAATGTAATGCCGAAAATCTGTCGCCGTTCGATGGGTGCGGGAACGTAATTGGGATCTATTTGGATGACGTTGTAAGTGCCTTTGCGCTTCTTTCTTAAGATGTCGAGTGCCTCAGGCGTGTAGTCGGGTGCGATAACGCCATCGCTCACCTCCCGCTTGATCAATGTGGCGGTGGCAGCATCGCAGGTGTCGCTCAGTGCTACAAAGTCGCCATACGAGCACATGCGGTCGGCTCCGCGTGCCCTGGCGTAGGCACATGCCAGCGGCGAAAGTTCCATCTTGACGTCGTCAACAAAGTAAATCCGCTTCAAGGTGTCGCTCAAAGGAAGTCCGATGGCGGCTCCTGCGGGCGATACATGCTTGAACGAGGCTGCCGATGGCATGCCGGTTGCCGCTTTCAACTCTTTCACCAGCTGCCAACTGTTCAGGGCATCGAGGAAATTGATGTAGCCTGGTCGGCCATTCAACACTGTGATGGGTAACTCGCCTTCTTCCATATAAATGCGGGAAGGCTTTTGGTTGGGATTGCATCCGTACTTCAATGCTAATTCTTTCATGATGGAATCGTATTTTAATTTGTTACAAAGTTACGAATAATTATTTTGTTATGCTGTGTATATGCCTGTTTTTTACACTTTTGTCCATTATCTCACTTGACGGTAAAAAATAAGGGTTAAAATGCAATTGCATTCGTATTTTTTTAGTACTTTTGTGTCGTGTTAACAATTGATGGGTTGAAAAGCACAGGTTTCAACAAGTCAATCGGTGACAAAACATGTCAAAATAGGGATGTTCATCAGTGAATGTTAGACGATTTTAAACTCCTTCTGCAAGAAGTGGAAGGTACGATTGGTAAGAAAATCACATTATCTTCTGATTTTGAAAAGCTGGCCCGATTGTTTTCCAATCGTGGGTTAAGCATGACGGAGAGTGCGCTCAAGGGCGTGTGGAACCATGTCAGCATGAAAGAAAAGCCGTCCAAGGCTACATTGGATGTGCTGGCTTTGTTTGCTGGATTCCAGAGTTGGGACGATTTTAAGCAGGCGTTGCATGGCGAAAACAATGGTGACTTGGAGGGCGAAGACCATCCCAAACGCCTTCGTCATGGCTGAGATTGAAAGGTTGATGACAGGGAAATGCATCGTTTGCATCAAGTGACAGCTATATAAAAAGAGGTGGTAGATATATAAAAAGAGGTTCAATGAGCAAAATCATTAAACCTCTTTTTATATGTTCTAAAGTCTGAAAAGACAGCGTGTTACTTGTTTGTAACCGTTCTTCTTTCCTGAATGCGAGCCCTCTTACCTGTAAGGCTACGCAGATAGTAAAGCTTAGCGCGACGTACCTTACCGCGTTTGTTCACTTCGATAGAGTCGATGTTGGGTGACTCGATAGGGAAAATACGCTCAACGCCTACTGTTCCGGACATCTTGCGAACGGTGAAACGCTTCTTGTTGCCATGTCCTGAAATCTTGATAACAACACCACGGTAGAGCTGAATACGCTGCTTGGATCCCTCGACGATTTTGTAAGCGACAGTAATAGTGTCTCCAGCTCTGAACTCTGGGAACTCCTTGCCGGTTGCAAATGCTTCTTCAGCAACTTTAATTAAATCCATTGTATTTGGTCATTAAATATTGTTTGTCGTTCCAACACAACATGGCGAGCAACTCTTCTGCTGCCAGCGGTTATGCCGAAAAGCGGTGCAAAGTTACGACAAATATACCAAACACACAAACATTATTGCTATTTTTATGCGCACGTAGCACAGATGTCTGTTGTTGGCACATACAGCTTTCGGAAATTTATTATTTTCATCTGCATGACGGTCTCTTCGGATGGTTGCGCTATTGCCTTCCCCTTTTCACCAAACCAGGTCTTTTACTGCCATTGGAGGCTGGCATCCCAAAGGTTGCATGGCATTGACGAAGTGGATGTATTGGTAATCTGAGAGTTGGGCCGCACCGATATCTTTGGTGAGGATAGCCTGCTCGTCGAGTAGGCGTTGGCGCATCGTCCCACAGAGGAGCGGATGGGTAGGGGTGAATAGTCCGTCGTCGTTTTGTAGGATGACGTTGGCGTATGCGCTGTCGGTGAGGAACCCATTCTTGAGGATGATGACATCGTCTGCCTGCGCGCCGTGCCACAATGTGTTGATGGGTGTACGGTCGGCATACTTGTATGGATAGTCAATGTCATCGCCATTGACTACCTTAACCATCTTGCGGGGTCTGAGGATATAAGGCTGAAAGTCTATTTCCCGTATTTCCGTATCGTATACCACCCTGCATTTGAAGACACCTTCGTGGCAGGCATGCGGTATCCTGATGCCCGAGAGATTTATTCTTGTGCCGTAGTGTGCCTTTAGCGTGCGGTCAACACGTTGTTGGTGCAAGTCGAGCTGTTGCAGGACTCCGTCCACAAGGCGGATTGTCTCAAGGAATTGTATCATGTCGCGGGGAGGTAGATCTTTTCTATTGTTTCGTCATACTCTGACAGGCAGTTGCTGTTCACGGTGATGCCCCCACCACTGCGGAAGTAGAATTTGCCCTGCACCTTCTCTATATAGCGAATGAGCACGCCACTGTCGAGCCGCTCGCCATCGTAATATCCAAACACGCCCGTATAGAAACCACGCTTCTGTCCCTGCTCTGCTTTGTGGATAAGGTGGATGGTGGCCGTCTTTGGCGCACCTGAGATAGAGCCTGCCGGAAGCATTGAGAGGATGATGTCGCCCAGTTTCGCCTGCCAGTCATTGCTGAGCGTTCCTTTTATCTCGCTGCTTACCTGCAGGATGGAGCGTTGGGGCGTATCTATCTGGTCGATATATCTGAATCGTGCAACCTCTACCTCGTTGGCATTCAGTCCCAAGTCATTGCGAAGCAAGTCTACCACTGTAACGTGCTCTGCCGTTTCTTTCGGGTCACTGAGTATGGTCTCCCTGGCATTTGGCAATGCGGCATCTATTGTTCCCTTCATCGGGTAGGTGGAGATGGTGTTGCCCTCGATACGCACAAAGATTTCTGGCGAGAAGCAAACGAAGTGCTCTGGTACAAGGAGGCAGTACGGGGCCCGCGACGTTTCGAAGATGTCAAGCATCGAAGCGTTGCAGGCAATGGGTGTTTGCACGGTGAGATTGGCAAGGAACGAGTCGCCTCTGTGCAAGCCGTGGCTTATGGTGTCGAAGCGTTGTTGATAGGCCTCAAGGCTCATGGGGTGAGCGGTGAGGCGTGTGTCAATGTCTTTTTGCTTCACGGTGCTGTTGCCTCCTAAGGGTGTCCGGAAGAGAATGTCTTGCTGTTCAAGCGGGTTTTCCATGAAGATGGCGTTTTCAAGCTCAAAGTCGAACGCAAAGAGAAAAGGTGTATGGGCTGCCGCGCAGCGGTTCATCTGTCTGGCAACAGTGTGGGGCGAGGTCATTTTCATACGTTATAGAAGTTTTGGAGCATTTGTAATCCGCAAGGTGTCATGAACGATTCGGGGTGGAACTGGACGCCAAACAGCGGGGCGTTCCGGTGTTGCAAAGCCATGACCATGCCGTCACTGGTTTCAGAGACGACCTCAAGGCAACGAGGCAGGCTCTCCTTTTCCACTGCCCATGAGTGATAGCGGGCCACTGTTGTTTCCTGCCCAAGATGCTTGAAGAGCGGTGATGTGTCGTTAACCCTCACTTGTGAGGTGCCGCCGTGTACCGGGTGTGGCAGCTGGTACAGCTTTGCCCCGTAGGCTTCCGCCAAGGCTTGGTGGCCCAGACACACGCCAAGATAGGGCACCTTACCCTCTATGACAGGGAATATTTTAGGCAGAAAGCCCGCCTCTGAAGGCAGCCCGGGGCCGGGGGAGGCCACGATATGGCGGTATTGCAGTAGGGAGGAAAGTGAGATTGCATCGTTCTTCCGCACCTCAAACCGCTCATTTTCAGGTGCTGCTGCCCGTAAAAGATGAAAGAGATTGTAGGTAAACGAATCGTAATTGTCAATGATGAGGGTACACATTGTCATATATACATTTGTGGGTTGATGAAAAGGCTCGCATTGGGATTCCTATGGAAGATAGGATATGGAGAAGTAAACAGTACCACCCTACATCATGCTGCACGTATGGTGCAAAGGTAATAAAAAACAAAAGAACGCCACCATCATGGGCTGTTGTTTTTCTTTTGTGAGGCCATGGCACGGCTCTTTCATTTGAAAAGTCTTGGTTCTTTTTTGCTAAATAATTACCTGTTGTGTTCGATGGGTGTTAAATTATATTATAAGATTACAGGTGGAAAGGATAGATGCGAATGCTTTAACTATCTTTGTGCAATAAAAACAATATTTTGTATGATGCAAAAACGAATAGTAGGAGCGTGCATCGGCATGTGCATGGTGTGTGCGTCGTGCGTTCATCAGTACCAACTGACGAGTGTTCAGCGAACGCGTATCGTGGTAGACCAGCGCTATGATGCCACGCATGACAAGGTTGTTGAGATGTTGATGCGACCTTATAAAGAAAATGTTGACAGTCTCATGGCACCGGTGGTGGGACGAGTGGCCCGTGACATGAGTGTGGCTCGACCTGAAAGCACGCTGTCAAACTTGTTGTCCGACATCCTGGTGTGGGGCGCAAAGAAAGCCAACGATGCACCCGATTTCGCCGTTTACAACATGGGTGGCATCCGTGCGGCATTGGTCAAGGGCGACGTGACCATTGGCGACGTGGTGGATGTGGCTCCTTTTGAGAACAAGCTTTGCCTGCTTACGCTCACCGGAGCGCAGGTTCTTCAGCTCTTTGAGCAGATGGCTAGCGTGGGTGGTGAAGGCGTGAGCCGGGAGGTTCGGTTAGTGATTACCAGGGATGGACGGCTTAAATCGGCCTTGATTAACGGGAAAGAAATAAATCCAGACGCCAAATATCGCATCGCAACCTTGGACTATCTCGCACAGGGCAATGACAAACTCGTGGCTTTCAAGCACAAGACGGATGTGGTGTCGCCACAGGTTTACGAGAACAACGTGCGCTTCATCATCATCGACTACTTCAAACAACTGGCGGCAAAGCATGAGGAAGTAGATGCGAAGATAGAAGGAAGAATTGTCATAGAATAGATTTGACCATCAAAAAGAAGGAGAAAAAACAAATGAAGAGATACCTGTTTGTAACCATGGCGTTGCTCATGATGGCCGTGATGCCAATGGCGGCGCAAGACAAAACCTTGACCATTCTGCACACCAACGACACGCATAGTTGCATTTATCCCTTGAATCCCAATTTGGCCGACACGATGTTGGCGGGTCGAGGTGGATTCATTCGCCGCATCGAGATGTTGAAGCAAGAGCGGAAGAAAGACCCCGATTTGTTGCTGTTCGATAGCGGTGACTTTAGTCAAGGTTCACCTTATTACACCCTTTACAAAGGTGAAGTGGAGTTGAAGTTGATGAACAGGATGGGCTATGATGCGGGGACGATTGGCAACCACGAGTTTGATTTCGGCATGGAGAACCTCGCTTTCATCCTCCGAAACCTGCGTTTTCCCATCGTCTGCACCAACTACGATTTCACGGGAACGCCTTGTGATGGTTTGGTCAAGCCTTACTTAATCATCAAGCGCAAAGGCATTAAAATAGGTGTCTTCGGTCTTTCGCCAGCTTTAGATGGACTGGTTGATGCTCAAAAGTGCAAGGGTGTGCGGTATTTAGACCCTGTGAAGACGGCTCACGACACGGCTCTGATGCTCAAGCGCGACAAAAAATGCGACCTGGTGATTTGTATTTCACACTTGGGATGGCTGGATAGCCGCGAAGGAGATAAAGCCATGATTGCTGGATCGCGGTATATCGACTTGGTTTTGGGCGGTCATTCGCACTCCTATTTCAAGACCCTGATGTACGCAAAGAACCTGGATGGAAAAGAGATTCCCGTCGATCAGAACGGCAAACACGCTGTATTTGTAGGAAAACTCAAACTCTCTTTCGCCAAGAAAAAATAAGGAAAAAGGCGCCGAAGCAGCGCCTTGATATCAAATAGCGGCTTGCAATCCATGGCACTTATGATGTGCAGGAAGGGTTGTAAGCCGCTTTTTTTTATTCAAAATAGAAGGTGAGCACAATCATTTTGGATCGAGATCGATCCACGGATTTGGCATACGGAATCATGTTTTTGTCCTTCAAGCCGTCCGCATGCTTGGCATCGTAGCTGTTGGTCAGGCCAAACAAAAACTTCAATTCGGGTCTTAATTTGAAATAAGGTAGGTAGAAATCGCATCCCACTCCAACTTCTGCGAATGTTTCATATCGCTTCAAGGCAACGTATTGGTCACTGTTGCCACTCAAATTCACCATGGGATTCACGCCAGCCATGAGGTAAGGACGATGGTTATTAAAGCGAGGTGCGGCAAAAATCAAGTCGAGTGCGGTAGAGATGTACGCCGTCTTGATATCTTGTCGCTCTTCGATGGGCTGCCCATTCGCATCCTGTTTGTTGAAATTGTGAAACGTCAGGTGGCGATTACCGAAGTACATGGCTGGGGCGATGCGGAACTGAAAGTTGGTACTCAGTCTGAATTCGCCTAGCACGCCCACCGTTAAACCTGCGTCCCAGCGGTCTTGATCGGTCGTGATGAGTGCTTCGCTCGTCGAGCCATCCTCGTGAGTAATGTGCTGTGTACCAACGTTGTTGAACTCAATGTCCTGAAAATGAGTGCCCAGCAGCACGCCAAAATGGAACGGGCGCAGGTCGGTATACGGCCGATTTTGCACCCTTCGGTCGGGCTGTGCATAGGCAACTATCGCGCATAGAGCCAACAGCAGGATGTGAAAAACCTTCTTCATGATGTATCATTAACGCTATTTTTCGGCGGATATTGCCTCGGACGTGTAGGGTTTTATAGATAAAAAACAGAAACACAAAGTTCTTAATAGTTTTGAAAAAAGTGACAATCTTATAGTTATCTCAAAAAATATGCTTATTTTTGTTGTCATGTCATCCAGTTTGAAGCCTAAACCTGGCGAAGCTCGTCGCTGGTGTTTCTCACCAGTCAGCAGGGGCTTGTGATGGCATAGCAAACGGTGAAGCGGAGAAATAGGTGGCTCAATGTCAACCTATTTGCCCACACCATCAGTGTAGAAAGAATGTAACCAAAATCATAAAAACTATGTATCATTATTTTAGAAAATCTTTTTTAGGAATTACAATGCTTTGCGCGGCCGTGTGTGCAACCACACTAACGGGCTGCACGGACAAGAAAGGAGCCGATTTGGACAACAACCCTTTGATGAAAGAGAGCACGCTACCTTTTGGCGCGCCTGATTTTAGTAAAATCAAAACCGAACATTTTTTGCCAGCGATGAAAGCTGGAATCGAAGAACAGCGTGAGGCCATCAAGGCCATTGTGGACAACAAAGACTCGGCGACATTCGAGAACACCATTCTGGCCTACGAAAAGAGTGGCGTATTGCTCGACCGAGTAACCAGCATCTTCTTTGGACTTACCAGCGCAGACAAGACCCCTGAACTGGAGAAAGTAGAGAACGAGGCTGTGCCTTTGCTCACCGATTTCGACAACGAGATATCGTTCAACCAACCTTTCTTCGATCGAATCAAATATGTTTACGATCACGAACACGATAAATTGCAAGGCGAAGACAAAAAGTTGTTGGAAGAAGTGTATAAGAACTTCGTGCGTTCCGGGGCTTTGTTGCCGGCAGATAAGAAAAAACGCATGGAGGAAATCAACAACAAGATAGCCAAATTGCAGCAGGATTTTGGTAACATGTTGCCAAAAGCTACCAACGAAGCGGCCATTTGGGTGGACAAGGTTGAAGACCTGGCCGGACTGAGTGAGGCGGATATCGCACAGTGCAAGAAAGACGCTGAGAGCCGTGATGGCAAGGCGCCTTACTGCATCGTGATTACCAACACCACGCAACAGCCCATCTTGGCAAGCCTTGAAAACCGTGCATTGCGCGAGCGTGTGTTCAATGCTTCTATTCATCGTGCCGACGGAACGGGAAAATTCAACACCTTCCCCATCATCGTTGAGATGGCAAAGCTGCGTGCTGAGAAGGCCGAACTGATGGGATTCAAGAATTATGCGGCCTACTCGCTGGACAATACCATGGCGAAAAATATGGACAATTTGAATGCTTTCCTCAAGCAGTTGATAGGTGCTTATACGCCAAAGGCCGATGAGGAAACGCGCGCCATCGAGGCGTATGCGCAGAAAACCATGGGAACTGATTTCAAATTGCAGCCTTACGACCGGTTCTATTATTCGGCTAAGATGAAGAAAGAGCAGTTCAACTTCTCGGAAGATGAGGTGAAACCCTATTTTAACCTCGACTCTGTACTGGTTAATGGCGTGTTCTTTGCCGCCAACAAGGCTTACGGACTTTCTTTCAAAGAGCGTACCGACCTGCCCACCTACCACAAGGACATGAAGGTGTTCGACGTGATGGACAAGGATGGCAAGCAGCTGGCATTGTTCTATGTTGACTATTTCCGCCGACCAACCAAGCGCGGTGGCGCATGGATGAGCTCGTTTGCCAAGCAAAGCAAGCTGCGCAACCAGTTGCCTATTATATATAATGTGTGCAACTTTGCCAAGGCTCCGGAGGGACAACCCACGTTGCTTACTTGGGATGAGGCAACCACCATGTTCCACGAGTTTGGGCATGCGCTGCACGGTATGCTCTCGAATTGTAAGTACAACACGTTGAGTGGAACGGCTGTGACGCGCGACTTCGTAGAGATGCCCTCGCAGTTTAACGAGTCGTTTGCCGTCATTCCCGAAGTGTTTGCTAACTTCGCCAAGCACTATAAGACCCAAAAGCCCATGCCGGAAGAATTGAAACAGAAGATGCTTAACTCACTTCAATTCCATTCTGCCTACGCCCTGGGCGAAAACCTGGCAGCCACTTGTCTGGATTTGGCTTGGCACAACATGCCTTCATCGCAAATCCCTGCGGCCGACAAGGCTGGAGAGTTTGAGACAAAGGCGCTCCAAGGAATTGGACTGTACAACGTTCAGATCCCTCCACGCTATTCTACCTCGTACTTCAACCATGTGTGGGGTGGCGGCTATGCAGCTGGCTATTACAGCTATCTGTGGTCGGAAGTGCTCGCCGTTAACGTGGCCGACTACTTCAAGGCGCATGGCGCATTGAAGCCAGAGGTCGGTCAGGCTTTCCGTGACAAGGTGCTTAGCCGTGGCAATACGGGCGACCTGATGCAGATGTTCTGCGACTTTACAGGCTTGAAGGCACCGGATGCCAAGGCCCTGTTGAAGGCTCGTGGACTTTGATAGGTCTTCGTCTGACTATTGATTAGATTTTCAATTTGAGCGTTGCCTCATCTTGTTTTCCTGGCTGGTGGCCGATTTTTCAGGGCCATCAATACTGCCAAGTAAAACAAGGTGGGGCAACGTGTTTTTATGATAAACTGACTTGTGGCGGAAAACAATCACGCAGAACTTTCCTCATGCATCGCTCCCAAATTCCATACTTGTATTCTCTTGTTTTCCAGTCATTTAGGATAGTTTTCCAAAAGCATGTAGATTGAAGGACAATGTCATTGAGTTTAGCGTCCAAAGTCATTGGGTTTGGCATCCAAATGCAATGGGTTTGCGTACCAAAGTCATGGAGTTTCAAAATCCACCCCAAATACTTGGGCGACCCACGGGTGAAATGAGGCGAATAGAGCGTGCAGCGTAGGGTCGCACCAAGGATTCGCATAACCTTTTTTCTAATCAAGAATTTCAATTTCACATTAAAAAACCTTTTTCATTGAAAGTACCGTGCGTATTCTATGTAAAATAACGTTTTTTACAATCATTGATGCGGTTCATTCAAGTGTTTTTCGTAACTTTGTGGCCAAATACACATAAAAATATGGCTGGAGTAAAACAAATTAAAACAGCGTTGGTTTCCGTCTTTCACAAAGATGGATTGGAGGCACTGTTGGCAAAGCTGCATTCTGAGGGCGTAAAATTCCTTTCTACAGGTGGCACACAACGGTTTATCGAGTCGTTGGGCTACGAATGTCAAACGGTGGAAAGCGTGACTTCTTATCCATCTATCTTGGGTGGACGCGTCAAGACGTTGCACCCCAAGGTGTTCGGCGGTATCCTTGCCCGTCGTGAAAACGAGGGCGACCGTGCGCAGATGCAGCAATATGACATCCCGGCAATCGACTTGGTGGTGGTTGACCTTTATCCTTTCGAGGAGACAGTGGCCAGTGGTGCTTCAGAACAAGAAATCATTGAGAAGATTGACATTGGGGGTATCTCCCTGATTCGCGCTGGCGCTAAAAATTTCAACGATGTGGTTATCGTGCCCAGTAAGAACGAATATGGCATGTTGCAGGACATTCTTGAGAAGAATGGCGCACAAACCACGCTCGAAGAGAGGAAGCAGTTTGCCGAGCGTGCCTTTGGGGTGAGCAGCCACTACGACACGGCTATCCACCAATGGTTTGCAAAATAAAGATGATATAGGCTGGCAGGAGGTGGCTCCGTGTCGGCATTTAGGCCTAAAAATAAAACATAAACAGATATGGGATTTTTTTCTTTTATCCAAGAAATAGCAATGGACTTGGGTACCGCCAACACCATCATCATCAGTGATGACAAGATTGTGGTTGACGAACCGTCGGTTGTTGCATTGGATCGTCGCACCGACAAGATGATTGCCGTGGGTGAGAAAGCGAAGATGATGTATGAGAAGACGCACGACAACATTCGCACCATTCGTCCGCTGCGCGACGGAGTAATCGCCGACTTTACGGCCTGCGAGCAGATGATGCGTGGCTTAATCAAGATGGTGAGGCCCGGTAGACGCTTGTTCTCAACGTCACTTCGCATGGTCATCGGGGTTCCTTCGGGCAGTACCGAGGTGGAACTTCGTGCCGTACGCGACTCGGCAGAACATGCCGACGGTCGTGATGTTTACCTGATTTTCGAACCGATGGCGGCCGCCATTGGTATCGGTATCGACGTAGAGGCACCCGAAGGCAACATGATTGTGGACATCGGTGGCGGCAGTACCGAGATTGCTGTGATCTCGTTGGGCGGCATCGTGTCGAACAACTCCATTCGTACGGCTGGTGATGACTTGACGGCCGACATCCAAGAATACATGAGCAGGCAGCACAATGTCAAGGTCAGCGAGCGCATGGCAGAACGTATTAAGATTCACGTTGGCTCTGCGTTGACCGATTTGGGCGAAGAGGCTCCTGAAGATTATGTGGTTCATGGACCTAACCGCATCACGGCTTTGCCGATGGAGGTGCCTGTTTGCTATCAAGAAATAGCACACTGTTTGGATAAGACCGTGGCCAAGATAGAGAATGCAGTGCTGTCTGCTTTGGAGGCAACTCCGCCAGAATTGTACGCTGACATTGTGAAAAACGGCATCTATCTCAGTGGTGGCGGCGCCTTGCTGCGCGGACTTGACAGGCGATTGACTGACAAAATCAACATTCCTTTCCACATTGCAGAAGATCCATTGCACAGTGTGGCAAAGGGAGCAGGCATCGCTTTGAAGAATGTAGACCGCTTCTCGTTCTTGATGAGATAACGGTTAAGGGTTTGTGACACTGAAAATCAATTGTATGCATGCGGAATCTCATTGAGTTTCTTGCAAAACACCACCATTGGTTTGTTTTTATATTGCTTGAAGCTATCAGTTTTACGTTGCTGTTCAGGTACAACAGTTACCAGAACAGCGTGTGGTTCTCGTCTGCGAATGTCGTGACGGGAAAGGTTTATGAGTGGAGTTCGCAACTGGAAAAATTCTTCTCATTGGCCACGGTCAACCAGCATTTGACTCAACGAAATCTGGCTTTAGAGCAAAAAGTAGTGGAGCTTTCAGAGAAGCTGACGGCTGTGACGAAGGATTCATCTTATGTCAAGGCCGATGTCACCCAGCAGTTGTCCCAGTTTAAGCAGATTCCTGCCAAGGTGGTGAGCAACTCTTTGAAGGATGCCAACAACCTCATTACTATTGATAAGGGGTCGGTAGACGGCGTGCGAAAAGACATGGGTGTGGTCAGTGGGACAGGCGTTGTGGGGATTGTATATTTGGTTTCTCCGCACTATGCCGTCGTGATTCCGTTGCTCAACACAAAGTCGAATGTGAGTTGTAAGATTGAGAATCGCGACTATTTTGGTTTTCTCAATTGGCAGGGAGGCTCCACCGATCAGGCCTTTTTGGATGACATTCCACGGCACGCACGCTTCAAATTGCACGAAAATATCGTAACCAGTGGTTACTCATCGGTCTTTCCGCCAGGTATTTTGGTTGGAAAGATTTTGCATGTTTACAACTCTCCTGATGGCGTTTCGTATCGGTTGTGTGTTCAACTCGCCACCGATTTCGCCACATTGCGCGATGTTTCAGTCATTGACAACACGCTGATGAAAGAGCGAATTGAGGTGATGAGGGCTGCGCGTGATTCGATGGAAGTGAAAGATAATTAAAGTTATTGGATATGAGTATAGACATGTTGAAAGGAATATCATTCTTTGTCCTGCTCTTGTTGCTGCAAGTGTTGGTGTTCAACCATATCCATCTCTTTGGTTTCGCCACCCCTTTGCTGTATGTCTACGTTATGTTGCTGTTCCGACGCAACTTCCCTAAGTGGGCAATCTTGTGTTGTGGATTCTTAGGGGGCTTATGTGTTGACATCTTTTCAAACACCCCTGGATTGGCAGCAGCCAGCATGACGTTCATCGGTTTGCTGCAACCTTACGTGCTGATGTTGTTCTTGCCGCGCGAGAGTGCTGATGATTTGCAGCCGTCCATGCGGTCGTTGGGCGTGGCATCGTTCTTGAATTATGCGTTGTTGCTGGTGTTTTTGTACTGCATTGTCTTTTTCACGCTCGAGGCTTTCAGCTTCTTCAACTGGATGCAATGGCTCAAATGCGTGGTCGGTAGCACCATACTAACGTTAATATTGCTGCTCACTTTAGAAAACATGCGGAAGGATTAGTGGGTTGATGAGGCTTTTTTTGCGGATGAATGAAGGATTATAATCTTGAAAAACGTAGATATGTCATAGCCGGGGTGGCCATCGTGATTGTGGTCATCTATATCATTCGTCTGTTTACCTTGCAGTTGTTAAGCGATGATTATAAGAAGAATGCCGACAGTAACGCCTTCCTCAAAAAGATAGATTATCCCTCTCGTGGCATCATTACCGATCGCCATGGCAAACTCATGGTGTACAACCAGCCTGCTTACGACATCATGGTGGTGATGAATGAGCAGAAAAACAGGATTGACACCCTCGAGTTTTGCGAAGCCTTGGGCATTACCAAAGACTTTTTTAAAGTGCGCATGGCCGAGATTAAGGATAGAAACAAAAACCCCGGTTATTCGCGTTTTACGCAACAACTCTTCATGAGTCAGTTGAGCGACAAAGAGTTCAGCGTGTTTCAAGAGAAGATGTATCGCTTCCCGGGGTTCTATGTTCAGAAGCGAAGCATTCGGCAATATCAATATCCTTACGCAGCACATGTGTTGGGAGATGTGGCCGAGGTTTCGCCAAGTGACATCGAAGGGGACGACTATTACCAGGCTGGCGACTATATAGGAAAGTTAGGTGTGGAGCGTTCTTACGAGAAACAGCTGCGTGGACAGAAAGGTGTTCAAATCTTGTTGCGTGACGTACATGGAAAAGTTCAAGGGAGTTATCAAAACGGCGAGCTTGATACTAAGCCCATTCCAGGCAAGAATCTCACCCTATCTCTCGACCTTAATCTGCAAGCGTTGGGTGAGAGATTGCTGCAAGGAAAGATAGGAAGCATCGTTGCCATTGAGCCTTCCACTGGCGAAGTGCTGTGCATGGTGTCGTCACCCACCTACGATCCGCGTTGGATGGTGGGGAAGAAAAGGGGGAAAGTACATCATGCGTTGCAGCGAAACCAATGGAAGCCGCTGCTGAACCGCAGCATCATGGGTCAGTATCCACCAGGGTCAACCTTCAAAACTACCCAGGCTTTGACCTATCTTTCGGAGGGAATTATCTCTCCATCCACGCCATTCGCCTGCCATCGCGGATTCTATTACCGCGGACTTCACGTGGGTTGTCACGGTCATGCCTCACCCTTGGCGCTGGTACCAGCCATCAGTACGTCGTGCAACGCTTATTTCTGTTGGGGATTGTACTATATGATAGGCAACCGACGCAAATACAAAAACGTGCAAACCGCCATGGACACTTGGCGCGATTACATGGTGAGCATGGGCTTTGGCTATAAACTTGGCATCGATTTGCCAAGTGAAAAGCGCGGATTGATACCCAATTCGGCCTTCTATGACAAAGCCTATCATGGCTCATGGAATGGCTTAACCATCATTAGTATCTCCATTGGACAGGGCGAAGTGAACCTCACTCCCTTGCAAATTGCCAATCTTGGGGCAACCATTGCTAACCGAGGCTACTATCATGTGCCGCATGTGGTGCGCAAAGTGCAAGGCGAACCGCTCGATACCCTGTTCACTCGCCGCCATTACACCAAGGCTAATAAGCGGGCTTACGAATATGTTGTGGCGGGAATGCGTTCGGCTGTTGAGCGCGGAACCTGCCGAGCAGCCAACCGAGCTGATTATGCTGTGTGCGGAAAGACAGGTACGGCGCAGAATCGGGGACACGACCATTCGGTCTTCATGGGCTTCGCTCCGATGAACAACCCAAAGATTGCCATCGCCGTTTATGTGGAGAATGGAGGATTTGGAGCCGAATTCGGTGTACCCATCGGTTCTCTCATGATGGAACAATATATTAAAGGATCGCTTTCTCCGGCATCGGAAGCGAAAGCAAAAACAATGCAAAATCGTCGAATAGGATATGGCTCGAGTAACCGATAAACCCTCTGGAGTGTTTCGTTCACTTGACTGGTGGACCATTCTCATCTACATTGCGCTGCTCATCTTTGGGTGGCTCAGCGTGTGTGGAGCCAGCTATACATACGGCGACACCGATATTTTCAGCCTCAGTACGCGGTCGGGTATGCAGATTGTGTGGATTGCCACCTCCGTTTTCTTAGGCATGGTGCTGGTTTTACTCGATGACAGATTCTACGATATGTTCTCGTATATCATCTATGTTGCATTCCTCGTGCTGCTCTTTGCCACCATCTTTAATCCGCATGACATCAAGGGTTCGCGCTCATGGTTGGTGCTGGGACCGATAAGATTGCAGCCCGCAGAGTTTGCGAAGTTTGCAACAGCGTTGGCCGTGTCGAAGTTCATGGGGCGCTATGGCTTTGACATTCATCAATGGAAAGACTTTGCCATCGCCATTGGCATCGTCTTGTTGCCCATGCTCTTCATCATTGCGCAGAAAGAAACAGGTTCTGCCTTGGTTTATTTATCGTTCTTCCTGATGTTCTATCGCGAGGGAATGCCAGGCAGTGTGTTGTTTACAGGCGTGGCAATGGTGATTTATTTCGTGTTAGGTATCAAGTATGAAGATACCGCATTGTGGTCGTTACCCGTTTCTGCGGGCAAGTTCATGGTGCTGTTGTTGGTACAGTTGTTCTCGGCTTCGATGGTGTATCTCTACTGTAAGGATAAGCGGCAAGCCCGTTTTATCTTGTTGGTTTGCTTGGGAGTCACCGCACTATCGCTGCTTTTTGCGCAGTTTGTGCTTCCTTTTGACGTGGTTTGGGTGCAGCTCATCGTGTCCATCGTGCTGATTGGTTATTTGACTTATTGTTGGCTGGCCAGCCAAATGAGGAGTTATCTCTACATCGCACTTTTTGCTGTTGGTTCGATTGTGTTCTTCTATTCGGCCGACTACGTGCTCAATAACGTGATGAAACCGCACCAACGCGTGCGCATCACCGTGCTTTTGGGGCTGGAAGAAGATGTGGCCGGTGCGGGTTATAACGTTCATCAGAGTGAGATTGCCATTGGAGCGGGCGGACTAAGGGGGAAAGGATTCCTCAATGGAACCCAAACCAAGCTGAAGTTTGTGCCCGAACAAGACACCGATTTCATCTTCTGTACGGTGGGAGAGGAAGAAGGATTCATTGGTTCTGCCGGCGTATTGGTGCTTTTCTTGGCATTAATCTTGCGACTCATCAAACTGGCCGAACGCCAACCGTTTGCTTTTGGGCGCATTTATGGCTATTGTGTGGCCAGCATTTTTCTGTTCCATGTCTTCATCAACGTGGGCATGGTGCTGGGACTTACGCCTGTCATCGGCATTCCGTTGCCGTTTTTTAGTTATGGCGGTTCGTCGCTTTGGGGCTTCACGCTCCTGTTGTTCATCTTCCTCAGGATTGACGCGGGGCGCAACTTGGTGCACACCTAAGCTACCAATCGCTCAAAAACCCCAAGCCCTTTATCGTTTCGTGAGGCTCACTCCAACGTTGCTGATGCCTGGTAAAATCTCTCTCTTCATGTCATGACGCACGCTGATGTGCAGCGAATCACCTTCGTGTAAGTCCATCGAAGTGATGTCAAACGCATATTGATAGTAGCCAATTCCTTTTCCCTTGGGCACCCCATTGGCACCAATGAGCGCGCAATTGAGCGTGTCGACGTATTTGGTATGCGCCGGATGAACGGTTTGCTCAACGATGAGCGTGAGTCCCATGAACGGATATTCGTTGTTGATTCGCAGGGCCAACGCCGATAGGTAGTGTCCCGATGCTTTCAACTTGGGTACATCAAACGCCAAACTGTCATTCTTTTCCCAGCCTGCAAGCGGTGTATGACGAAAGGTGTCATACACTTTTTTTTCGTTGCAAGCTGCAAAAAGGATGCAAAGGATGAGTGCTACCCCCAACTTTCTCATGTCTTATCAATTATCTGCCTGACGTTCTTGATTGTCTTTTCGGTCTGTTCTCGACCTGCGGTTTTGGTTGTTTCTGCGCCGATTGTTATTGTTTCCCCGTCTTGCATTGCCTTCTGAAGCCTCCGTGTTGGGCTTTCTCTTTCGGTTTTTGTTCTTGTCAAACCTACTGATGTCTGCACCGGCAAGCAAATCCTTGTGCTTGGGTTCTTCTTTCTTCTGCCCATCATTCAAGAGCGAAGCCGGCTTTTCGCCCCGCTTGTTCATCTCGATGATTTCTTGAACGCGCTGGATGTCAATCGTTTCGAGGTCCACTGCAGCGTTCTTTTCACTGGTGTAGGTCACCATACCTGTGAGGATATCTGCCTTGAAATGATAATAATCCTTGTCCACCGTGTGCAATACAATCTCCCTGCTGGGCAGTTTCCGACTGGCTTCCAGATAGTCGTCGGCCTCATAGTTGAGGCAGCATTTCAGCTTGGCGCACATTCCGGCCAACTTTTGTGGGTTCAACGAGATGTCTTGGATGCGTGCCGAATTGGTGCTAACCGACACGAAATTCTTCATCCAGGTGGCGCAGCAAAGCTCTCTACCGCAAGGTCCGGTGCCGCCAATGCGCCCTGCTTCCTGCCGGGCACCAATCTGTTTCATCTCAATGCGCACGTGGAAAGTATCGGCCAGCACTTTGATGAGTTGCCTGAAGTCAACGCGTTCGTCGGCGATATAGTAGAAGATGGCCTTGTTGCCATCGCCCTGATACTCCACGTCGCCTATCTTCATTTGCAAACCAAGATCCTTCGCAATCTTTCTACTCTGTATCATGGTGTCGTGTTCGCGAGCCTTCGCCTCCCTGTATTTCTCCATGTCCACCTCTTTGGCGATGCGGTAGATGCGTTTAATCTCATCTTGCGATTTCAGATTAGCCTTCTTAATTTGCAGCTTCACCAGGCTTCCGGTGAGCGTCACCACGCCAATGTCGTGTCCCGGATTGGCTTCCACGGCCACGATGTCGCCCTTTTTCAGGTCCAACCCGTTCACGTTGTGGAAATATCCCTTTCGGGTATTCTTGAACTGAACCTCTACCAAGTCGGTCGTCAGGTTGTTGCCTGGGATGTCGGCCAGCCAGTCATAGGTGTTCAACTGCTTGTCTTGGCGGCCACACGAGTGTCGGCAAAGGCCTCTGTCACACCCGTTGGCTATCTTGAATTTCATATTTTTGTAATCCATTGTGTAAAAGTTGAGTGGAAGAATGCCGCTGTCACGGTTGTCGGCGGTGTGCCTTCTCGTGGACGACATTCTTGTATATATTGTTATTTTTTGATGAGCAGAACAATCATTTCCAACGCCATGTTAAAGAAAACAATCTTTGCATTGGCGTTTTGCCCGATGTCTCTTCGTGCCGAGGCGAACAGTTCTTCAATCTCCATGACGTTGGCTTCGTTGATGAATCGGGCGAAGTTCTTGGCAAAATCCTCCTCTTCCATCGTCATGTAGTTCAGCTCGGGCAGACGGAAGTTGTACATAAAGTTTTCGCGAACCATTCTGCTGAAGTAGTCCAGCATGCGCCGCTGCTTCTCTCTTCCGTAGCCGGCAACGCCCTCTGTCCATTTCTTTAGCTCCTTCACGTTGCGCATGTACGCCAGTCGCATCAGTTGTTTAAACGTTTCCAGAAACTGTCTGTTCTCGTTGTCAGCATCCAATGTCTCCAGCGCTTTCAGCCAGTTGCCGTTGGCCGTGCGTGCTATGCGGTGCGCCATGTCGGCTTCCAGTCCGCGTTTTTCTACCAACGCCTGCTCAATGGACTGGTCGTCAATGCGCCTCACGTCGATGCGTTGCACGCGACTTCGGATGGTTTCGAGCAGTTTTTCGGGCTCCTCGCACACCAGGATAAACAGGGTTTGCAGGGGCGGCTCTTCCAGTAGCTTGAGCAGTTTGTTGGCACAAACCTGATTCATGCGCTCGGGCAGCCAGATGAGGGAGATTTTATAACCGCCCTGACTCGATTTCAAACTCAGCTTGCGGGTCAGCTCATCGCTCTCTGCCTCAAATATTTGGGCTTGCTGCGTGGTGGCCTTCATGCGGTCGAGCCATTGATCCATGCTGAAATAAGCACCTTCTTTCAGCAGCGTTCGCCACTCCCTGCCAAAGTCGTCGCTCACCATCTTGTGGTCAGACGAGGTGCCTGTTGGCCGAATCACGGGGAAGGTGAAGTGCAAATCGGGATGCTCCCAGTTGCGCAGCATGGCCTCGGCATTGGTCACGGCATGGTCGTTGTTCAGCACCGACAGCCCCTCTTCGTTGCGTTCGCCCAGCAAATAGGAGGCGAAAGCCAGCGCCAAGGCCAACTTGCCACTGCCGTACGGACCGCAAAGCATGATGGCATGGGGCACACGGTTCTCGCGCACCAGCTGTAAAAGGCGCGCCTGAGCGTCTTCCTGTCCGATTACTTCGCTGAATTTCACTGTTCCAAAATCGTTGTTGTGGGCCGTTGCCAGCTGACTTTCCGGCTCGAGCCATCTGTTTGCAAAGTTAGTAAAAAATTCATGAATTATGCTTTGCTCTGCCGATTATTTGTCACTTCCAGGCCAAGCATGCCATCATCTGTTCTGCTCCCTTCCGCTTCCGCCATCACACAGCGCATGGGCGATGGGTTTCAATCTCCATGCTTTTACCCGCCAATCTCTTTGACTTTAACCGCCAATCTCGTTGCCTTTGCGCTCCAATCTCTATGCTATTGAAACGCGGTTTTGGGATTTTTGTCAATGCGTTGGATTTCAGGTAGTTGCGTGCATAATGCAAGAAGCCCGACTTGCCATCCCTTGCGAGCGGGATGAAAAAAATTTTGAAGTTGAATCTACCTTTTTGATATATATATCGTAATATTTGTATAATTCTCCAAAAATGACTACCTTTGGTTGTTAAAACATTAAAGAAGCAGAACGAAAACACTTTGACAAATCAACTATTTTACCGAATTTTGTCGTGAATGAGGCTGCTTGCCGAAACATTGGAAAACAACTTTAAATCCCAATAAGATGAAAAGAGCATTTAAATTGAAATTCTTTATTTTGTCGGTGGCAACGTGGCTGTTTTCGTCAGAGGCCTCGGCACAGAGCAATTTTACGATGAGCGGCGCACTGACCGACGTTGGAAACGACTCCATCCTCGTGGAGTATGTAGAGCGAAACCCGGACAAGAAGATTATCAATTTTGCTACGCCCGTCAACAACGGCCATTTTAATTTTTCGCTTTCTATAGACAAGGCCTACCAAGGGAGTCTTCGGTTGAAATCCAGTCCCAAAAAGGTCATGTACTTTTTCTTTGTCCCCAACGAATTTGTCAACATAGAAGGAGATTTCATCGACGAGTACAGCGTCCGCATTTCAGGCAGCGCGTTCTATCAGCAGTACGCCAAAGTGACGGACGTGGGAAGGCCTTTCCACAAGGAATTTGGCATCGCCAAAAAAGAGTATGAGGCGGGAGTGGCTGCCGGTGACAATGCCGTTCGGCTCGACAGCATACGCAAAGCCGCCAACCGTGACATCAATCGGCGCATGCACTCTGTGGTCGAGGAGTACATCGTACAGCATCCCGACGAGGACGCCACGGCGACTTTAGTGCTTGACGTGAATATGGACCGTGTGGTTCCGGTCATACGGAAGCTTAGTCCCGCAGTGCGCAACGGTCGTTTCAAAGGATATTTGGATATGTGGCAGGAAGCCTTCGAGCGGATGGCCGTGATGAGGAAAGCTCGAAAAGAAGTGGCCGACACAGCTAAAGTCGGCGCGATGGCCCCCGATTTTTCCCTCCCCACGCCGCAGGGCGATACGCTCACGCTCAGTTCCCTGCAGGGCAAATATGTGCTGCTGGACTTCTGGGGCTCATGGTGCACATGGTGTATCAAGGGATTTCCCAAAATGAAAGAATGCTATGCCCAATACGGCGACCGCATTGAGTTTGTGGGCATCGATTGCAACGACAAAGCCGAAAAATGGAAACAGGCTTTGGAGAAATACCAGTTGCCGTGGCCGCAGGTGAGAGATGCCGATGCGAAGGTCGAGACCGCATATAGGGTGAAAGGCTATCCTTATAAGGTGCTGATAGGTCCCGATGGGAAGATATTGAAAACTTATTTGGGCGAGGTGGAGACGTTCTATCAGGAGTTGGGCCAAATCATAACCTCTGACAAAGATTAGTGCCAGACGTTTTTCAACTAAATAGGGTCTGCTAATTAACTATAACTATCTGATAATTAAATATTTATGTTGTGTAAAATTTGGTCAACTCGCCCAAAATGACTACCTTTGGATGTTAAAACATTCAAGAATCGAGGTGAAATACTGATCACAAAAATCGCAGTCCCGCCCTGTTTGAATTTCAGGAGTCACTTTCGGGATTGAGC